>JALHPN010000137.1 GCA_022842465.1 Polyangiaceae bacterium | reverse complement strand
GCGAGCGTGCGGATCGACTCGTCCTCGGCCCCCGCGGTGACCTCGGGCGGCGGCGCGGCCTGCTGGCCGTTCGTCTCCAGGCGGAGGACGAAGTCTCCGATGTAGATCTTGTCGCCCTCGCGGACGATGGTCGCCTGCGCGATCTTCCGGCCGTTGACGTACGTGCCGTTGGTGCTCTTGAGGTCCGTGACGATGAAGCGGCCGTCGCGGAAGAGCAGGCGCGCGTGATGTTTCGAGACGTTCCCCTTCGGGAGCATCAGGTCATTGCCCTGGACGCGCCCGACGTTGATCTCGTTCTTGTCGAAGGCCTCGCGACGCTCGGCGCCGCCCTTTTCGCTGATGATGATCGAGAACACGCACGTCCCCCGGACGGACCCTCACGGGGCGCGCGTGGTGCGCGACCGGGGTTCCGTCGGTTTTCCGAAGGAATTGTCGGAGATTCGCGCGTGTCCTGTCAATTACGCAGGGCGCCCGTTCAGTCGCCGCGGGGCTCTCGCCGGCCCTTCACTTCGGTCGCGACCATGCCGAGCAGCTCGCCGGCCAGCGCCATGACGTCCTTCTCGGCGTAACCACTGCCGCGGAGCTCGCGATAGATGGTCTTCGCGAGGATCGCGAGGGCGCGGGGATCACGAAGACCGGGCGTCGGGTCGAAGGGAAGGGCCATGTGTCACCGTTCCGTCATACAAGCGTCATGCCACGGCGCCGGAGCGATATTTCTGGCCTTTTTGGGGTGCCCTGGACGCCTGGACGCGAACGGCGCCGCCCGCCTACGCGACGGGGGTGCGAAGAGATCTTCGCGCCTGCCCTGCGGCGAGCGCGCGCGCGGATCCTCGATTCCGGGGTGACGATCCTCTAGGGTCGCCCGCGCATGACGGAAGCCGCCCCCTCGAAGCGCGCGTGGCTCGCGCCGGAGAGCCGCTCGCGTCGCGTGATCTTCGCGCTCGGGATCTACGCCGCGTGCCTCCTCGTCTACGGGCTCGTCGCCGGCGACCGGATGCTCCAGCACACGCCGTACAACCACTACGCCCATCTCGCGGACAGCTGGCTCCACGGCCGGCACGACCTCGGCGGGCCTCCCCCGGCGTACGCAGGCGGGAACGATTTTGCTCTCTTCAAGGGCAAGTGGTTCATCAGCTTCCCGCCCTTCCCTGCCGTCCTGATGATGCCGCTCGTGCTCGCGGCCGGTAGCCCCGAGAACTTCCAGGACGGACAATTCGTCGTCTGGCTCGCGGGGATCGCTCCGGCGGCGCTCTTCCTCGTGCTCGAGAAGCTCCGACGATCGGAGAGGTCGGAGCGCTCCGAGGCCGACGACCTCCGGCTCGCGCTCCTCTTCGCCTTTGCCTCGGTCTACTTCTTCACCGCCGTGCAGGGGACGGTCTGGTTCGCGGCGCACGTCGTCGGCTGCGGGCTCGCCGCGCTCTTCGTCCTGTGGGCCCTCGGCGCGGAGAAGCCGATGCTCGCCGGCCTCGCCATCGGCTGCATGTTCCTCACCCGTCCCACCACGGCGCTGACGGGCCTCTTCTTCGTCGTCGAGGCCGTACGTGTAGCCTACATGCGTCCGGATCGCGGTGAGGCGCGCGAGCTGCCAGCGGAGGGCACGCTCCTCGAGCGCGCCCGCGAGGTGGTCGAGGGCGCGGACCGCGCGACCCTCCTCCGCCTCCTCGGTGCCTTCGCGGCGCCGATCGCGGTCTGCCTCGCGTTCGCCTCGTGGCTCAACTGGTCGCGGTTCGGCAACCCGAGCCCGTCGGCGTTCGGGCACGAGTTTCTCACCGTCGTCTGGCAGAGCCGCATCCAGAAGTGGGGGCTCTTCAGCGTCCACTTCCTCCCGAAGAACCTCGCGGTCGCGCTCGGGAGCCTGCCTTGGCTTCCGGCGAAGGGCGAGCCGTTCCCCGGCCACGTCCCCTTCATGATCAGCGGAC
This sequence comes from Polyangiaceae bacterium, assembly GCA_022842465.1. Lineage (GTDB taxonomy): Bacteria > Myxococcota_A > Polyangia > Polyangiales > Polyangiaceae > Labilithrix. The sequence continues at coordinate 23,843 of JALHPN010000137.1, read as the reverse complement.
ACGGCCTCGCCTTGTGGTTCACGACGCCGATCTACGCCTGGCTCGTGTGGCCGAGGAGGCCAGGCGTCGTCTACGGCGCGGCCGCCCTCGCCGCGATCGGCCCGTGCATGATGAACCTCCTCTACCAGAACAGCGGCTGGTTCCAGTTCGGCTACCGGTTCTCGAACGACTACGCGATCTTCCTGTTCGTCATGCTCGCGGTCTCGGGTCGGAGGCTCGGGCGCGCCTTCTGGATCGCGGCGGCGTGGTCGATCGCGTGGGCCTTCTTCGGCGCGGCGACCTTCGAGAAGCCGAGGTTCGACGCGTTCTACTCGCACGACCCCGGCCTGATTTACCCGCGCGACTAGCAGGGCTAGACGAGGGGGCGTGATGCTTCGTTCGACCCCTCTCGTCGCCGCGCTCGCGCTCGCCGGAGCCGCCGTCACCAGCGCGTGCGCGAAGACGCCGTTCGAGCCGCGCATCGCGCCCGGAGCGCGCCTCGCGTCGATCACGGTGACGACCCCGGCGTTCGCTTCGGCCGGACGGATCCCGGTCGATCACACGTGCGACGGCACCGACGTGAGGCCGGAGCTCGTCTTCAGCGCGCCCCCGCCCGGGACGAAGTCGCTCGTGCTGCTCGTGGAGGATCCCGACGCGCAGAGCGGGCTCTTCACGCACATGGTCGCCTTCGACGTCTCGCCCCACGTGCGGAAGCTACCCGGCGGGGCGGAGCTCACCGGCGCCGGAGATGCGGCGCGCTTCGGGCTGAACGACTTCGGGAGCGCGCGGTACGCGGGGCCGTGTCCGCCGAAGGGCGAGGCGCACCGCTACCGATTCCGCGTGCTGGCGCTCGACGTGGCGCTCGGGCTGCCGGAAGGGGCGCCGCGGGAGAAGGTCGACGCCGCGATGGATGGGCACATCCTCGGCGAGGGGATCCTCTCCGGGCACTTCGGGCATTGACGAGAGAGAAGCCGGGCACGGGCACGGGGTCGGCTACTTCTTGGCGGCTTTCTCGTCGCGGGTGATGGTCACCTTCGTGATGGTGACGGGCTTCGTCGGGCGGTCCCCGGGCGCCGTCTCGACGTTGGCGATCTGGTGGACGGTGTCGACCGGGGCGCACTCGCCGAAGATCGTGTAGGTGCCGGCCTTCGTGAGGTGCGCGGCGGCGGCGTCGGTGATGAAGAACTGCGCGCCGTTCGTGTCGGGGCCGCGGTTCGCCATGCAGAGGAGGCCGGCGCGGTCGTGCTTCGCGCCCTCCCAGATCTCGTCCTTGATCGTGTACCCGGGCTCGCCCGAGCCGTTGCCCTTCGGATCACCGCCCTGGATCATGAAGCCCTTGATGATGCGGTGGAAGCCTGTCCCGTCGTAGGCCGGCCGGTTCACCCATTCGTCGGTCGAAGGATCCTTCCAGGCGCGCTTGCCGGTGGCGAGCCCGATGAAGTTCGCGACCGTGAGGGGCGCCTTGTCGTCGAAGAGCTTGCACTGGAGCGCGCCCATCGAGGTGTCGATGGTCGCGACGATCGGGCCCTTGCCCGTGAGCTCCTTCGTCGCCTCCGCGAGCGTGAAGCTCCCCTTGTGCGGATCGGGGCCCTTCTTTCCGGGCGCGCGGGGCGCGCTCGGGGCGGCGCTCGCCGTCGCCGCCGCGGTGGACGTCGCGACCGCTACGGACGTGGGCGTGGTGGCGCCCTGGGTCGTGGCGACGGGCGCCGGCTCCTTCGACATCGGCTCCAGCTCCGAGGGGCCGGTCTTGCAGGCCGAGCCCGTCAGACCGATCGCAAGCGAGAGGGCGAATGCGGACGCGCGCGAGGACGTGGAGAGCATGGGGGGTCTTTCTACCACGACCGGGCCCGACCGTCAGCGGAGCGCCGCCGGCAGGGCGAGGCGCTGGCCGGGGGCGACGCCGTGTCGCCGCGTGTAGCCCGCGTTGACCTCGAGGACGTAACGCGACGGGCATCCCACCGAACGCGTGTCGTCCGTGATGGGCTCCGCCGCCTCGACGATCCCGACGATGAGCCCGTCTTCGTCCACGAACATCATGTCGAGGGGGATGCAGGTATTGTGCATCCAGAAGGTGTGGTCCTTCCGGCCGTCGAGCTTGAAGAGCATGCCGGCCTCTTCCGGCATCTCGCGCCGGTACATGAGGCCCTTCCGGATCTGATCCTCGCTCGTCGCGAGCTCCACCTTCACGCGCGGGCCGCCGGGTGCGTCCGTCAACGTCACCTCCGCGGTCGGCAGCTTGAGCGACGGCTCGGGGTCGCGCGGGCACGCGGACGGCGACGCGGCGGGCGGGATCGGCGGCGCCTTCGCGGCGAGCTTCGTCACGCAACGGGAGGGATCGACCGGGGGAGCCGACGGCGTCGATGCCGGGCTCGGAGGGGACGCCGGCGCCACGACCGCGGCCGCCGTCGTGGCGGTCGTCGCGGGCGAAGGCTCCGGCGGCGTCCGACTACAGCCCGGCGACGCGAGCAAGGCGAGCACGGCGAGCGTCGGGAGCGTCCTCATCGTCTGCGGCCGAATCTGGCACGCACGTCCGGAGGAGAGAAGAAAAACGGCACCGCGTCCCGGCTCGGGGGGGGGTAAGCCTCAACGCGGTGCCGCTCCGGAGACAAGCGATCTTCGTGCCAGCGCGAACGTCGCCATTTCTGGGCTGTTCTCCGGCGATTCTTGCAGATTCGAAAGCACGCTCGGACAAGCCTGCAATCCGGCGCTCAGGCGCGGAGGCTGCGTAGCCCCGCTTGATGGACCTTTCCGGGGAGCGTTCGCCCCACGATGCTCTCGGCGGCGCGCGCGGCCTCGACGAGACGCTCCAGGTCGATCCCTGTCTCGATGCCCATCCCGTGCAGCAGGTAGACGAGGTCCTCCGTCGCGACGTTCCCCGCCGCACCGGGAGCGTAGGGACATCCGCCCATGCCACCGACCGACGCGTCGAAGTGGCGGACGCCGAGCTCCAGCCCGACGACGATGTTCGCGAGGGCGGTGCCGCGCGTGTCGTGCATGTGCATCGCGATCGCGTCGACCGGCAGCTCGCCGAGGGCGCGCGTGATGATCTCGTGCGTGAGCCGAGGTGTCCCGGAGCCGATCGTGTCGCCGAGCGAGACCTGGTAGCAGCCCATCTCGTAGAGCGTCTTCGCGGTCGCGATCGCTCGGGCGGGGTCGACCGCGCCTTCGTACGGACAGCCCCAGACGGTGGAGACGTAGCCGCGCACCTCGATCCCGGCCTCGCGCGCCGGCCCGATGGTCTCGGCGAAGGCGGCGAGCGTCGCCGCGACCGTCTTGTTCACGTTCTTCTTGTTGTGCGTCTCGCTCGCGCTCAAGAAGACCGCGATCTCCTTCATCCCCGCCTTCTTCGCGCGCTCGAGGCCCCTCGCGTTCGGGCAGAGCGCCGTGTACGTCACGCCGGGGACGGCGTGGTGCTCCATCACGACCTCGGCGAGCTCGTCGGCATCGGCGAGCTGAGGGATCCATTTCGGCGAGACGAAGCTCGTGATCTCCACGCGCGACAGCCCCGCGGCCGTCAGCGCGTCGATGAGGCGGAGCTTCCCGCGGAGCGGGACCGTAGAGGGCTCGTTCTGGAGCCCGTCGCGCGGGGAGACCTCGTAGACGCTGACCGCCGGGGGGATGCGCGCGAAGAGGTCGGACCGAGGTGTCGAGGAAGCAGCGTCCGCGGGAGCCATGGGGACTCCATCGTAGCGGACGGCGCGGTATGCTGCCCCTCATGGAAGGCGAGCGCCGCGCCCCCTCGACGGTTCCTCCCCCGAGCTCCGTGCTGAAGGGTCGACTCGTCGACGTGTTCGTCCCCGCGCTCGTCGCCGGCGGTGCGACGGCCCTCGTCCGCCGCCTCGGCACCCGCGCGACGCTCGACGATCCCACCCGCGGCCGTGGAGCGAGCGTCGCCGGGATCGAGTCGATGCTGCTCGAGCTCGCCCGCACGTGGAAGGACGCCGCGTTCACGTGCCTCGCTAGTACGACCGGGGTCGACTGCGACGTCAACGAGGGCACCCTCGAGCTCGGGGGCGCCCGTATCCCGATCGGGGTGGTGGCCGAGCGCCGGACGATGCGCGAGATCGACGTGCGACTCTACTACTCCATGCCGGAGCGGACCGACGCGCGCCTCGTTCCTCCCAGCACGACGAGCGCCGCCGCGGAGCCACGCGCGGCGGTCGCGGTCGACCTCCTCGCGGCGCTCGCCGCAGGCGACGCCGGCCGCGCCCTCTCCGCCTTCGAGCACGAGGCGCTGGCGGTCGACGTGCGCGGCAAGATCCATGATCGGCCGAGCGGCGCCCTCGCGGCATGGCTCGGCACGTTCGAGCGCACCGAGCTCGTCGCGAGCGGCACCGCGGACGACGGACGCCGATGCTGCCTCGAGGTCGCGCGGCGCGCCGGCAGGGCGGGGCGTCACGCGGCGACCCTGCTCGTCCTCGTCCGCGGCGACAGCGGGCTCGTCCGCGAGGTCCGCGCCTACGGCAGCGAGATCTGACCTGACGCTCGGCTCAGAGCGCCTTCCCCACGGCCTCGCCGAGCTTCTCGCAGCAGGACTCGTACTTGAGGTCGCCGTTGCCGCCGGCGTCGAAGTGGAGACGGACGTCGGTGGGCCCCTTGGCGTGCACGGGGCACTTCACGTGGGCGAGCTTTGCCCCGATGTCCCGCGACGCCTGCCTGAGCGCCGTGACGATGCGCTGGTCCTTCACCTCCTCGAGCGAGACCGCCTTCTTCCCCATCGCGACCGTGACGCGAACGGACAGCATCCCTTCATGGGAGCGCTGCTCGGCGCGCGGGGCAAGCGCCGAGTTGCCGAGGCCCGGACGCGCCGAGTCAGACGCCCTGGAGACGCGTCTGCCGGCGAGCGGAGGGGGCGAAGGGGATCGCGTACTGCCCGCTGAAGCAGGCGTGACAGAAGCCCTCGGGCCCCGACTTGGCCTCCCCTGCCCCGACCACCGCCTCGACCATGCCCTCGAGCGAGAGGTAGCCGAGCGAGTCGGCCGTCACGTACCGCGCGATCTCGTCGACGGAGTGACTCGACGCGATGAGCTCGCGCCGCGTCGGCGTGTCGATGCCGTAGTAGCAGGGCCACTGGGTCGGAGGGCTCGAGATGCGGAGGTGTACCTCGCGCGCGCCCGCGTCGCGGACCATCTTGATGATCTTCCGTGACGTCGTGCCGCGCACGATCGAGTCGTCGATGACGACGACGCGCTTGCCGCGGAGCACGGGCTCGACGGGGTTCAGCTTGAGGCGGACGCCGAAGTGGCGGATGGACTGCTGCGGCTCGATGAACGTGCGGCCGACGTAGTGCGAGCGGATGAGGCCCATCTCGTAGGGCAGCTTCTGCTCGGCCGCATAGCCGATCGCGGCGGGGCCACCCGAGTCGGGGACCGCGATGACCACGTCCGCGTCGACGGGGTTCTCGCGCGCGAGGCGCCGGCCGAGCTCCTTCCGGACCTCGTAGACGCTCCGACCGCCGAGCTGCGAGTCCGGACGTGCAAAATACACATATTCGAAGATGCAGGCCTGCGCCGTCTCCTTCACCGGGAGGCGGAGGCTCTTCATCCCCGTCGCGTCGATGACGAGCATCTCGCCGGGCTCGACGTCCCGGACGTACTCGGCGCCGATGAGATCGAAGGCCGTCGGCTCGCTGGCGACGACGTGGGCGTCCTTCCGCGAGGGGAGGATCCCGAGGCAGAGCGGCCGGATCCCGCGCGGATCGCGGACCGCGACGATCGTCTCGGGCGTGAGGAAGAGGAGCGAGTAGGCGCCCTGCACCCGCGCGAGCGCGTCGACGACGCGGTCCTCGATCGAGATCTCCTTGCTCTTCGCGATGAGGTGGACGAGGACCTCCGTGTCCGAGGTCGTCGAGAAGATCGAACCCTCCGCCTCGAGCTGCGCGCGCAGCTCGTCGGCATTGGTGAGGTTGCCGTTGTGACACACGGCGAGCGAGCCTCGCGCGTAGTCGACCGCGAGCGGCTGCGCGTTCCGGATGTGAGAGCCGCCGGCGGTCGAGTAGCGGACGTGCCCGATGGCGATGCGCCCGGGGAGCTTCTGGAGCTGCTCCGCGCTGAACGCGTCCTGGACGAGGCCCATCGCGCGGTGGGCGTAGAGGGCCTCGCCGTCGCTCGTCACGATCCCGGCCGACTCCTGGCCGCGGTGCTGGAGCGCGTGGAGGCCGAGGTAGGCGATGTTCGCGGCCTCGGCGTGCCCGTAGACGCCGAAGACGCCGCACTGGTCGCGGAAGTGGTCGTCGTCCGGATCGCGGTACGTGACGGGCGCTCCGGCGCTCGGATCCAGCACGGTCAGGCGGCGACGCGACATCGGAGCGGGAACCTAGTCGCGGCCGGGGCGGGACGCCAGCCCGACCGTGGCAGTAGAGGAGGCCCAGCAGTGCTAGCGTCGAGGGCGTGGGGTCGGTGTCCCGAAGCAGCTCTCCCGCGTTCCTCTGGGCGGCCGTGTTGGTCGCGTCCGGCGCGGTCTGGGGGTGCGCGCAGATCCTCGGCGCGGACGGCGACCGGGAGCTCCGGCCCGACGGCGTCGAGGTCGGCGACGAAGGCGACGGCGGCGACTCGGTCCCCCAGCCCGGCGATCCGAACGCCTGCCCTCCGGGCGAGAAGCGCTGCAACGGCGCGTGCGTGCCGAAGAGCACGCAGTACGGCTGCGGGGGCGCCTCCTGCGAGCCTTGCTCCGTCGCGAACGCCGACGGCGTGATCTGCAAGGACGACCAGTGCGCAGCTGGGACCTGCAAGCCGGGCTTCGTCGCGTGCGGCGATCCGAAGGACGGCTGTCAGTCGGACATCACGTCGCCCGCCACCTGCACGAGCTGCCTCGTCGCCTGCAACGTCGCCGCCGGCCAGGTCTGCACGCCCTCCGGTTGCGGCGCCGACTGCTCGCCGCTGACGAACTGCAACGGCGCCTGCGTCGACCGGTCGAAGTCCGTCTCGCACTGCGGAGCGTGCGGGAAGAAGTGCGAAGCCGGCGCGAACGGCGACGCGGCCTGCGTGAACGGCGCATGCGTCGTCGACTGCCGGCAGGGCTTCGCGCATTGCGACGGCGACCCCGTCGGCCCCTGCGTGGCGCTGCGGGTCTTCTACCGAGACGCGGACGGCGACGGCGCCGGCGACGTCACCCAGACCAAGACCGCGTGCGACCAGGCCCAGGCCGGCGCGGGGTGGGTGCCCGTCGCGGGGGACTGCCACGACGGCAACGTGCAGGTCTTCCCCGCGCAGCAGGAGCATTTCGGCGCGCCCTACACGACGCCGGGAGGCCTGGTCTCGTTCGACTACGACTGCAACGGGACCGAGACCGACAAGAACGACTTCACGAAGCTCTCGGCGTGCGGCGGCGCGTGCTTCGCGCAGGGCGTCGACAAGTACTACCCCCTGAGGAGCGGGGCCGGCGTCAACCCGTGGTGCGGCTCGAACCGCTTCGCGCGATGCGAGCTCGAGCAGTCGTCCGGCGCCATCCCGCGCAGCGTCTCCCTCCTCGCGACGGTCTGCCGGAAGTACACCTCCGGCATCGCTCCCGTCCCGTGCCGCTAGTCTAGGGCTTCACGGGCCCGGGGTACGTCGCGGTGACCTCGAGCTTGTAGCGCTGGTGCTGGTGCGCGACGCCGTCGAGGGCGAGCGCCGAGAGCCGCGCCTTCACCGCCGAGTGGCAGGCGGAGACGGCCTTGGCGTTCCGGAGGTTCCGGCCGTCCCTCGGCGTCGTGACCGTCGCGCCCTTCCGCTTGAAGGAGACGTCGACGACGTACTGGATGGTGCCGCCGCCCGCCTCCTTCGGGACACACGACGCGCTCTCTTCGACCGCCTTCGTGAGCGCCTGCTCGACGGCGGCGACGTGGTCGCACTGCTCGCGCGGCGTCTTCCTCGAGCCGGGATCGTGGCAGGAGATGATCCGCACGTCTCCGACGGTGACCTTCTCCTCGCCCGGTGAGGTCGACGTCACGGGGGGCGGCGAAGAGACCGTCTCCGCCGGCGCCGCGCTCGCGCCTCCGGAGGCGATCGACTCGGCGCGCGGCCTCCGCCACAGATAGAGAGGAATCGCGACGAGGACGAGGACGAGGAGCAGCGCGACGATCATCTGCACGCGCGCGGGCCGCTCGGGGTTCGGGTCGAGCCCCGACAGGCTCGTCCGCGCCATCGGCCGGGGCTCCGACATCGGGCTACTGGAGGGGCGCTCGGGCACGACGACTTCCGTGGCCTGGGGCGGACGCCTATCTCAGGGATCCACGAGAGCGCGGACGTTGATGCCCGGCTCGTACCGCGCGATCGAGGCGACGAGGTCGAGGCCCTCCGGAAGCATGCCTTGCACCTGCCCGACGACCTGCTCGACGAGGTTTCGCGCCTCCTGCGCCCCGGGCCCCATCATACAGACCGCGAAGCGGAGCGGCCCCGTGCGACCGGCCGTCACCGCGATGAGGGAGAGGAGGAGCATGTCGGTGAGCTCGACGACGCGCGTCGCCGCGCGACGGAAGGCGAGCATCTCGAGGATGGTGGGACGGTCGGAGACGAGGCGGTTCGGACCGCGGATCTCGTAGCGCGCGATGCTGAGCGGCTGCTCGACCCACTCGCCGAAGCCGGCCTCCTCGTCGATCGCCTTGAGGAACGGCTCGCGGGTGAGGAGCCCCGTGAGCCCGTCGCGACGCCCGAGGTACTGCTTCGCGCGCTTGTGGTGCGGGCTGTCCTTCCCGAAGCTCACGAGCTTCAGACGCAGCTCGCCGAGCTGCACCTCGCCGCCGTGCATCAGGTTGACGACCTTCTTCCGCTCGTACGTGTGCTCGACGTACGTGCCGTTCGTGGATCCGAGATCTTCGATCTGCCACGAGCCGGACGACCACTTCAGGTTCGCGTGATGACCGCTCACCGTGGCCTCGGGCACGACGACGTCGACGTCGTTGCGCCGGCCGATCGAGAGCTGCTGCCGATCGAGCAAGATCATCTCGCCGACGAACTCGGGCGCGTTGGTCGCGAACGTCGCGAGGAGGGCCTGGTTGCCCGGCGCGAAGGCCTGCTGCGCGTTGCGTCCCGGCGGCGGCCCCGGATCGAGGCGCTCGCGCGAGACCTGCATCGGGTTCGTCGTGAGCTGCACCGGGTTGAAGAAGCGGAGATGACGCGCAGGGAGCCGGGCCTGCGGGTCGTCCGCGAGGCAGCGGAAGATCTGCTTGATCTCGTCGACGCTGAGCCCCGCGGGGACGTCGAACATGATCTGCTGGCGCATCGGCTTCGCGCGCGGCTTGTAGCCAGGCTCGGGGACGCGGCAGGTCCACATCTCCCAGAGCGTCAGGCCGAGCGCGTAGAGGTCGTCCTCGATCGAGGCGCCGCCCGAGCGGATGCGCTCCGGAGCCATGTAGTTCGGGGTGCCCCCGTCGGGCGGAGCTCCGGGACGACGGGCGGAGAGGCGCGCGCGCTCCTTCGCGAAGCCGAAGTCGAGGACGATGGCCTTGCCGATCGCCCCGTCGGGATTCGACGTGACCATGACGTTGCCCGGCTTGAGATCGCCGTGGACGAGGCCGCAGGCGTGGATCGCCGCGACGCCCTGGCAGATGTCCGAGGCGATGCGCCGGAACTCGTCGGACGTGTACCCGCCCTGGGCCTTCTTCCGGCGGATGTGCGTATGCAGCGTCTGCCCCGTGATGTGCTCCATCACGAGGATGGGGCCGTACGGAGACGGCGCGAGGTCGTGCACGCGGCAGACGTTCGGGTTCGAGACCGAGCGCGCGAGGATCAGCTCCTGGCGGAGCGCCTCGTCGTCGCCGGGCATGCGCGCTTCCTCGCGGACGATCTTCAGCGCGACGGGCTGCTGCGTCGTCCGGTCGTACGCGAGGAACACCTCACCCATGCCCCCCTTGCCGAGGCTCTGGCGGATCTCGTAACGGTCGTTGATGACGGACCCGTGCGAGATCGGCGGAGGGCTGCTGCGCTGCGGCTCGGACATGAATCCGTAAGGATGGCCCCCGCGAGCCACGAGCCGCACGAAATGCGTGGCCCGAACCCCGCGATGTCTCACAAGGGTCGTCGATTCCCCGGCCCGACGCAACCCCAGATTGGGCTTCCGGCTCCGCGGCAGAGTATCCTCCGGGGGTGAGTCCCGCGGACGCCCTCGCCGCCCTGTCCGCCCTCGCCGAGGCCGCGGGGATCGGCGTCCGGATCGAGCGATTCACGCTGGAGCTGGCCGGGAAAGGCGGCCTCTGCCGCATCGGCAGCGCCGACGTGGTCCTCGTCGACGCGCGGCTGGGGATCGTGGAGCAGGCCGGGGTCCTCGGCCTCGCGCTCGGACGAGCCGACCTCCGGGGCGCCACGGTGGCCCCGGAGCTACGGAGCTGGCTCCGGACGGGGCACGGCCCGCTCATGCCCGTGATCCGGCCGAGACCCCTCGCGCGCGCGAAGCACCTCCGCGTCGTCTGAGCTCAGCTCGACGTCCAGCCCTCCCAGACCTCGGGCCGATAGCCGACCGTCGCCTCCTTCCCCACACGGACGACGGGCGTCCGGAGGAGCAGTGGGTCGTCGAGGAGGAGCGCTTCGATGCGAGGCCCCGTCGGCGCGGAGTACTTCAGCCCCTTGTCGACGTAACGCTTCCCGTCGCGGTCGAGGAGCGCCTCCATCCCTCCGACGCGCGCGGCGACGCTCTTCAGCTCGCCAGGCGAGAGGCCCTTCTCCCCGAGGTCCACGAGCTGGACCTTCCGGCCGCGCTCCTTGAACCATCGCTCGGCCTTCTTCGTGTCCATGCACTTCTTCGTGCCGAAGATCTGGATGACGGGCGCAGCCACGGCGCGGAGCGTAGCGCGCAGGGCGCGCGTGCCCCAAGGGCATCGCGCCCAGAGCGAGAATCGGACGTCGGCCCCTCCAGTTCCTTTCCTCGCGGCCGTTCCTCGGGTCGCGCCGTCTCACCAGCGAGCGGCGACGAGGATGGACGATGTACGGACTCGTGAACGCAGGGATTCGTCAGCTCGTCATCGCCAACCACGGCGAGGAAGTGTGGAAGCGCGTGCTCGACAAGAGCGGCGTCGGCCACGCGGCGTTCCTCACCATGCGAGCCTACGACGACGACGTGACGTTCAAGCTCGTCGAAGCGGCGTCCGACGTCCTCGAGACGCCCGTCGAAGCGCTCCTCGAAGCCTTCGGAGAGCACTGGATCCTCTTCACGGCGCGCGAGGGGTACGGGCCCCTCCTGGACCTCTGCGGAAAGAGCTTCACCGATTTTCTCGTGGGGCTCCACGCGCTCCACACGCGGACCGTGGTGACGTTTCCCCAGCTGAAGCCGCCCGTCATCGAGGTGCACGACGTGACCGAGACGACGCTGCGTGTGGTCTACCGATCCTCGCGCGCCGGTCTGTGGCCCATGATGATCGGCCTCCTGCGAGGCCTCGGGAAACGCTTCGACGTCGAGGTGTCGTCCATCGAGCGCACCAAGAAGCGTGAGGACGGAGGCGTCGACGAGTTCTCGGTCGTCTACCGCGAGGCCGCGGCATGACCGCGCGCGAGGCGTTCCTCTCGCTCGACGAGCTCGGCGTCCTCTTCCCCTTCTATCTCATCATCGACGAGGACTTGCGCGTGTGGAAGGCGGGCGCCGTCCTCGGGCGCCTGCTCCCGGAGCTCCAGGCGGGCCCGCGGCTCGACCACGCGTTCGAGGTACCGCGCTTCGCAGGCGACGTGACGTTCGAGCGACTCGGGGCCGATCCGGCGCGTTGCCTCGTCCTCCGCTCGCGCACCAGACCCGAGCTCGTCCTCCGTGGCCAGGTGCTTCGCCGCGGCAGCATCCTGCTCTTCGCCGTCGCCCCGCGAATCGCCGTCGACGCGATGAAGTCGCTCGGCCTCTCCGTCACCGACTTCGCGGTGCACGACGCGATCGCGGACTACCTGTTCCTCGTCCAGGCCCAGCAGAGCTCCCTCGCCGAAGCCTGTCGACTCTCGGAGGAGCTCGCCCTCGTGAACGCCGAGCTCGAGGCGCGGGTCGCCGCTCGCACGAGCGAGCTCCAACGGACGAACGACGAGCTCGCGGCGACGCTCGAGACGCTCGCCTCCGTCAACGCGCGCCTCGAGGCGGAGATGCTCGAACGTGGACGCGTCGAGGCCGAGCTCCGCTTGGCCCAGCGTCTGGAGTCCGTCGGCCAGCTCGCCGCAGGCGTGGCGCACGAGATCAACACCCCCATCCAGTACGTGAGCGACAGCCTCTACTTCCTGAACGGAGCGTTCTCGGACCTCCTCCCGGTGCTCGCGACGACGCGGGAGACCGTCTCCCGGTTGACGGAGCTCGGAGCGACCGACGCTGCGCAGAGAGTCGAAGCCGCCTGGGACGACGCCGACGCGGACTTCGTCCTCGAGCAAGCGCCCAAGGCGCTCGAGCGCGCGCAGGACGGCGTCGATCGCGTCGCGAAGATCGTCCGCGCGATGAAGGCTTTCGCTCACCCCGGCGCCGACGAGGCGCGCGCGGAGGACCTGAACGCGGCGCTCGCCAACACCCTCGTCGTCGCGAACAACGAATACAAGTACGTCGCAGACGTCGAGGCCGACTACGGCGAGCTCCCGCTCGTCACGTGTCGTCTGGGCGAGCTGAACCAGGTCTTCTTGAACCTGGTCGTGAACGCCGCCCACGCGATCGACGCCGTCGTCGCCGGGGGAGACGCCCGCGGACGCATCACGGTCCGGACGCGCCACGACGGTGACGCCGCCGTCATCGAGGTCGAGGACACCGGCGCCGGAATCCCGGACGACATCCGGGACAAGATCTGGGATCCGTTCTTCACGACCAAGCCCGTCGGGAAGGGCACGGGCCAAGGCCTCACGATCGCGCGCACCATCGTCGCGCGCCACGGCGGGACGCTGTCCTTCGAACCGGGCGCCGGTGGGCGGAGCACGAGGTTCGTGGTCCGTCTCCCGGTAGGAAGCGAGAACGCCGCATGTCTGCAGTGAGCCGCGTCCTCTTCGTGGACGACGAGGTGCGCATCCTCGAGGGGCTCCGCGGGTCGCTCCGCCGACACCGGAAGACCTGGGACATGGAATTCGCGCCGGGCGGCGACGTCGCGCTCGCGCTCCTCGACACCACGCGCTTCGACGTCGTCGTCACCGACCTCCGGATGCCGAAGGTCGACGGCGTCACGCTGCTGCGCTTTCTCCAAGAGCGCCACCCCGAGACGGTGCGCATCGTGCTCTCGGGCGAGCCCGGCAAGGACCTCGCGCTGAAGTTCATGCCGTATGCCCACCAGGCGCTGACGAAGCCATGCCGAGTCGAGGAGCTCGAAGCCGTGCTGTCACGCGCGTGCCGCGTGCGTCGCATCGTGACGAGCGAGGCGGTCCGTCGCGCGCTGGGCACCGTGCGAGACCTCCCCGTCCTGCCGAAGACGTACCAGCGGCTCACTGCGCTCCTCGAAGACGAGAACGCGGGGGTCCGCGAGGTCGCGAGCGTCGTCTCCGAGGACATCGCCGTCTCGGCAAAGCTCCTCCAGTGCGCGAGCTCGGCCTTCTTCGGTGCCGGCCGCCAGGTCCGGAGCATCGAGGACGCCGTGACGATGCTCGGCCTCGAGACCGTCAAGTGCCTCACCTTGTCCGCCGAGGTCTTCGGCCGTCAGCGCCTCACGCCCGAACAGCGATCGTTCGCGGAGAAGCTGCACGATCACTCGCTGGTCGTCGCGCGCATCGCCTCGGAGCTCGCCGAGCCCGCGGAGAAGCGTGACGCGTTCCTGGCCGGACTGCTCCACGACATCGGACACTTCGTGCTCGCGACCCAGGCGGGATGCATCGACGCCGACGGCTCGGCGGCGGCGAGCCACGTCGCGCACGCACACGTGGGCGGGTACCTCCTCGCGCTCTGGGGGTTGTCGCTCACCGTGACGGACGCCGTGGCCGGGCACCACGGCACCGCAGACGCGTCACCGAGCAACGTGACCCACGCCGTGATGGCCGCCGACGCCGCCGCAGCCGAGCTGAAGACGGGGCTCGTGGCGAGCGAAGACGTCGCGCTGCGAGCCCGCGGCCTGCTGGAGGAGCTTCGCAACGGCACAAAAGGGCCCAAGGCGTCCGATGACCCCTACGAGGTGCAATCATGATTCGCGCTGCAGTTCTCCAGAGTGACGACACGGAACGACCGTCGGACTCCGGCTTCGTGACGCGACGTTCGGATCGACCGCTGCTCCTGCTCGTCGACGACGAAAAGCACGTGGTCGAGGGTCTCGCGTTGCATCTCCGTCGGCGCTTCGACGTCGAGACCACGACGAATCCGCGCGAGGCCCTCACGCGCGCTCAGACGGGCCACTTCGACGCGATCATCTCCGATCTCCGCATGCCGGGGCTCGATGGCGTCGACGTCCTCCGCGAGGTGCGGCACGCCTCGCCGCGTACCGCTCGTCTGCTCCTGACGGGACAAGCGGACGTGGACTCGGCCGTGAAGGCCGTCAACGACGCGGGGGTGCACCGATTCCTGACGAAGCCGTGCCTGCCCGAAGCCCTCGCGCGCGCGGTCACCGACAGCATGGCGGCGGCCTCCGTGAGCGGCTCGGGCGACGCGAGCAGGCTCGGCGACGAGCTCCTGCGCGTCGGCCTGCGAGCGACGCTCGGAGCGATGGCAGGATCCATCGGGAGCGAGATGAGAGAGCTCGTCGAAAGGCTCGACGGCTCCCTGTCGTTCGTCCGGAACAACGTGGAGCGAGGGACGCTTCCAGCGCTGGAGGACGTCGTGGACCTCGAGATGACGCGGTCGCGCATGAAGCAGCATGCGAGCCAGCTCGTGTCGCTCTCGCGGCCGCGCGAGCTCCGCTTCGAGGAGCTGAGCGTGAGCCAGCTCGCGTTCGACGTCGTGTCCCAGCTGAAGCGCGCGGGCTTCCTCCGGCGCGTACCGTTCGACCTCGTGGTCCCGCCCGTTCCGATCTACGTGGTCGGAGACCGGGCCACGCTCGGAGCCGCGATCACGAGCCTCCTCGTCGAGGTCGAGGAGACGGCGCTCGTCTCGCGCCAAGCGAACGGTGACGAAGCGAGAGTCTCGCTCGAGCTCCGCGCCACGGCCGATCTGCGCGCGCGCCTCTCGGTCGCGGGCACGTCGACCGTGCGGCGAGCGCCCCACGAGAGCGCCGGAGTGGCCTATGCCCGAGCCGCCGCCGAGCAGCTCGGGGGCCGCGTCCACGTCCGATCGATCGCCGACGGCCGCGTGACGGTTCACATGGATCTCCCCCTCGCGGCCATCTCCTACGAGGCCGAGTGATGCCGGCTCGTCCCAAAGACGGCGTGGGCCGCGTGCTCCTCGTCGACGACGAGCAGGCGCTGCTCGAGGGGCTCGGTCTCCTCGTGCGACGCCTCGGCTACCAGGTCCACACGGCGAGCTCGGTACGCCGGGCGTGGCAGCTCCTCGCCGAGCACACCGTCGACGTCGTGGTCAGCGACGAGCGGATGCCCGGCGTCGCCGGGAGCGCGTTCCTCGCCGAGCTCGCGGAGAGAGAGCCTTCGGTCGTCCGCATCGTGCTCAGCGGCGGCGGGCTCCCCGTGGCCGAGCGCGCGGTCAACACGGCCGCAGCGTTCCGCTTCCTCCGCAAGCCATGCTCCCCGAAGGACATGGCCAAGACGCTCGAGGACGCGATGGTTCGTCGGGCGAGGAGCCATCCCCCGACGGAAGGTGTGGTCGCCCCGCAGGAGTCGGCCGCACCGCCGGCGTCCTCGGGCACGATCACGCGCACCGCGCGGGGCGCGATCGAGCTCGCCGGCCTGCTCGAGCTCCTCGAGGGTCGGACGTGACGGCGCGCGCCGCCGCGAGCACCGCGCGCCCCGAGGTACGCTTCGTCCGATGCCGTTCGCTCTCCCGCTTCCCCTCCGCACGGAACGCCTCGTCCTCCGCCCCTGGACCGACGACGACCTCGCGCCGTACGCCGCGCTGAACGCCGATCCGCGGGTCATGGAGCACTTCCCGTCGACGATGACGCGTCCCGAGAGCGACGCGTCGGCCGGGCGGATCCGCGCGGCGCTCGACGCGAACGGCATCGGTTTCCTGGCGGTCGACGTGCCGGCGGAGGACGTTCGGTTCGCCGGCTTCGTCGGCCTCCACCGCCCCGCGTGGGCGTCCCCCTTCCGATCGCTCACGTCGCCGCCGGTCGAGATCGGCTGGCGCCTGTCCCGCGCGACATGGGGGCGAGGCATCGCACGCGAGGCGGCGCTCGCGTGCCTAGAGGCCGCGTTCGGCGAGCTCGCCGTCTCCGAGGTCGTCGCGTTCACGGTGCCGAGGAACGTCCGATCGCGGCGCGTGATGGAGGCGATCGGGATGATCCATGACGAGGCCGGCGACTTCGACCACCCGTCGCTCGCCGAGGGGCACCCGCTCCGGCGGCACGTCCTCTACCGCGCCGACCGAACGGCGTGGCTCTCGCGCGTCGAGGCTAACGTCAGAAGCGGAGCGTGATCGCGTTCTTGATCTCGAGATCCGTCCGCTTCACAGACGTCGGCGGCAAGCTGTCGTGGCGCATCGTCGCGAGCACCTTCACGCCGAGTCGGTCCACGATCTCCGTCGTGAGCGCGGCCTCGAAGAGCAGCCGGACGTCCTCGAAGGCTGCAAACCGCGGCTGCACGTAGACCGTCGCCAGCGCGCGCACGCGGCCGTCGGGGCTCCACGTCGTGCTCACGTACGAGCTCCACCGGTGCGCGAACGTGATGCGCTCGTCGGGAGCGCCCGCCGGCGCGTCGATGCGCTCGTACTCGAACATGTACGCCGTGCCGAGGGCGACGCGAACGCGCTCCTCGTCGGCGAGGAGCACGCGCGGACCGAGGCCCACCAGCTCGCGGAGGAGGAGCCGCTGGAACTTGTCCTGCTGCTGCTGCCCGAACACCTCCGTGAGGAGGACCGGCGTGAGCGCGAAGTTGTGCCGGACGTGGATGAAGCTCTTCGAGACGTTGGTCCTCGCGCCGAAGCGCGCGTAGTCCGCCTGCGCCGACGCGAAGAAACGGTGCCGGCCGAGCTGCGCGCCACCGAAGGCGGACGCGCCGACCACGACGCTCTCGACGTTCCCGGTGCGGCCCGTGAAGCTGCCCTCGAGCGTGGCCGTCGCGGGCGTCTTGCGGAGATCCACGCGGAGCCGCTCGACGTTGACTTGCGCGCGTGCCTCGGATGCGGCGAGGAGCGTCAGCGAAACGACGAGCGACGAGACGGAGCGACCCACGACGGCGGCACACTCGAGCGCGGCGGGCGGCGGAAGACAAGGGCTCCCGCCTTCGCCAACGCGACGCCGTCCTCACGGCACGATCCGTGAACGACCGGCGCTCGTCGTGATGGCATGCGCACGCTTCCTCGTCGTTTTCGCGCTCTCTTCCGTCGCCTGGGGGTGCTCGGAAGATCCATCCCAGCTCACGAACGGGCAGGGGCGCGTGGCGCGGTCCTGGGTCGAAGGAGCCGATCCCGGCGAGGACGCCCCCGCCGACGATGACGACGTCGCCCCGCCTCCCGCCGCGCCCGGCGTCGCTCCTCCGCGCGACGCGGCGGCGGCGACGACGGCGCTCGAGCGGGCGCGCCTCTGGATCGACGTCGCGATGCCGTACTGCGGTGGCCCCAACGGCGGAGCGGACGTGATCTGCGGCGGCACGTGCGTGAGGTCGGGGAGATCGCGGACGCCCGCGTGGGACGCCTACCGGAGCGACTGCTCCGGCTTCGTGTCCTGGTCGTGGGGCCTCCCGGCGCCCGGAGCGTCCACCGCCGGCCTCGCGCCGTTCGACACGCGCTACAGCGAGGTGATCACGGTCGACGACCTCGCGCCGGGCGACGCGCTCAACACCCGCGGGCACGTCATGCTGTTCGGCGGCTGGGTCGACCGCGCCGCGAACCAGGCCCGCATCCTCCAGGAGTCGCGTTGCGGCGAGGTCGCCGAGGAGAAGGTGATCACGCTCTCGACGCTCGGTCCGACGAGCCTCGCGCGGAGCGACGGTCGACGCTTCACGCCGATCCGCAAGAAGGCGCGCTGACGCCGCCGAGCGCGGCGGAGACGATCCGATCGCCTGCGATCCAGCGCACGGCGACGTCTCGGGCGACGCGGGCGCCAAGTGCCTGAAAAGACCGAGGTGTGCTCGCGTGCGCTCGGGTGGTCGGGGACGTGCTCTCCGTCCGAGGATGCGCCTACGACTCCTCGGGCTCCTCGTCGGACTGACCGCCGTCGCCTGCTCCGCCGAGGGCGAGGACCTCGCGGGCGTCGCCGAGTCGCCCATCGTCTACGGAGAGGACGGGCGCACGGACGTGTATGCGGCCAAGCCCGACCTCGCCGCGATCGCCCGGAGATCGGTGGTCGCCCTCTTCGACAGCGGCGACCTCGACGTCTCGAACCCGAGCGACGTGAAGGTCGCGCCGAGGACGCTCGGCGAGGCGGAGGGCCTCTGCCGAGGACAGCGATTCGCGGAGCAGCCGGCGGCCGCGAGCTGCAGCGGCACACTCATCGCCGAGGATCTCGTCCTGACCGCCGGCCACTGCTTCGACGACGAGGGCGGCGCGACCCCGGCGACCGTGTGCCGGAGGACGAAGCTCGCCTTCAACTACTTCTACGAGGCCGAGGACACGCTGGCGCGCATCACCCGGGACGACGTCTTCGCGTGCGCCGAGCTCTTGGCCTACGCGAACGACGACGCGGACGCGGCGACGACGCACGACTACGCCATCCTGCGGCTCGACCGGCCCGCGGTCGGCTACGCGCCCATCCGTCCGCGCCCGGGCGCCAGCCCTGCGAGAGGGCAGAGGCTCATCGTCGCCGGAGCGCCGTCGGGCCTGCCGCTGAAGATCGAGGCGACCGGGAGGGTCCTCGATCCTCGCGCCGCGAAGCCCGACTACTTCACCGCGAACACCGACACGTTCGAGGGCAACTCCGGCTCCGGCGTCTTCGATGCCGACACGCTCTCTCTGGTCGGCATCCTGGTGCGAGGCAGCGGCGACGACTATGTCCGTCGAGGCAGCTGCAACGTCGTGAATGCCGCGTGCAGGGGGCCCGACTGCAGCGAGGACGTCCAGCGACTCACGCCGGCGCTAGCCGCGCTGTGCAGAGCACACCCGGCCCTCGGTCTCTGCAGGTGAGCATCGTCGCTCGCCTGGGCCAGAGAGCTCGGTCAGTCCGAGCCGCCGAACCCGCCGATCGACTCGAAGGACCGATCGTAGACCGACGTGCTCCACCAGTTGCCGAACGAACGCCCGCTGATGTGGATGGCGTAGGCCCACGTGACGCCGCCCTTCTGGATCGCGACGACCTCCGGCTTGTCGCCGCCGTTCTGGAAGGCCTCGGAGCGCATCGCGTAGTAGGCGGAGAGCGCCTTCTGTTCCGTCGCCCCGTCGAGCTCGTCGACGATGCGGATGGCCTTCTCGGAGAAGCCTTCACGGAGGTTCGCCCACGTGTCGTTGCCGTCGTAGAGCAGCTCGTACTTCTCGTCACCGGAGAGGGCGTCGAACTCGGCGGGAGTCGTCGGCGGCGGCGGCGCCTGGATGCGGAGCTCGCCCGTGAAGTCGTAGTAGGTCACGCCGCCGTCGAACCCCTTCAGCACGCGCGAGCGCTCGCGCGCGACGAGCGTGAGCGCGCCCTTGGAGAAGGAGACCTTCACATTTCCGTTCTCGAAGCGCGACTCGTCAGGGCACGCCTCGACGTCGCGCACGAGGCCGTAGCGGCGGGCGCCGACCTTCACGAACGTGACGCACGCGTCCCCGACGACGAACGGGTCGAACTCGGCTGTGACCTGACGCTCGACGACGCCCTCGACGCGGCACGCCGGCTCGGTCTCTCCCCGGGGGCCGCGGCACTCGGCGCGCGTCAGGTCGTCTTCGGTGGTCGCCGGCTCGGCGGCCGTCGCGGCCGACGGATCTGCGGCGCAGCCCACGAGGAGGCTCGCGAAGACCGCGGGAAGGAACGTGCCTAGAACGGCGGCGGACGGACGTGCGCAGGGGCTGGCCATGATCTTCCTTCTGTTGAACGACATGTGAGACAGTGTGCGAAGGCATCTAGCATCGGGATCCAGGAGCGCCCGTGACGACTCCGTGGCACGCCGGCGACCGTGGAGGCACGCGACGCGAACGCTCGGTCACACGCGGACGGCGGAGGGACACCGCGTGCCCCCCGAATCCTCTCGCCGCGCAGGGGAGCGCTTCTTGCCTGACCCGCGATCCATGCGAAAGTCGCTTCTCTTCTCGGCCTCGGCGCTCCTGATCTCGGCGTCGGCCGGTTGCACCGTGTCGCCCGCGCCGCCCGGCGAGCCGACCTCGTGCCCCGCCGATGGCTTCGAGGGCAACGACACGGAGGCGACCGCGTTCGAGCTCCCGGAGATGACGGACCATCCCGACTCGTCCCGGGACGTCCTCGCGCTCTCGGTCCACGTGACCGACGACGAGGACTGGTTCAAGGTGCACGTCAAGGACACCGGGCTCGGCGGCAACCCGATCGTCTCCGTCGCGGTGTCCTCGGCAGACTTCGAGTTGCAGACGTGGTTTCTCTGCGACGACGAGCGACGCGGCGAGACCGACTGCCAGTACGGCGCCGACGCCTACGAGACGGTCGGAGATCTGAGGAGCTCGGCGCGAGGATGCCGCGGAGACGCGCTCGAGCCCGCGAGGACGGTCGGAGGGTCCACCCAGCTCGACACGGGAGTGCTCGCGGAGTCCGTCACCGAGTGCTCGGGCACGAGCAGCGACGACGGCACGCTCTTCATCCGCGTGAGGCAGCGCGGGGGCAGCCGGCCCGTGTCGTCGCTCGCGTGCTCCTACGAGCTGAGGGTCTTCGTGCAGTGAGGGTCCGGCTACCCGACGAGCGTGTAGAGCTTCTCGAGCGCCTCGTCGATCTTCGCGGTCTCGGTCCCGCCCGCCTGCGCCATGTCCGGCCGGCCGCCGCCGGAGCCGCCGAGCGTCTGCGCGACGGGGCGGATCAGGTCGCCGGCCTTGTAGCGATCGGTGAGCGACTTCGACACCGTGCAGACGAGCATCGCCTTCGCGCCGGAGACCGCGCCGACGAGGACGACCGCGTCCCCGAGCTTGTCCCGTAGCTTCTCCGCGAGCTCGCGGAGCATCGCCCCGTCTGCGACGTCCACCTTCGCGGCCAGGACCTTGCCGAAGGGGAGCGTGCGCGCCTTCGCTGCGAGCTCGTCGAGCCCGCTGCCGCCGCTCGAGCCGCCGCCCGCACCGCCGCCGAACGCGAGCTTCCGCTTCGTCTCGGCGAGCTCCTTCTCGAGCTTCTTCGCGTCGTCGAGGAGCTTCTCGATCTTCTCGGGCAAGTCGCTCGGCCCCGCCTTCACGAGCCGGCCCGCGTGCTTCATCGCGTCCTCGAGCCGGCGTACGTAGGCGAGCGCGTTCATGCCGGTCGTCGCCTCGATGCGACGGACGCCGGCGGCGATGCCCGAGTCGGAGACGATCTTGAAGAGGCCGATCTCGCCGAGGCTGCGCGCGTGGGTGCCGCCGCAGAGCTCGACCGAGTCCTTCGTCATCGTGAGGACGCGGACGACGTCGCCGTACTTCTCCTCGAAGATCGCCATCGCGCCGCGCTTCTTCGCCTCCTCGATCGGGAGCACTTCGGTCGTGATCGGCGCCGCGCCGAGCACCTTCGCGTTCACGAGGTCCTCGATCTCCTGGATCTGCTCGGTCGACAGTGCCTTGCCGTGCGCGTAGTCGAAGCGCAGGCGGTCGGGGCCGACCATCGATCCCTTCTGCGTGGCGCTGTCGCCGACGACCTTCCGGAGCGCCCAGTGGAGGAGGTGCGTCGCGGAGTGGTTCCGGCGCGTCGCGGTGCGGAGCGCGTGGTCGACCTCGAGGTCGACCGGCACGCCGACCGCGATCGACCCGACGACGACCTCACCGAGGTGGACGACGAGGCCGGCGAGCGGCTTCTGCGTGTCGTCGATGCGGACCGTCGCGCCGTCCTTCGTGCGGATCTCGCCCTGATCGCCGACCTGGCCGCCCGACTCGCCGTAGAAGGGCGTCGCGTCGACGACGATCGCGACCTTGTCGCCCTTCTCGGCGCGGTCCGCCGGCGTGTCCGCGCGCTCTTTGCCGCGGGCGAGGAAGAGGACCTTCCCCTGCCCCTCCTCGCGCTCGTAGCCGGTGAAGCGGACGGCCGCCTTCTCGTCCCCGCCGTTCGCCGCGCGGAGGGCCTCGACCGCGTGGCGGAAGACGTCCTCGACCACCGCGTCGCCGAGCTTCGAGCCCTCGCTGCGGGCCTTCTGCTCGGCCATCGCCTTCTCGTAGCCGAGGACGTCGATCGCCATCTCGCGCTCCCGCGCGATGACCTCGGTGAGATCCATCGGGAAGCCGAAGGTGTCGTAGAGCTTGAAGACGAACTCGCCGCCGAGGCGCGGGTCGCCGCCCTGCGTCCGGACGCGGCCGATCTCCTTGTCGACCATCTCGAGCCCGCGCTCGAGCGTCTCGCGGAAGCGCACCTCCTCTTGCTCCGCCGCGCTGGCGATGAGGCCCTTCCGCTCGCGGAGCTCGGGGTACTGGTCGCCCATGAGGGCGACGACCTCGAGCGCGACCTCGTGGAGGAACGGGCGCGCGATGCCGAGGCGGTGGCCGTGACGGATCGCGCGGCGCATGACGCGGCGGAGCACGTACTCGCGCCCTGCGCGATCGGGGAGGATGCCCTCCGCCATGAGGAACGCCGTGAGGCGCGCGTGATCCGCGATGACGCGCATCGAGACGTCGTCGGGGGCCTGCGACGCGCCGTAGGGCTTCTTCGCGATGTCGGCGGCCTTCTCGACGAGGGCACGGAGCAGGTCGGTGTCGTAGTTGCTCGTCTTCCCCTGGAGGACGCTCGCGACGCGCTCGAGCCCCGCCCCGGTGTCGACGCAGGGCTTCGGGAGCGGCGTCAGCTCGTAGTGACCAGGCGAGAGCTCGCGCCGGTCGAACTGCATGAAGACGAGGTTCCAGATCTCCATCCAGCCCTTGCCGTCGGGCGTGGGTTCCTCGCCGAAGGTGCCGGGCGTCGCGTCGCCGTCGCCGGTGAAGAAGTGGAGCTCGGTGCAGGGCCCGCACGGGCCCGTCTCGCCCATCTGCCAGAAGTTGTCCCCCGGGACCCCGGGGATGCCGATGATGCGGTCGTCCCCGAAGCCCGTGACCTTGCGCCAGATCGCGCGCGCCTCGTCGTCGGCGGCAACCCCGTCCGCGCCGCCGAACACCGTGACGACGAGCTTCTCCTTCGGGACGCCCCACTCCTTCGTGACGAGCTCCCACGCGAACGGGATCGCGTCGTCCTTGAAGTAGTCGCCGAAGGAAAAATTCCCGAGCATCTCGAAGAACGTGTGGTGACGCGCCGTCACGCCGACGTTCTCGAGGTCGTTGTGCTTGCCGGAGATGCGGATGCACTTCTGGCTCGAGGTCGCGCGCGTGAAGGGGCGGCGGTCCTTCCCCGTGAAGACGTCCTTGAACGGGACCATCCCCGCGTTCACGAACATGAGCGTCGGATCGTTCTGCGGCACGAGGGGCGCCGAGGCGCACACCTCGTGGCCCTTGCCCTTGAAGAAGGAGAGGAACGACGCGCGGACGTCCGAAGCGGCCTTGGAGCTCATGATCGAGCCCGGATCCCTAGCACTCCGGCGCCGCCGTCTCTACGGGTACGGACGCGCTGGGGCGGCGACCTCCGCCACGAGCTCGGCCACCACCCCGAGCAAGGCCGCGCGATGGGTCCCGACGAAGAAGTGCCCACCGTCGAGCTCGCGCACGGTGCAGTCCCCGCGCGTGGAGGCGCGCCATGCCTCGGCGGCCGCGGCTCCGACGGTCGCGTCGTCGCGGCCGAGGAGCACGGTCACGGGGCACGCGAGAGCGCCCTCGGTGGCCGCCGCCGTCGTCCACTCGGCGAGGACCAAGTCGGCGCGGATCATCGGGAGGAGGAGATCCATCAGGTCCGCATGGGCGAGCACCGCGGGCGGCGTACCGCCGAGCTCGGCGAGCTCGGCGATGAGCTCGTCACGCGG
>JALHPN010000136.1 GCA_022842465.1 Polyangiaceae bacterium | reverse complement strand
CCCCTGCCCCGTCGACTGCCCCGTCGCGACACCGACCCGCACCCGCGGGGCGACCGCTCCCGGCGGCGAGACCGCGTAGGCAGGCGGCGCCGAGGGATGCGACGGCCTCCCCGAGCCGCGCCCGCCGCGCGCGGCGACGCGGAGCACGCGATCGATGGACACGTGCGACTGCGGTGGCGCGATCGGCGCGAGGGCTCGCGCGAGATCCGCGACCGAGGCGAGACGTCGATCCCGAACCTTCACGAGGGCGCGGAGCACCGCGTCCTCGAGCGCCTCGGGCACCTCGGGCACGACGGCCCGGATCGGCGGCGCCGGCGACGACGCGATGAGCGCGCAGAGCCCCTGGACCGTATCCGCGGACCATACGGGGCGCCCCGTGACGAGCTCGAAGAGGATCACCCCGAGCGCCCAGACGTCCGTCCGCGCGTCGACGTCCTTCGCGCTCAGCATCTGCTCCGGCGACATGTACCGCGGCGAGCCCATGAGCATCGACGTGCTCGTGAGCTGCGCGCGTGGGCCCCCGCGTTCGAGCTTCGAGATCCCGAAGTCGAGCACCTTGACGAGCGGCGACCCGTCGGCGCGATGGGTCAGGAAGAGGTTCGCCGGCTTCAGGTCGCGATGGACGATCCCGAGGTCGTGCGCCTCCGCGATCGCCTCGCAGGCTTGCAGCACGAAGTCGACCGCCTCCGGCCAGGGGAGGCGCTTGCGCACCGCGAGCACTTGGCCCAGATCCTGACCTTCGAGGTACTCCATCACGAGGTACGGCGCGCCCGTGTCGAGGACGCCGGTGTCGACGACTCGCCCCACGTGCTCGCTCGAGATGCGCGCCGAGGCCTTCCCCTCCTGGAGGAACCGCGCGACGGCGCCGGGGACGTCGCACGCCTGCGGGAGGAGGAACTTGAGGGCCACCCGCTGATCGAGCTGCTGGTGACGGGCCGCGACGACCACGCCCATCCCGCCGGCGCCGAGCACGCGCTCGACGACGAACTTCCCCGCGAGCAGCTCTCCCGGCTGGACGGGGGACGACACGGGGGGCGGCCGGTCCGAGCTCGCCCGAGGCCCGAAGGCCGGCGAAGGACCGCCGATCCCCACGGGCGTCGTCGGCGCCATCGCGTCGAGACCGCGCGCTCCGAAGGCTCCCTGCGTCGCCTGCGGATCGGCCTCGCGACGCGCGCGGTCTCCGCCCTCGGCGATCCGGATCCCTGCGAGCGCGGCGCCGAGCTCGGTCGAGCCGAGGAGCGGCGTCGCTGCCGACGGCCGAGCCGCGAGCGCCCCGGCGGAGCGCGGCGTCGCGAGCGACGACCGCGCGAGGGCGGAGACGAGGACACGGCACTCGTCACACCCCGCGAGGTGCTCCTCCGCGCGCGCACGCGCGGACGACGGCAGCGTCCCCGCGCAGAAGGCGAGCACGGCGTCTTCGTCGAGGCAGGCCATGGGATCCGTCTTCGCTCTGGCGGGCTCGGAGGGCCGAGCCTTCAAGGGTATAGTGGCCCGGTGGGTGACGCGCGACCCCTTTCCGAGGCCTTCTTGCTCGCCGGAGGTGCGGCCGGCGATGCCGGCATCGCCGACGTACCGCCCGAACAGGCCGACCTGGAGGCGATCCTCACCGACGCGTACGCGCGTGCCCAGGACGCCTGGCCGGAGGTCACCTCCGTCGACGCGCCGCGCTTCGCCCGGTGGCTCGGCGAGCGACTCGCCGGCGCGGACCTCGGGGCCGCGAAGGTCTGCGATCTCTTCGCGGCGTGCGCCTGCGCCGCCGGCGACGCGCGCGCGATCGCGTCGGTCGAGGCGCGGACGTTCCCCGACGTCGCCGCCGCCCTCGGGAAGATGGGGCTCGCCTCCGACCGGATCGGCGAGGTGAAGCAGGTGCTCCGCAAGGTCGTCTTCGTGGGCGACGGTGAAGGGCGCGGGCCGCGCATCGCCGAGTACCGCGGCACGGGCGACCTCCGGGCATGGCTCCGCGTCACGGCGATGCGCGCCGCCCTCAAGGCGATCCGCAAGGACGGCCGCGAGCAGCCGAGCGACGACGCCGTCCTCGAGGCCCGCTCGAGCGCGGACGATCCGGAGCTCGCGTACATGAAGGCGGCCTATCGCGCGGCCTTCCGCGAGGCGTTCCAGGAAGCGCTCGAGTCGCTCCACGCGAAGGAGCGCCTCCTCCTGAAGCAGCAGATCGTCGACGGCCTCGGCGTCGACGAACTCGGTGCCCTCTACCAGGTGCACCGCGCCACGGCCGCGCGCTGGGTCGCGAGCGCCCGCGAGAAGCTCCTCGGTCGGACGCGGCGAACGTTCATGCTCCGTGCTCGCATCACGAGCGAGGAGTGCGAGAGCATCATGCGGATGGTGCGGAGCCAGCTCGACGTGAGCCTCCACCGGCGGCTCGCGCAGGCGGAGTGAGCGCCGGCGGCCCGCCCGACGTGGTAGAGAAGAGGGCCATGTCGAAGCTCGCGATCGCCTCGGTGCTCGCCCTCGCGTGCGCCGCCGTCACGGCGCCGGCCGCGGCCCAGCCCGCTCCGCCGAAGACCGAGGGCAGCGCGCTCCGCTTCGACGTGAAGCGGACGAAGCTCGAGAACGGCCTCCGCGTCGTCATGCTGGTCGATCACACGAGCCCGACCGTGGCGGTGGACGTCGTCTACGACGTCGGCGGGCGGAACGAGGAGCGCGGGCGCTCGGGCTTCGCTCACCTCTTCGAGCACATGATGTTCCAGGGCTCGGCGAACGTCCCGCGCGGAGAGCACTTCCGCCTCGTCACGAGCCACGGCGGCATGCTGAACGGCACGACGAGCGAGGACCGTACGAACTACTTCGAGATGCTCCCGTCGAGCGAGCTCGGTCTCGCGATCTTCCTCGAGGCCGATCGGATGAAGTCGCTCGACGTCTCGCAGAAGAACTTCGAAAACCAACGGGCCGTGGTCAAGGAGGAGTACCGCATGCGCGTCGAGAACGCCGCGTACGTCCCGGCCGCGATCCGCCTCCAGGAGCTCGTCTACCAGGGCTACTGGCCGTACGAGCACTCCGCGATCGGCACGATGCGGGACCTCGACGCGGCGGAGCTCGGGTGGGTGCGCGCCTTCCACGCCGCGTACTACGCGCCGAACAACGCCGTCCTCTCGATCGCCGGTGACTTCGAGGAGAGCGAGGCCATGGCGCTCGTCCGCCGCTACTTCGGCGACGCCAAGCCGGCGAGCGTCCCGAAGCTCGAGCTCCCGCCCGTCCCCGAGCAGACGACGCCGCGCGCGACGGTCGTCGAGGACTCGCACGCGAAGCTGCCCGCGATCTTCGCCGGATGGCTCGTCCCGCCGAGCCACGAGCCCGATCACTACGCGCTCTCCCTCGTCGCCATGCTCCTCGGCGACGGGGAGAGCTCGCGCCTCCACCGCGCGCTCGTCCGCGAGCGGAGCCTCGCGATCGAGGTGGATGCCGAGCCGAACGGGCTCCGCGGGCCCGACATGTTCCAGGTCGTCGTGAAGCTCGCGAGCGGGGCGAGCGTCGCGTCCGTCACGAAGCTGCTGGAGACGCAGATCGCGGACGTCGCGCGGCTCGGGCCGAGCGAGGCGGACATGACGAAGCTCCGGAACCGCATCCGTGCGCGCTTCCTCCTCGGCCTGCAGTCGAACTTCGCGCGGGCGCAGCGCCTCGCCGAGCTCGAGGTCTACCGCGGTGACGCGTCGCTCCTCAACGGCGAGCTCGACCGCTACCTCGCCGTCACGCCGGAGGACATGAAGCGCGTCACGGCGAAGTACCTCACGACCGCGCGACGCTCGCTCGTCGAAGTGAAGCCCGGCCTCCGCGAGGTCGCCGCGCCTCCGTCCGCGCCGCAGGGAGGCAGGAAGTGAAGCGCTCGCTCGTGCTCGTTGTGACCCTCGCGGCCTGCGGAGGCTCCGCCCCGGCCACCTACGGACCGGAGAAGGTCGATCTTCCGGTGGGGGACGGGTCCAGGAAGGCGCCGCCACGCGGCGAGGCCGCGGCGAGGCCGGCTCCCCCGCCCTCCGGCGCGGCGAAGGAGTCGCCGTTCCCCGCCGTCTCACGCTCCAAGCTCGCCAATGGCGTCGCGCTCGCCGTCGTCACGTCGAAGGTGCTCCCGATCGTCCAGGTCCGCGTCCTCGTGAAGGCGGGGTCCGCGTCGGGCGGCGTGCCCGGCGTCGGCGAGCTCACGGGCGAGCTCCTGAAGGACGGCGGGACCCGCGCGCTCTCGAGCGCCGAGCTCCTCCGCCGCGTCGAGACGATGGGCGCGAACCTGTCGATCGGCGTCGACCAGGATCGGACCGTCCTGTCGCTCGCCGTCGCGAAGGATCAGCTCCCCGAGGCGCTCTCCCTCCTCGGCCAGATCGTGCGCGAGCCGCGCTTCGACGCCGGCGAGCTCGAGAAGACGAAGGCCCGCGCGCGCGACGCCGCGGAGGACGCGGCACGCTCGAGCGGCGCGTGGACCGCGAGCGTCATCGTCTTCCGCGAGCTCTACCCGAAGAACCACCCGTACGGCACGTACGGGCTGCTCCCTTCCCAGATCGCCTCGGTCGACGTCGGCCAGATCCGCGCGTTCTACCGCCGCTTCTACGTGCCGAAGGCGACGACGCTCGTCCTCGCCGGCGACGTCGACGAGGCCACCGTGAAGGCGCTCGCCGAGAAGAGCTTCGGTACGTTCCAGGGCGGCGACCCGGCGGCGATCGATTTCCAGCCCCCGCAGCCGCTCGCGCGCAAGGTGTGGATCGCGCATCGTCCGAAGAGCGTCCAGTCGGACGTGTTCGTCGTCATGAGCGCGCCGCCCCGGAACAGCGAGGCGTGGGCGAGCATCCGCGTGGCCAACCAGGTCCTCGGGGGAGGCGTCGCGAGCCGTCTCTTCACCGACGTCCGCGAGCAACGCTCCCTGGCGTACCGAACGAACGCGCAGATCCTCGAGCTCGCTCACGGCGTGCAGCCCCTCGTCCTCTACGCGGGGACGCAGACGGCCAAGACGACGCAGGCGGTGACGGGCCTCCTCGAGAACGTCGACCGGATGATCCGGGTCCCGCCGACGGCGGCGGAGACCGAGACGGCCCGCCGCTACCTCAGCGATGTGTTCGCCGTGCGCATGGAGACGATCGGCGCGATCGCCGACATGGTCGTGACCCAGGAGACGCTCGGCCTGCCGGAGGGCTACTGGGACGTGTATCGGAGGCAGCTCCGAGCGACGACGCCCGAGGACGCCGCGAAGGCAGCGAGCCAGCTCTACACGCCGGACCGTGCCCTCGTCGTCGTGGCCGGCGACGCGGACCTCGTGGCGCCCGAGCTCGCGACGTTCGGCCCCGTCACCGTCGTCGACCCCGAAAAGGAGTTCAAGGTGCTACGTACCCTGCCGAAGGTGACCCGATGAGTGGATTCCGAACGAGCGACGGCAAGCCCCGAGGGCGTTCGCGCCCGAGCGGACAGGCGGCGGCCAGCCCCAAGAAGAAGAAGCGGCGAACGGGCGGCGGGAGCCAGCGTGTGACGAAGCGCTCCGGCGACGTGCGCAGCAAGCCCGACAAGGGGCGAGAGACCGCTTCCGCGGCGCCCGTGGGGCCGCTGTCGGGCAAGGCCCTCCGCCACCTCCGCGGGCTCGGGCACCATCTCGACCCGGTCGTCCAGATCGGCAAAGAGGGCGTCACCGATGCGATCGTCGCGGCGACGCGGGAGGCCCTCGCGGCGCACGAGCTCGTGAAGGTGCGGATCGGGACCGAGGCGCCCCTCGACCGAAGAGACGCCGCCTCGGAGCTCGCCTCGAAGACGGGGAGCGAGCTCGCCCAGGTGCTCGGCCGAACGGCCCTGCTCTATCTGCGGCACCCCAAGAAGCCGAAGATCGCGTTCCCGAGCTGACGACCTCGAGCCGGATCCTCGTGATCGCGGCGCGGCTCGGGTACGATCCCGGACCATGGTCCAGGGAGCGCGCTGCGCCCACTGCGGGCAGGCCCATGCGCCCAGCGCGGCGAGGTGCCCGGTCACGGGGGCGCGTCTCGACGGGACCGGCTACACGCAGGTGAACGAGGACGAGATCCTCGTCGGCAGCGTCGTCGCGGAGCGGTATCACGTGAAGGCCGTGCTCGGCCAGGGCAGCACGGGGACGGTGTTCGCGGTCGAGCACCTCGTCACGGGGCGGCCGGCGGCGATGAAGGTGCTGCGGCCCCGGTACGCCGCGATGGACACGCTGCTCCGCGTCTTCCACGGCGAGGCGCGCGCGGCCTGGTCCGTCGTGCATCCCGCGCTGTGCGAGGTGTTCGACGCCGGGCAGCTCCCGGACGGCGCGCCCTTCTTCCTCATGGAGCGCCTCGCCGGCGAGACGCTCGCGACCCGCATCGCGCGCGAGCGGCTCTCGCTCGGCGCGAGCGTCGACGTGATGATGCAGGTCCTCGCGGCGCTCGACACGATGCACCGGCGCGACGTCGTCCTTCGCGATCTCCGACCGCAGAACGTCTTCCTCTGCCATCGCCGGGGCTGCCGCCCGGTCGTGAAGCTCCTCGACGTGGGCCTCGCCCGCCTCGTGCCGCTCGATCGTGTCCAGGAGGACTGGGACGCGCTGCGTTCGGTCCTCGGTGGGAGCGACGGCGCCGGCTCGCTCGCGATTCCGTACTATCTCTCGCCGGAGCGGACGCGCAGCGAGCAGGGCATCGGTCCCGCGAGCGACCTGTTCGTCGCCGGCGCCATCTTCTACGAGGCGTTGACGGGGCAGCCGCCGTTCGTCTCCACCTCGTTCAACGGTCTCCTCCTCCAGATCGTGCAAGCACAGCCCGCGCCGATGGCGGACTTCCGCAGCGACGTGCCGCCGGAGCTCGACGCGCTCGTCGCGCGCGTGCTCGCCGCCTCACCCGAGAACCGGCCGGCGACGGCCGCGGACCTCCAGGACGAGCTCCGCGGCGTCTTCGAGCGAGGTCGTCGCACGGCGGGATCGCGCCCGTCGATGACCGTCGCGGCGGAGACGACTCCGCCCGAGCCGCATCCTCCCGGATCGGCGGCTCTGGCGTCGGTCGTCGCGGTGAGCGCGGGCGCGATCCCGACCCCGCAGGTCCCGATCGTGCCGATCCCGAGCCTGCGTCACGCCTCCCCGGCCGCCCCCGCGCCGCCCCCGCCGCCGTCGGCGGTGCCGTCGACGAATCGCAGCGAGACGCACACGCCGGTCCCGTCGGCGCCCTCGTACTCGTCGATCCCCGTCTCCGCGAGCGCGCCGCCCGAAGCGTTCTCGGCGGCGGCGGTCCCGATCCCGGCTGCGCCGTCCGTGCCGCTCGACGCGTACGAGGAGGAGACGCGCACGGATCGAAACGTGACGGATCTCCTCGCGCCTCACGGGGTGTCCTCCGACCGGCCCACGCAGACGCCCGACGAGGCCTCGGCGGACAGCCCCCATCGCACGGCTCCGCCGCCCCCCTTCGGCGGCGGGATCGACGTCGACGTCGACGTCGACGTCGACGATCCCTCGGAGCAGACGCAGAAGACCCGCATCAGCCGCAGCAAGGACGAGGACGGCGACCCCGCGGAGCAGACGAAGCAGACGCGCATCGCGCGCGCCAAGGACGACGACGACGAGGAGACGGCGACGCTCGAGCTCACGCCCGAGGTGCGCGCGAAGATCGACGCGATGCTGAAGACGCCGCCGACGACGACGGACACCGACGCGCAGCCGCCGCACACGCGGCGGATGAAGTAGCGGCCTCGCGGCCCTCCCCTTGTGGTCCTTGGGTGGCCCACCCCCACCCATGGGGGTGCCGTGCGCGATTCGTGGCTGGGGATTCCTGTGGGAAACCCCTGAACACGTTGGGGCTGACCTCTTGGCCAGCTGATCGCTGTACCTGAACGGAGTTCAGGCATTTCGAAGGGTTGGCGTTCAGGGGAACCCTGGGGTGAATGGAGGGTGCCTGTCGTCCATGTCGTACCACATGGAGTAGGAGCAATTCTCTGGACACCACAAGATGTTGAGGTTAGATCCGTCTCTCGCCCGTTGGAACCCGGTCCAGCAGGGCTCGCTGTCGCGCTCGGAGGGCTCAGGAGCTGAACAGGAAAGCCTGAACGGATGGCCCTGAACACACGACCCTTGCTCGCCTCCTTCGCGTTCTGTCGGGGGCTTCCGGCTCGGGGTGTTCAGGGTCCCGGGTGACTCGGGTTTCAGGTCTCGGTCCGGATCTCGACGTTCACGACAGCATTCCCCGGCTTCTTCTCGACGGGGACGGGACGAGCGGACGGGCGCTCGTCTCGGGTTTCGAAGCCGAGGAAGAGGGGCTTTCTCGGCGTACGTGTGGGTGCCATGGTCAGGGGACGGCAGCATCTCGACGACGAGAGGCCGCCGGACCTCCGACGCCCATGGCTCTCGTTCGCGCACTCGCGCACTCGCGCACTCGCGCTCACATTTCGATCGCATCGGCTGCGTGGCGAGCTCGACTCGCTCGGGGCACATCGGAGGCAGAACATGGCTCAGTCGTTCGGTACGGGCTCGCATGGCACGGCTGCTCGCGTGGGGAACGGGCAAAACGGCTCGCGTGCCCTCATGCGTGAAGGGGGAGCGAACGTGAGGCACGCGAAGGGCGAGAAGCACGCACGCGGAACCGCGGACGCGAAGCCGAGCAAGTCCGACAAGAACGGCCAGGCGCGTCCGAACAAGGCCAAGGCCTCCGGCCCCCACCACGCCACGCAGATCGCCCCGAAGAAGACCGTCGCGAAGGGCGCGCGCGGCGTGACCGTCGCCCGCGTCTTCACGCGGCCCGGAACGGACCCGCTCGAGAGCGGCGCGCCCGGCTGGATGACGGTGACGGGCGACAAGACCGAGCTCGTCTACGAGCGCCGCTCGAGCGTGATCACGAACCCGGACGGGTCGATCGTCTTCAAGATGGAAGGCGCGGAGATCCCGTCGGGCTGGTCGCAGCTCGCGACGGACATCGTCATCTCGAAGTACTTCCGCAAGGCCGGCCTCCACGGCGACGCGAAGCAGGGCGAGAAGAGCGTCCGCCAGGTCGTCTACCGCATCGCGCACACGATCCGCGACGCGGGCGAGAAGTTCGGCGGCTACTTCGCGACCAAGGCCGACGCGGACGCGTTCGAGGCCGAGCTCTCGTTCTTCATGGTTCACCAGATCGGCGCGTTCAACTCGCCGGTGTGGTTCAACTGCGGGCTCTGGGCCCAGTACGGGATCACGGGCTCGGGCGGCAACTGGGCCTGGGACTGGTCGGACCCGAAGGCGTCCAAGGTCGTGGAGACGGCGAACGCCTACGAGCGTCCCCAGTGCTCGGCGTGCTTCATCCAGTCGGCGAACGACGACTTGATGAGCATCTACGAGCTCATCAAGAACGAGGCGCGCCTCTTCAAGTACGGCTCGGGCACGGGCTCGAACTTCAGCCAGATCCGCGGGCGCCAGGAGAAGCTCTCCGGCGGCGGCACCTCGAGCGGCCTCATGAGCTTCCTCGAGGTCTTCGATCGCGCGGCGGGCGCGACGAAGTCGGGCGGCACCACGCGCCGCGCGGCGAAGATGGTCTGCCTCGACATGGACCACCCCGAGATCCTCGACTTCGTGAACTGGAAGGTCCGCGAGGAGAAGAAGGCGCACGCCCTCATCGCGGCGGGCTTCTCGAGCGACTTCAACGGCGAGGCCTACCACACCATCAGCGGCCAGAACTCGAACAACTCGATCCGCGTGACGGACGACTTCATGAAGGCCGTCGAGGCGGGCGGCAAGTGGCAGACGATCATGCGCACGACCGGTGAGGTCTGCGACACGTACGAGGCGAAGGACGTCTGGGGCCAGGTCGCGGCCGCGGCGTGGGGCTGCGCCGACCCCGGCGTGCAGTACGACACGACGATCAACCGGTGGCACACGTGCCCGAACTCCGGGAAGATCAACGCGTCGAACCCGTGCTCCGAGTACATGTTCCTCGACGACACGGCGTGCAACCTCGCGTCGATCAACCTCACGAAGTTCCTCCGCGAGGACGGGGACGGGCGCCAGTCGTTCGACGTCGACGGCTTCCGCCACGCGTGCCGCGTCTTCTTCATGGCCCAGGAGATCCTCGTCGATCTCTCGAGCTACCCGACGGGTCAGATCGCGAAGAACAGCCACGACTACCGGCCGCTCGGCCTGGGCTACGCGAACCTCGGCTCGATGCTCATGCAGATGGGCGTCCCGTACGACTCGGACGAGGGGCGCGCGATCTCGGCGGCGATCACGTCGATCATGTGCGGCCACGCGTACCGGACGAGCGCCGAGATGGCGTCGTCGAAGGGCGCGTTCAACGGCTTCGCGAAGAACCGCGAGCCGATGCTTCGCGTCATGAACATGCACCGCGACGCGGCCTACGCGATCCACCGCGATCTCTGCCCGCCGGATCTCTACAAGGCGGCGTGCGAGGACTGGGATCTGGCCGTTCGCCTCGGCGAGCAGCACGGCTACCGCAACGCGCAGTCCACGGTCCTCGCGCCCACGGGCACGATCGGCCTCCTCATGGACTGCGACACGACGGGCGTCGAGCCCGACTTCGCGCTCGTGAAGTACAAGAAGCTCGCCGGCGGCGGCTACTTCAAGATCGTGAACCAGTCGGTGCCCGCAGCGCTCAAGAAGCTCGGCTACAGCGCGCCGGAGATCCAGGAGATCGTCGCGTTCGTCACCGGCACGAACACGCTCCTCGCCGCGCCGAACGTGAACCGCCGCTCGCTGAAGGAGCGCGGCCTCGTCGACGCGGATCTCCAGAAGGCGGAGGCCGCGCTCTCGGGCGTCTTCGAGCTCGACCAGGCGTTCGCGTCGTGGGTCCTCGGCGAAGACACTTACGAGCGCCTCGGCGTCTCGAAGGAGCAGCGCTCGGCGCGAGGGTGGAGCCTCCTCCAGCACCTCGGCTTCACGAAGGCCGAGATCGACGAGGCGGGCGACCACATCATCGGTCGCATGACGATCGAGGGCGCGCCCTACCTGAAGCCGTCGCACTACCCGGTGTTCGACTGCGCGAACCGCTGCGGCAAGACCGGTCAGCGCTTCCTCCCGGCGATGAGCCACGTGAAGATGATGGCGGCGGTGCAGCCCTTCCTCTCGGGCGCCATCTCGAAGACCGTCAACCTCCCGAACGACGCGACGGTGGAAGAAGTCGCCGAGGTCTACGAGGAGGGCTGGCGTCTCGGGCTCAAGGCCGTCGCGCTCTACCGCGACGGGTGCAAGGCCTCGCAGCCGCTCTCGACGACGTCCAAGGAGAAGGACGACGACAAGCCCGAGGCGAAGGACGCCGTGAAGGCGGACGCGTGGGGGCGCAAGCTCACGCCGGATCTCGAGGCGAAGCTCTCCGAGACGATCGTGCCGGGCCTCGCGCCCATCCCGATGACGAGCGAGCCGCAGGATCCGACGCAGCTCACGCTCGGCCTGAACCCCCAGGGGTCGCGTCCGAAGGGCCTCCGCGTCCGCCTGCCGAAGAAGCGCGTCGGCTTCACGCAGGAGGCGCGCGTCGGCGGCCACAAGATCTTCCTCCGCACCGGCCAGTACGAGGACGGCACGCTCGGCGAGATCTTCATCGACATGCACAAGGAGGGCGCCGCCTTCCGCTCCCTCATGAACTGCTTCGCGATGAGCGTGTCGATCGGCCTCCAGTACGGCGTGCCGCTCCAGACGTACGTGGACCAGTTCACGTTCACGCGGTTCGAGCCGCAGGGCGTGGTCGAGGGTCACCCCTACGTGAAGTTCTCGACGTCGATCGTCGACTACCTCTTCCGCGTCCTCGGCTGCGAGTACCTCGGTCGTTACGACCTGGCGCACGTGAAGCCCGAGGCCGAGGCGAGCACCACGCAGCACGTCGGGATGATGGGCGGCGGCCGGAAGGAGGACCGCGTGAGCGAGTCCGAGATCCCGATGTCGCTCGCCTACACGCCGGAGGCGCTCGCCCGGAGCGCCGCCGACGCCGAGACGCTCGAGCAGCGCGCGAACGGCGCCCAGGCGCCCGGTCGACCGCACGACGCCGCGCACGACCACGCGGCGGCGGCGAGCCCGCTCGACGCGCAGCTCGACGCGATGATGGGGGATGCGCCCGTCTGCGACGTGTGCGGGCACATCACGGTCAGGAACGGCGCCTGCTACAAGTGCCTCAACTGCGGCAACAGCATGGGCTGCTCCTGAGCGTCTAGCCTCCCTGAACGTCCCCTAGGCGAGCACTCCGCCTAGGGGACTTCTTTTTGCATTCTGCAGTACCCCGTAGTGCTCACGCAAGAAGGTCGGAGGCGCTGTGTGAAGCTCACCACGTTAGCGATTCACGACTTCAAGGCGTTGGCCAACTGCAACCTGACGAACCTCGATAGGGTCGTCGTCCTCGCTGGCGAGAACGGATCCGGAAAGAGCTCTGTAATGGACGCCATCCGGCTCACGAAGGTCCTCGTTGGTTCGTACGCAGATAATGCAAACGACCGCCAAGAGGTGCTGAACGAACTCAACCTGAACGTCACGTCTACCGGTGACCTCCGGCGGCCGCTCACACGGTGGACTCAGCGATCCGCGATCAAGGCTACATTTTCGTTCTCGGAGAGTGACCGCGCATACCTTCGGCTCCACTACGCGACCCTCGCGGAGGGCCTCGCCTTTCGAAACGCAAGCGGGGCTGCCGGCCCGCCCGCGAACCAGCGGCGCGTGACACAGTCGGCCCTAGGAGCGGCTCGTCGTGACTATGTCATGACTACCGAAGAGCTTGAGTCCGCCTTGTCGACAGACCAGCAAGTAGAAGTCACAATCACACCTGAGATATCCTTTCCACAAGTCTCCGCACCAAAGCTTCTGCAAGTTGCGTTTTCAGTATGGGACCCAGGCAACCTGGGTGCTGTCATCTACCATTCCGCGAATCGCGTTTATCCGCCGCGAGAGAATACAAACGCGATTCAGCTGGCAACCCCAGATCATCTCCGCAATCACGCGACCAGCTCAAACAGTGGCAAATTCTCTGGACTCAAAGCCGAAATTGCGTCCATTCGAGCTCACGAACTGCTCGTCGGCGGCACGACCTCGTCGTCCGATATCGAAACCGCAATTGTTCAGCTCTTTGAATACTTTTTGCCAAACAAGCGTTTTGGTGGACTCAGATTTGAGGCCGGCAAGGGCTTCGTCGCAGACGTCATACTCTCCAACGGCAAGAGGCATGATATTGACGATTTGAGCAGTGGCGAGCGCGAGGTCATTTTCGGTTACCTCCGTCTACACTCCCAGCGGTCCAAGGCGGGTATACTTCTATTGGACGAGCCGGAACTGCACCTGCATCCGCTAATGGCCGCGCGCCTCATTGGCTTTCTTCAGAACAGCGTCGGTCTAGGGCAGAACCAAATTATCGCGGCCTCTCATTCCGAGCACGTCGTCCGCGCAGCGCTTGAGACGCCCGACGTTGGAGTCTTTTTCTTGAGATCTGCCAGCAACGAGCTCTTTCCCGACGGTACACAGGCAAAGCGTGTCGTAGCCTCAGACGCGACGGCCCTGATTGGCGACCTGGTTGGCGACTACTCCAAACTTGTCGCCGGAAACCCGGTCCTCATCCTCGAAGGCGAACGCTCGGAGTTCGACAAGCGTGTCGTGTCGACACTTTTTCCGTCGCTTGCGGCACGCTATACGATCCTATCGGTCGGTTCGAAGTCGGCCGCACGGACACTGCTGGGACACATCCAGACTCTACTGAAACAGGCCGGTCTATCTGCGCCGGTGTTCGCAATTGTTGATCGTGACTTTGACGGTGAGGGGTTCTCTAACTGCGCCTCATGGGACGTATACTCGATTGAGAACTACCTAATTGATTTCCCGTCAATATCTAAACTTGTCCTGATGCAATCACTTGTTCCGATCGATTGTGACGTATTGAACGAGCTCAAATTGTGCGCAGCGGCCCTGGTCGACGCTCTGGCTCGGAAGAGTGTCGAGCAGTACGCCAATGCCGTTCTTCGTCCTTTGATTACCGTCGGGAGTGGTGGCGCGACCGACGTGGCTGAGCGAATTCCATTGGTGGCGAAGAATATTGAGGCGCTAGCGAAGACAGAACTTTCGAGGACTCATCTCACAGTCGTCGAAACCTCGCGCCGTCTCGAATTGCAGCGCGCTCTTGCTGATGGCTCTTGGTCGGCCATTTTTCCTGGCAAAGACGTGTTGCGGAGCTTTGCGACGAAGTTTGTCAAGGGCATAAGCCTTGATACCTTTCTTAGCATGCTTGTTTCAACGATGTGGAATGATCGGCGGCAGCCGATCGGAATGCGTCGCATCCTGGAGCAGACATGTGGAGTTGACCTTAGTGTCGACTGCACTGCGTAAACCACGTGGCCCAGCGAAGCTCACCATTGGTTCCATCTCGGGGCATGAGGTCTGATTGGCGCTTAAGAGCATGTTGTTTGTTCACCGGGGCGCGATCTGGTCTCTGTAGGGCCGCATGCTGACGGCATCCGGGTGCGCGGAAGAGACCGTCGGCCGTGCGTCCT
The DNA here is from genome assembly GCA_022842465.1 of Polyangiaceae bacterium. Taxonomy (GTDB): domain Bacteria; phylum Myxococcota_A; class Polyangia; order Polyangiales; family Polyangiaceae; genus Labilithrix. The sequence goes on along the minus strand of JALHPN010000136.1, from coordinate 11,368 downwards.
CGTCGCAGTCGCCTCTCGGGTCGAGCGCCTGACGCTGCTCGCGCGGACGTTCGGACGTTCGGACGTTCGGACGGACACAGAGTTTTCGGAGATCGAGCTTCTCGCGCAGGTCCTCCTCGAGCGCCGCATCAAGAAGCGCAACGACGCGGTTAGCGACGCGCCCACCATCGAGGAGGCGACTCTCTGGCTCGCCGAGTCGCTGGCTACAGCCAACAGCCAGCAAGTCTTCGGGAGGACCGCCGGGAACGATCACCATCTCACGCGACACCGCGACGCCGCGACGCGATCGCCGCGTTCCTCGTTCCTCGCGAAGGACCAGGACGAGAACGGATGAATGGTCAGGCTCAGGAGAGGGTTAGGTTTGCCGTCGTAAGCGCGTAAGCAGTTTGTTCCCTCGGAAGCTGCACTGCATGGCGCGAGGCAATGCGCAACGAGGACGGTGCCCACACACTGGTCACACGTACACCCCTCTCGCGGGGAGGCGGTTCCTTCTTGCACATCGAAGCGAGAGACTGGCGGCCAGGCGCGAGCGGCAGCGCCACATACCATCTGGCGCTCGTACCTGGTACGGCTACCGCGTCGGTCGCGGACCAGGATTCGCGTCCTCTACGTGGTTTCCACGATGTCGGACCGCTACCGAGTCGTGCGACGGTTCGTCTACACTCGGAGAGTCTCCGGGGGTCAGGAGCACGAGGGATGGACGTCGTCGTCATCGGGGGCGGGCTCGCCGGCATGACCGCCGCGCGCGCGATCGCGCGGCGCGGAGAGCGTGTGGTGCTCCTCGAGCGGACGCATCGGCTCGGAGGCAAGGCCGGTTCCGAGGTGCGCGCCGGGCGGAACGTCGAGCACGGCTACCACGTGTTCCCGACGTGGTACCCGAACGTCCGCGAGATCCTCCGCGAGCTCGGCGTCACGCTCGTCGACTTCGACCGCTACCACTACGTCGTGGAGGGGAAGTTCCCCGCGCTCGTGAGCGTCCGGGGCCCGAGCGATCTCCGCGCGCTCGTGCACAACCTCCGGCACGGGATCCTGCCCTGGTACCAGACGGTGCTGTTCCTCGGCTCGACCCTCGACCTCATCAGCCGCTCGCTCTCCGAGAAGCGTCTCCTCGACCGCATCAGCCAGATCGGCATCATGCGCGAGGCCTGGTTCATGACCGAGGAGGTCGCCGAGCTGAACCAGGAGAACATGCTCAAGGCGTCGGCGATCCCGTCCTACGACATGAGCGCGATGACGGCGAAGAAGATCGGGAGCTACTGGATGCGCCAGGCCTCCCCCTTCCTCTCCGTCCTCCCGGGCGACCTCCAGGAGACCTTCATCGATCCGTTCGCCGCGCTCGTGCGTAGCGACGGTGTCGACGTGAGGTTCGGCACGGAGGTCACCGGACTGGAGATGGCTGGCGGACGCGTGAAGGCGGCGCTCACCTCGACGGGCCCTGTCGAAGGGGACGCGTTCGTCCTCGCCACGCCCTTCGAGGTGGCGCGCCGGTTCGTGGAGGGCGAGGTCTACGCCCGCGACCCGTCCCTCGGCAACATGCACTGGCTCGAGGCCCAGCCCATGGCGGCCCTCCACGTCCGTCTGAACCGCAGGATCCCCGGCATCCCCAAGGAGCACGTCTTCCTCCACGGCGGCCAGCACGGGCTCTCCTTCGTCGACGTCGCCCAGATCTGGCCCGGCCACGCGGTACCGATGGAGCTCTCTTTCATCTCGAGCAACTTCGCGCCCCTCCGATCGGTGTCGGAGGCGGACGCGACGAAGGCTCTCCTCGACGAGATCAAGCGATACCTCCCGATCGCCGACGCGGACGTCGACAGCACCGTCCTCCACCCGAACGTCGACGTCCCGCTCTTCATCAACACCATCGGCGCCTGGCCGAACCGGCCGGATCCCAGGTCCGCCGGCATCCCGAACCTCTGGCTCGCGGGCGACCACGTGAAGAACCCGATCGACCTCGCGTGCATGGAGGGCGCGGTGACCTCCGCGATCGCGGCGGCGCGGTCGCTCCTCGAGAGCGCGGGGCACGCGGACCTCCCCGAGGTGAAGATCCCGCCGACGTACCCGCGGCCGCTCCTCGCCTTCCTCCGCTTCGCGATGACGCCCGCGCTCGCCGGTGCCCACGCCGTCGCGCGCCTCCACGAGTGGCTCGGGAGACCTACTTGAGCGCATCGGAGGACGTCAGCGCCCAGATCATCCTCACGTTCCGCGACTACGCGGCGACGAAGACGTCTCCCGGAGAGGCCGAGCGCATCCTCGCCGAGGCCCTCGATCCGGGCGCAGGCGGAGACGCCGCGCTGGATCCTCGCGCGTGGGTCTCCCTGCCGACCTTCGAGCGCGTCGCGAGGGCCTTCATGGATCGCTTCGGCGAGACGTTCCCGACCGACGCGATGACGTGGGCGATCCCGCTCCGGCGCAACCACTCGGCGATGAGCCTCTCGGCGCTCGTGACGCCCGAGCTCTTCTACCGGCACCTCGATCGGGCTCGGAGCTTCTACGCGCGCCACCTCCGCTTCGAGGTCTATCCCGCCGGATCCGGCGCGCTCCGCGCGCAGCTCCACTACCGACCTGACGCTCCGCGCACGAAGGCCTCCTGCGGCGTCGGCCGCGCGGTGCTCCACGGTGTGCCGCTCCTCTTCGATCTGCCGCCCGCCGAGGTCGTCGAGAGCCACTGCTGGGCGGACGGTGCCCCCTGCTGCACCTACGACGTCCGCTTCCGGACCGAGCCCCCCCTCGCGTGGATCGCCTTCGTGGTCTGCACGATCGCCTCCGTGATCGGCTGGCTCCTCTTGCCGACGCCCTGGTGGGCGGCCGTCCCGCTCGCCGGCTGGATGATCGGCCGTGAGATGTACCTGCTCCGCGTGCGCCGCGTGATGACGCGCGTGAGCGAGGAGCATCGGCGCCTCCTCGCCGAGAACGAGCGCGAGTTCGAGCGACGGTATCGCGAGATGCGCGATCTCAACGCGTCGCTCGAGCAGCGGGTCGAGCTCCGAACCGCCGATCTCCGCCGCGCGATGCGCGAGCTCCGGGAGCGGAACGCAGCGCTGCGCTCGGCGATGGAGGACATGAAGAAGCTCCACGGCGAGGTCCTCGAGGCCGGCGCCGAGCGCGTCCTGGACGACGCGCTCCGGGAGCTCGAGCACGAGATCAACAACCCCGTCGCGTTCGTCCTCGCCAACCTCGAGCACCTGACGACGGAGGAGCCCGAGAAGGGAGACCTCGGCGAGCTCGCAGCTGCGGTCGACGACATCCGCGTCGGGATCGACCGGATCCGCAGCGTCGTCGGCTGGTTCATCGAGCTTCATCGCGAGAGCCGCGGCCCCGACGCGCGCTTCGACGTCGGAGAGGAGCTCCGCGCGACCGTGAAGCACCTGGAGCGTCGGTGGGAGGGCCGGGTCACGGTCGACCTCACCGTGGAGAACGTCTTCGTCCCCGGGCGGGGACGTCAGCTCACCCAGGTGTTCGTGAACCTGCTCAAGAACGCCGGCGAGGCGATGGGGCCGGGGCGCGTGACCGTCACGGCGGAGCGCGCCGGCGACCGCGTCCGCATCCGCGTCGCGGACGATGGGCCCGGCATCCCGCCCGACGTCCTCCCGCGCGTGTTCGAGCGGGGCTTCTCGACGAAGGCCTCGGAGGGGATGGGCCTCGGCCTCCACATCTCTCGCCAGATCGTCGAGCGCCACGGCGGGCGGATCTCCGTGACGTCGGCGCCCGGCAGGGGAGCGTGCTTCGAGATCGACCTCCCGGCGTGGGTCGAGCCCGCGAGCCGCCCTCCCTCCGGCGCCACACGCCCGGCGCGCGCTTCGCATCCCGACTGAGCCCATGATCCGGCGGAGCGTCATCGTCCTCGGCGCGGTCGGGCTCGTCGTCGCCCTCTCGCTCCTCGCCTGGCGACGGTGGGGCCGTCGCATCCGGGGGCTCGTCGAGGCGCCGGTCCGGATCGAGGACGCGCCCCTCGCGCCGGTCACGGCCCGCCGCTCGACGGGATGCGAGCGAGGCGTGCCGTCGTCGGCCGACGGCGTGCGGCTCGCCCTGCCCGACGGCGTGCGGGTCCTCGTCCACGGCCCGCGCCGCGCCGACACCGCGGAGGCGCTGCCGCTCGTCCTCGTCTTCCACGGTTACGGCGACGATGCGGTGCACTTCGCGAGCTGGCTGCCCGTGCACGAGCACGTCGGAGAGGCAGCCTTCACGGCGTACCCCGACGTCCAGGCCGACTGGGACATCCGCGGCACCCGCGACGTTCGCCGCGTGGAGCGTCTCGTCGCGGCCCTCGAAGCCCGCTATTGCCTCGATCCGAGCCGCGTCTACGCGTTCGGCTTCAGCTGGGGCGGTAAGCTCGTGAGCCGCCTCGCATGCTCGCCCTCGCCCATCCGCGCGTTCGCGATCGGCGACGCGAGCTACCACGGCGCGGACCCGCACGAGACGTGCCCGCCGCAGGACGTCTTCGTGACGGTGCGGACCCACGACACGGACGAGCGCCCCGAGTGGGGGCGCGACGCGGCGAAGGCCTGGGCGGCACACGCCCACTGCCGCGGCGAGCCCTCCGCGAGCCAGGTGACGCCGAGCTGCAGGAGCTTTCAGGGTTGCGACGGGGGAAAGCGCGTCGTGCTCTGCGAGGACGGGTTCTTCGACCCGTCCTGGCCGACGGCATGGAACCACACCGTCTTGCCCGCGTCGCTCGACCTCGCCTGGTCGTTCTTCGACGGGCGGCTCCGCTGAGCGGCGCGGGAGATGCATCCGCCTCGGGCATGAAGGCTCGGCGGATCCCCCCTCTCCTCGTCGTCGCGTGCGGGTCGGTCGCATGCGCCCACCACGACGACGCGCGCGGCGGCATCACCACGATCCGGAGCGGCAGCCCCGAGGGCGCGCGGGTCACGAGCGTCGCGCCCGACGATCGCGCCGCACGGCTCGCGGTCGAGCTGTGCCGGCGCGCCGAGGCATGCGGGCGGGTCGGACGGCGCGAGGCGCGGTGGGCGACCGACACCGCGTGCGTGTCGGAGGTCGAGCGAGACGTCCCCGCCCGTCTCCGCGCGTGGAGGTGCTCGCCGTCGTCGAGTCTCGGGCGGCTCGAGGACTGCCTCGCCGCGATCCGCAGCGCACGGTGTGACGCGCCCGTCGACGACGGCTGGACCGAGCTCGCGGCATGCCGCGCAGAGGTCGTCTGCGCGGCGCCGTGACCCGCGGCTGACTCAGTGAGTCGTGACGACGTGCACCGTGCTCGCCTGAGGCCCCTTGTCGCCGTCCTCCTCCGCGTAGCGGACCTTCGCGCCAGGATGAAGTTCCCCGAAGCGACCGCCGATCACGCTGTTCTCGTGGAAGTAGACCTCGTGGCCGTCGTCGGCCTCGAGGAAGCCGTACCCCCGATCGTGGAAGACGCGCGCGACCTTCGCGTGCGGCGGCCTGTGATGCGCCTTGGTGTCGACCTGCCGGAGGCGCGCGTGGTCCTCCACGACGCGCTCGGTATCGGCGAGCGCCGTGTCGACGAGGGCGTAGAGGTCTGCGCGGTCATCGTCCGACGATTTCGAGACGACGAGCTCCTTCCCCGGGACGGCCACGTCGACACGCACGTGAAAGCGCTTGCCCTGTCGCTGGTGCCGATGCGGCATCTCCAGGACGACGTGACAGCGCACGATGCGGTCGTAGAAGGTCGAGAGCTTTGCGACGCGACGCTCGACGAGCGCGGCGATCGCATCGGAGTGGGGAACGTCCCGGAACGTGATCTGGACCGGCAAGGCCATGCTGGCTCCTCGGTTGGGTTGACGAGAGGGCCTTCACGGATCGTGCCTCGGGTCACACCTCAGCCGTCTCGCGGATGTCTGCGAGGATCCAGGGCTCTCCCGCCGTGGGCGGCGTGACGAGCACCGAGGCGCCGGCGCGGACGACGTGCTCTCCGACCGACAGCCCCTCCGTGACCCTCGCGCGTGTGGTGGTGAGGAGAGCCACGATCTCGGGCGGGAGCGGCCGACGCGACGCGACCTCGAGCGCGGGAGGCTCGCCGGCGAACGCGAGGGTCGCTCTCCGCACGACGACGTCGACCCGGAGGCCGTCGTCGGACGCGAGCTGGACGACGTCGCCGATCACCATGCGCGCGACCCTCCGCAGGGCGTCTCCCGGCGTGTCCCCGGCCCAGAGCTCGACGACGGCGAACGCACACGGTCTGCTCGAGAGCGGGCTTTGGACCTGCTCCTCGCCCACCACGCGGGCGCGGAATGGCGCGCGATCGAGGAGCCGTGGCATGGCGCCATCGTACACGCGCTATCCTCCGAGGATGCCGCGCTCGCCCGCCCTCGCGTGTGTCTGCGCGGCGCTCCTCTCGCTCGCGTCCCCTGCCCGCGCCTCGAGCGCGCTCGAGCTCGTTCGCATGGCCCAGCACCACGAGGCGGTGCGCGAGGAGGAGATCGCCGTCCGCCGGTACATGGAAGCGCTCTCCCTCGACGGGACGTGCGCGGAGGCTTACCTCGGCCTCGGCGCGCTCCGCACGCGAGGCGGCGACCTGCGCGAGGCCGAACGCGTCTACTCGGTGGCGCTCGAGCGGGTGCCGGACCTCCGGCCGGCCTACGCCGCGCGGGCGCGCGTGCGCCGCGCGCTCGGCTTCCGACGAGAGGCGGTCACGGACCTGTTCGCGGGTTCGGGAGACGAGGTCTCCGCGCTCCGCACCCTCGCGACGTGGCACGGCGAGGACGGGCAGCTGCCGGCGCAGCTCGCGACCTGGCGGAGGCTCGCGGTGATCGCAGAGACCACCGCCGACTCCGCGCTCGCGCGCGAGGCGAGGACGACGGTGCGAGCGCTCGTGCTCCTCGTCGGCCCGGCCGATCCGGCCTCGGCGCCTCCGTCCCCCACGTCCGACGTCCGAGCCGTCGTCGCCTGGCTCACACGTCGAGGGGGGACCTGACGAAGGCGTCGTGCAGCGCGCGCTGCGCGGCGCCGAGGTCCTCCTCACGGAGCGTGAGGCTGATGCGGAGCGGGCTCGCCGTCGTGACGAGCGGCGCGATCGCCACCTCCGCGAGCACGGCGACGGCGCGCGCGAGCGCTCCCGACGCGGCCGTAAGGCCGTAGCCGACGATGCTCACGACCGCGCGGGGACCGATCACGTCGAGGGCGTCGCCGACCTCGGCCTCCAGCTTGCGAAGGCAGCGCTGCCAGTCAGGGACGTTCAAGAGCGGGACGTGCACGAGGACGCCGCTGGGGATGGCGACGACGTCGCCGAGCGCGAGCTCGAGGGCGCTCGCGGTGCGGAGGAGCACACCGAATGCCTCGGGGCGCGCGCCGAGGACCATGACGTTCGACGCGCCGACGACGGCGCGGACCGGTCTGTTCTCGTCGTCGGTCGCGCGGGCGACGGGCTCCTCGTCCTCGCGAGGCCTGGCGACCGTCTCGCGCGCTCCGGTGAGCGGATCGCTCGTCTTCCGCGCGTAGATCGCGATCTTCGCGCGGCGGGCCCACTCGACCGCCTGCGCGTTCAGGACCTTCGCGCCGGCCTCCGCCATCTCGGCGAGCGTCGCGAGGTCGAGCTCCCCGAGGTGGAGCGGCGACGGGACGACCCGCGGATCGGCGGAGTAGACGCCGTCGACGTCGCTGTAGATCTCGCAGCGCTCGGCCTGGAGCGCGGCGGCCAGGGCGACGGCCGTGGTGTCGCTCCCACCGCGGCCGAGCGTCGTGATCTCCCGCCGGTAGCTCATCCCCTGGTACCCCGCGACGATCACGATCCTCCCGCGCGCGAGCTCGTCCTGGATGCGATGCGGGCGGACCTCGATGATGCGCGCGTCGAAGTGGCGATCGTTCGTGAGGATGCCCGATTGACTCCCGGTGAAGCTGATCGCGTCCTCGCCGCGTGCGTGGATGGCGATCGAGAGGAGCGCCATCGTCACGCGCTCGCCCGTCGAGACCAGCATGTCGAGCTCGCGGCGGGGCGGCTCCCCCTGCGCGCCGCCCGCCTCCGCCGTGCGACGCGCGAGGCCGATGAGCTCGTCGGTCGTCTTCCCCATCGCGCTGACGACGACGACGACGTCGTTGCCCGCGCGCTTCGCGGCGACGACGCGATCGGCGACGTGCGCGATCTTCTGGACGTCTGCGACCGAAGAGCCCCCGTACTTCTGGACGATGACCGGCATGTCAGCCGGCTCATCCTACGCGACCGGGCGCCTCAGGCGGGGCGGAACCCGTGACGACCGAAGCTGCCGGCGGCGACGAGGACTCCCTCGCTCGCGTCCCAGCGGAGGGACGCGATCTCGCACCCTTCCTCTTCCTCGCCGGGCGACTGCGGCTCGACCTCCGCGATGATCCGTGCTTCGCCGTCCTCGTTGATGCGGACCAGACGGGCGCGCGCCCCGTCGGGGGACGCGAGCGCCACGATGACGCTTCCACCCGGGACCATCGCCACCGCCGTGACCCTGCCGCCCTCGTCGAGCGATCGCCAGCGCGCGTCCCGCGCGGCGTGCGCAGGGTCGAGGCCCGGGACAGGGAGCAGCGGGGAGCTGTCTTCCATCTCCTCGTCGCCGCCGTCCGCGCCGACGGAGACGCCAGGAGCGGCGACACGCACCCACGCGCGGTCCGCCCAGAGGAGCTCGGCGTCGCCGCCGAGGGCAGAGGGCTCGAAGAGCTCCTGGTCGTCGACGTCCCCCTCGTCGTCGGCGTCGAGCAAGGGGAGGTCCTCCTCGCGGAGCTCCTCGTCCTCGTCGAGGGGCCCCTCCTCGCCTCCGTCCACCCCCGTCGAGGCGTTGGCAGCCTCGAGCTCCGGATCTTCCTCGGCGGTATCCTCCGCCTCGTCGTCGACGAGGATCTTCTCCTCGTTCCCCGTATCGAGGTCGATCGCGCCGATGTCGAGCGCGGCCGCGTCCTCGGCATCGAGCAGCCAGCCCGACTCGACCCCCGCCGTCTCGAGGAGATCGTCGGCCGCGCCGCCCAGCGTGGCGTCGTCGAGCGCGTCCCCTCCGTCGTCCGCGGGGAGGAGATCGTCGTCGAGGTCTTCCGCCTCCGCCGTCTCGTCGTCGCCCGTATCGTCGAGCGGCGGAAGATCGAGCGCGTCGTCAGAGGCGACGGGAGCTCGGGTCGGAGGCGTGGGCCGGATCGGCATGGCAGCGGAAACGTACCAGCGAGGCGGCCTTCGTAAAGAGGCGTGACGCCCGTGTCATGGCGCCGACGCGTCGTGTCCTGCTCGTGCTCGTGGTGCTCTTCGGCGCCGCGCTCCGGCCGCGGGCCGGACGGGACGCGGGAGCGCCCCATGAGAGCGGGATGGGCCCTCCGCCGTTCCTGACCCGCGCTCCAAAATTGCGTAATGTGGCGCCTTTTTGCCTTTCGCGACCAGGACCATTGTAGCGTGTGCCGGAGTGTCCTTAGCTGCACCTCCGCTCACGCGGTCCCGGCCGATGCGCCTGCTCGTCCTCTCTCGCAACGCGACCCTCTACTCGACGAGCCGCCTCGTGCTCGCCGCCCGGGCGCGTGGCCACGAGGTCACCGTCGCGGATCCGCTCGACTTCCAGATCGTCATCTCCCGCGGCCGGCCGGCGATGTTCCTCCGTGACGCGCTCCTGCCCCCGGTCGACCTCGTCCTGCCCCGCATCGGGGCGTCGATCACGAACTACGGCCTCGCGGTCGTGCGGCAGTTCGACATGATGGGGATCCCCGTCCTCAACAACGCGATCGCCATCGCCCGCTCGCGCGACAAGCTCCGCGCGATGCAGCTCCTCACGAAGAAGGACATCGACGTCCCGAAGACCGTGTGCGCACGCGCACCGGACGGGGTGGACGCGGCGCTCGCGTTCATCGGCGGGACGCCCGCGATCGTGAAGCTCCACCAGGGCACGCAGGGGATAGGCACGATGATCGCCGACACCCCCCAGGCCGTGACCTCGCTCCTCGAGACGCTCTGGGCGATGGGCCAGGACATCATCCTCCAGGAGTACATCGCCGAGTCGAAGGGCAAGGACTACCGCGCCATCGTCGTCGGCGGTCGGGTCGTCGCAGCGATGCGGCGCCAGGCGAAGAAGGGAGAGTTCCGCTCGAACCTCCACCGCGGAGGCCTCGGCGCGCGGGTCGAGCTCCCGAAGCGCTACCGCCTCGCGGCGACCGCCGCGGCGAAGGTCATGGGGCTCGAGGTGGCGGGCGTCGACATGCTGGAGGGCCGCGACGGGCCGAAGATCCTCGAGATCAACAGCTCGCCCGGCCTCGAAGGCATCGAGCGGACGAGCGGAGCGGACGTGGCCGGAGCGATCATCGACCACGCCGAGAAGTTCCTCGCGCGGAGGCGGAGCAAGCGCCAGCGCCGCGATGCCGTCGTCGACGCAGAGCGCCGGAGCACGCGCGTGCGGCACGGAAGCGACGCCACCAAGCGGCCGCGTTCACGGACGGGAGGCTGAGCGTGGTCACGGTCGAGCGGCAGTCGCACGTGGTCATCTGGACGGTCGACCGACCCGCGACCAAGAACGCCCTCGACCACGCGACCATGGTCGCGCTCGCCGACGCCTTCGAGGAGGCGAACCGGGACACGACCGTGCGCGCGGCGGTCCTCACGGGGGCGGGGCACGTGTTCGTCTCCGGCGGCGATCTGCGCGAGCTCCGCGAGCGGAACACGCCCCAGGACGCGGAGCGCTTGAGCGACATGGGGTTCCACCTCTGCCGCGCCCTCGGCGAGCTCCCCTTCCCGGTGATCGCGGCGATGGCCGGGCCCGCGGTCGGGGGCGGGGCCGAGCTCGCGCTCGCCTGCGACCTCCGGGTGGCGGACCTCCGCGCGAGCCTCCAGCTGAAGCAGGCCAGGATGGGGGTCACGACCGCGTGGGGCACGGTCCCGCGGCTGGTCGCGCTCGCGGGCGTCGGGGTCGCGGGGCGCCTCCTCTACGCGGGCCACGAGATCGACGCGGCCCAGGCGAAGCTGCTCGGCCTCGTCGACGAAGTGACCGAGAACGGGCTCGCCCGGACGACCGCGCTCGCCTGGGCATCGGACGTCGCGCAGGCATCCCCGAAGGCCGTCGCCGACATGAAGCGCCTCGTCCGCGAGGCGACCGCCGCCGGCCCGAACGCTCGCGCCCTCGAGCGCCAGCTCTTCGTGGACGGCTGGAGCGGGCCGGACCACCACGAGGCGGTCGAGGCGTACTTCGCGAGGCGGCCGCCGCGCTTCGGCGACCGCTGAGCCGACGCCAGGGACTTTCCAAGCGCGCCCGACTCCGGCAGAGTGCGTCGCCGTGAAGAGGCCGATCTCTCGCTCCTTGCTCGCGACGTTCGTCCTCTTGGCGTGTCGCTCGCAGCCGCCCGATCCGACGGCAGGCCCGCAGTCCGCGACGACGTCGTCGACGCCGCCGGCGAAGACCAGCGAGAGCCCCCCGGGAGACGCCGGGGCCGCGCCGACCTCGCGCGCCGACGGGGGCGCCGACGCCGGGGG
>JALHPN010000135.1 GCA_022842465.1 Polyangiaceae bacterium | reverse complement strand
GCGCGCCGCGGTCGGGACGAAGCCGGCGTAGCGCGCCGAGGCCGCGGCATTCACGGTGCGCGTGAGCGCGCCGCGCCGCGCATCGACGACGTGGGTGCCGGCCGACGTCGCGAGGACGAGGGCGGCGTCGTCCGGGCTCACGCGGAGCATCGTGCTCGACGCCGCGCCGGGGATCGCGAGCGACCAGCGGACCGCGCGCGTGCTCGCGTCGATCGCGACGAGGTCGCCGCCGGCCGTCAGCGCGAAGAGGGTGTCCGTGCTCTTCGCGAAGGCCACGCGGAGGAGCCGGCTCTCGAGCTCGTGGTACGTCGCGGCGGGCGCGTCGTAGAGGACGGTGTCCGTGTTGCGCTGCATCACGATGAAGCGCCCGCTCGGGGAGACGACCATCGCGCCCGAGCGGAGGTCCTCGCCCTCGACCGACGACGACCGGTCGTTCTGGTTATTGCCGGCGACCACGCTCTCGTCGACCACCTCGTCGGCCGGTGCGTCCGTCGTCGCGGGGCCTTCACCGACCGAGAGGGACCCGCAGGCCATGGAGAGGGAGGAGGCGGAGGCGAGGAGAGCGAAGAGGAAGCGCTTCTGCATGTCCGATGGACGCGCGCCTCCACGCCGGATTCAGCCAGCTCTTACGCGCACATCGAGAACGCTGCGTTCGGCAACACCGTGTGAACCGCGCTACCCTCGCGGCCGTGACCTGCGCACACGTCTGGGCCGAGCTGGCGTCGGAGGAGGGCGAGGGGCTCTTCACGATCGAGAGCTCCGCGATCACCTTCGGCCGCGGGGCGATCCGCGAGGTGGGCCAGGTCTTGCGAGGGGCGTGCCCCGACGGGCGACGGGTGGCGCTCTTCACCGATCGTGTCGTCGGGCAGCTCCCGATCGTGGAGGCGGCCCGGGCGGCGCTCGCGGCGTCGGGGTTCGACGTCGCATCGTTCGACGCGGCGGCGATCGAGCCGACCGACGCCTCCTTCCTCGCGGCGGCCGCGTTCGCGAAGGACGGCGCCTTCGACGCCTACGTCTCGGTGGGAGGCGGCTCCGTCATCGACACGTGCAAGGCCGCCTCGCTCTACGCGACGTACCCCGCCGATTTCCTGACCTACGTGAACGCGCCCGTCGGCGGCGGCGCGCCCGTGCCGGGCCCGCTCCCGCCGCACGTCGCCTGTCCGACCACGTCGGGGACCGGGAGCGAGCTCACCGGGATCGCGGTGTGCGACGTCCTCGCCCTCCACGCCAAGACGGGGATCGCCTCCCGAAGGCTCCGGCCGGCGGCGGCGATCGTCGACCCCGACGCGACCGACACGCTCCCCGCCGGGGTGGTCGCCGCCAGCGGCTTCGACGTCCTCTGCCACGCGCTCGAGTCGTACACCGCGCGCCCGCATCGGACTCGCGCGCGCGCGAGCGGCGCGTCCGAACGGCCGATGAGCCAGGGGAGGAACGCGTGGAGCGACGTCGGCAGCCGTGAGGCGCTCCGGCTCGCGGGTGCCTTCCTCGTCCGCGCGGTGCGCGACGCCGCTGATCGCGAGGCTCGGGAGAGCATGATGTGGGCCGCCACGCTCGCCGGCGTGGCGTTCGGGAACGCCGGCGTCCACGTCCCGCACGCGATGGCCTACGCGGTCGCCGGGCTCGGGCACGGCTTCCACATGCCCGGCTATCCGGAGGGCGCGCCGCTCGTCCCCCACGGGGTCTCCGTCGTGGTCGGCGCGCCGGCGGCGTTCCGCTTCACCGCGAGCGCATGCCCCGAGCGACACCTCCAGGCGGCAGGCCTCCTCGGAGCCGAGACGCGCGGCGCCGCCGGGGCCGACGCGGGCGACGTCCTCGCGCGCGCGCTGTCCGGGCTCATGCGCGCCGCGTCGGTTCCCCCGGACCTCGCCGCGATCGGCTTCGGCGAGGAGCACGTCCCCGCGCTCGTGGCCGGGACGGCGGTGCAGCGGCGCCTGCTCGACAACGCGCCCTGCAGGGTGGAGCGACCCGACCTCGACAGGGTCTTCCGCGCCGCGCTCCACGCGGAGGGCGCCCGATGAACCGCGACGAGTACGTGCACTTTCTCCGTATCCAGACGCGCTGGAACGACAACGACGTCTACGGCCACGTGAACAACGTCGTCTACTACGCGTACTTCGACACCGTCATCAATCGCTTCCTCCTCGCGGAGGCGGGGCTCGACGTCGAGCGGGGGGAGGCCATCGGTCTCTGCGTCGAGTCGGGCTGCCGCTTCGTCGCGCCTGCGGCGTATCCCGAGGATCTGGACGCCGGCCTGCGCGTCGCGCACCTCGGACGAACGAGCGTCCGCTACGAGATCGCGCTCTTCCGCGAGGGGAGCTCCGAGGTCTGCGCATCAGGCTTCTTCGTGCACGTCTTCGTCGACCGCGGGACGCGCCGTCCGACGCCGCTGCCGGAGCCGATGCGCGTCGCCCTGGGCCGCCTCGTTCGTCCCGCGTGATCGGCGCCGGCGCCCGGTTCGACCTGACAGTCCAGATCGCTTCCCGAGCGATCGCGGGCAGGGTAAAATCGCCACAGTTGCGCCCGCGATGTCGACCGACCGCCTCACGCCCAGCATGACGCCGCGGCCGCAGCGGCGGCCCGTCGACGTGCTCTTCGAGCTCGCGCGGCGTCTCGGCGACGCGCTCGAGCCCACCGCCGTCGCGAGCGTGCTCGTGAACGAGGTCGTACAGGCGGTGGGCGCGTCGCAGTGCGTGGCGTACGAGGTCGACCCGGTTTCGGACGATCTCGTCCTCGTCGCGCACGCGGGCCTCGAGCCAGGCGCCGAGCTCCGGCTCGCGCGGATCCCCCGCGCGACCGAGCTGCCGCTGGTGCGGACGATCAACACCGGCGAGCCGGCCTGGTACGCGACGTTCGAGGCGCTCGTCGCCGCGTTCCCCGGCCTCGAGGCACGGCGGACGATCCCGCTCCACGCCGTCGCGACGATGCCCTTCCGCGCGCGCGGAAAGGTCGTCGGCGGGCTCGCCTTCAGCTTCCCCGACGAGCGCACGTTCGAGGCCGAGGAGAAGACTTTCTTCAGCGCCGTGGCGGACATCTGCGGCCAGGCCCTCGAGCGTGCGAGGCTGTTCGACTCGGAGAGGCGCGCGCGGGCGGCCGCCGAGCAGGCGGCGGAGCAGACGCGCACGCTGGAGCTCGTCGCGCGGCGACTCTCGGCGGCCCTCCGCGCCGAGGATGTCGCGACGGCCTTGCTCGTCGACGCCGCGTCGGCCATCCACGCCGACACGGCCGGGATCTGGCTCGTGGACGAGACGCAGACGACGCTCCACCGCGTCGGTCACGTGGGCTTCGTCGGCCCTCTCGACGAAGTGACCCGTGCGTTCCCCGTCGCGGGAGACGCGCCGGTCTCGGTCGCGTTCGCCACCGAGACCGCCCTCTGGCTGGAGGATCGCGACTCCTACCAGGCGCAGTTTCCCGAGTCGGTCGCGCGCGTCGAGGCCTCCCGCGGCCGGCTCCAGTTCGCCGCTGCCTGCGTCCCGCTCCGCGTGAGCGATCGCATGCTCGGAACGCTCGCGTTCGGCTTCGAGCGCGCGCGCGCCTTCGGCGACGCGGACAGGACGTTCCTCCTCCTCCTCGCCCAGCACTGCGCCCAGGCGCTCGATCGCTCGCGCCTCTTCCAGTCCGAGGCGCGCGCGCGGCGCGAGGCCGAGGAGGCCCTCGAGCGGGCGCGCGTCGCGGACCAGCGGAAAGACGAGTTCCTCGCGATGCTCGGACACGAGCTCCGGAACCCGCTCGCGCCGATCGCCACTGCCGTACAGCTCATGAAGATGCGCGGCACGGGCGTCGACGAGCGCGCTCGCGACGTCATCGATCGCCAGGTGCAGCACATGTCGCGCCTGCTCGACGACTTGATGGACGTCTCGCGGATCACCCAGGGCCGTGTCGAGCTCCACAGGAAGCGCGTCGACGTCGCCACGATCATCCGCGATGCAGTCGAGCAGGCGAAGCCCCTCCTCGACCGGAAGGGCCAGGAGCTTCAGGTCGAGCTCCGCTCGGGTGAGCTCGTCGTCTGGGGAGACGCGGCGCGTCTCGGCCAGGTCGTCGTGAACCTCGTCGCGAACGCCTCGAAGTACAGCACCTCCCGGCCGATCCGCGTCTGGACGGAGCGCGCCGGCGACAACGCGAGGATCGGCGTGACGGACGAGGGGATCGGCATCGCCCCCGAGCTACTGCCGCACGTCTTCGACGTGTTCGTGCAGGCGCCGCAGGCGATCGCGCGCTCGCGGGGAGGCCTCGGCCTGGGCCTTGCGATCGTCAGGAAGCTCGTCGAGATGCACGGCGGTCGCGTCGAGGCGCGCAGCGGCGGCGAGAACGCCGGGAGCGAGTTCGTCCTCGAGCTCCCCCTCGCCGACGAGTCGACCGCGCCGCGCGAGGTCCCGACGGTGCCTCCGGTCTCGCCGCGCGCCGCCCGCCGGATGCGCGTGCTCGTCGTCGACGACAACGTCGACGCGGCAGAGCTCACCGTCGAGGCGCTCTCCCTCGCCGGATACGAGGCGGTCGCGACGTTCGACGGGCCGACCGCGCTCGAGGAGGTCGAGCGCTTCCGCCCGGAGGTCATGGTCCTCGACATCGGGCTCCCGCTGATGAGCGGCTACGAGGTCGCCGATCGCCTCGCGGGGTCACCGTCCCGGCCGCGGACGATCGTGGCGTTGACCGGCTACGGGCAACCCGCCGACCGCGCGCGCGCGTTCGCGCACGGCTTCGATCAGCACTTCGTGAAGCCCCTCGAGCTCGACGCGCTCCTCACGTACCTGCGCTCGGTCACGACGCCCGCGCCCCCGGCGTGAGGAGCGCGGCTCGTCAGCGAAGTACGCGCCTCGGTAACGGAAGTCGAGGTACCGTCGGATCCAGACCATGGCTCGCGCGGAGTGGCACTGTTACACCGACGGCTCCTGCAAGGCGGGAGAGGGCGCGCCCGGTGGTTGGGGCTATCACGCGAGGCCGCCCGCGTCGTCCGGCGGGGCGCCGCTCGAGGACCACGGCAAGGCGCTCGGGACGCTCGCGAAGGTCATGGAGTACCGCGCCGTCGCCGAGGCGCTCGCGGCGCTGCCGGCGGAGGCATCGGCTGTCGTCTTCGCGGACAACCAGTCGCTCGTCGTGAACCTCGCGACCAAGCTCGGGGACTGGCAGAGGTCGACGTTCGCCAACGTCGACCCGCTCGTCGCGCCGGAGGTGAAGCGCATCGCGCTGGCCATCGTCGAGAAGAGGCTCGACGTCCGCTTCGAGTGGGTGCGCGGGCACGGCTCGAACGTCGGCAACGAGCGCGCCGATGCCCTCGCGGCGCAGGGGGCGCGCGAGGCGAAAGCGGACCTGGCGAAGAAGACGAGAGGAGTGCCGCACCGATGACCTTCAAGGATCACTTCTCTGCACACGCGGAGGCCTACGCGAAGCATCGCCCGGTCTACCCCCAGGCGCTCGCGGACGCGCTCGCCGATCGCGCGCCGCAGACGCGGCTGGCGCTCGACGTCGGCGCCGGCTCGGGTCAGCTCTCGCTCCTCCTCGCCGCACGGTTCGATCGCGTGGTCGCGACCGACGCGAGCGCGTCGCAGGTGGCGAACGCGACGCAGCATCCTCGCGTCGAGTATCGCGTCGCGAAGGCCGAGGCGTCGGGGCTCGGCGATGCGTCCGTGGATCTCGTCGTCGCTGCGCAGGCCGCCCACTGGTTCGATCTCGACGCGTTCTACGCGGAGGTGCGACGCGTCTCGCGCCCGGGCGGACTCGTCGCGCTCGTGAGCTACGCCCTCCTCACGACCGACCCGGCGATCGACGGCGTGCTCTCCTCCTTCCACTTCGGGGACCTCGACGGCTACTGGCCGCCCGAGCGGAAGCTCGTCGACGAGGGGTACCGGTCGCTCCCTTTCCCGTTCGCGGAGGTCCAGGTGCCACCCGTCACCATGACCGCGCGCTGGGACCTCGACGCGCTGCTCGGGTACGTGCACACGTGGTCGGGGCTCTCTGTGCTCGCGAAATCCGGTCCGGAAGCGACGTCACGGATCGAGCGGTTCGAGCGAGCCCTCGCCGAGGCGTGGGGAGACGATCGTGGCCTCGTCCGCGACGTCGCCTGGCCGCTCGCGATCCGGGCCGGCGTCGTCGGCCGGTGACGTCCTTCACGGGAGCGCCACCACGCCGGAGGTCTCGAACGTCCTCGCGCCGGTCGTGACGGAGTCCATCGTGACCGCCGCCCCCACGTCGATGCTCCCGCCCGTGAACGCGGTGCTGGTGAACGTGACGTCGTTGACGTCGATCGTCGAGTCCCAGCGGTAGACGACGGCGTCGACGGCAGCGCTCCCCGTCGTGTGGAGCGAGCCCGCGATTCGCCCGGCTCCGTACACGAGGGAGGCGTCGACCATGACGTAGCCTGCGCCGACGACCCTCGACGTCGGGGGGATCTCGACGGCGAGCTTCGACGAACGGATCGTGCCGCCCGTCCACGAGAGCGCCCCGCTCACGATCGCGTCGCCGATCGTGCACTTCGAGAAGGTGCACGTCCTCGTCGCGACGTCGCACGCACACGTGGTGGAGGTGCGCGTGAGCTTCGAGACGACGCCCGCCCTCGCCTCGGGGACGAGCGCCGCCGAGGCGCCGGCGGCCGCGGCGAGCGACTCGGCGATCGCGAGCCCGTCGTCCACCTGCGCGCTCGCCACGGCCGCGGAGAGGGCCTGCGCCTGCGCCTTGGCGACCTCGCCGTCGAGCTCCACCTGTGCTGCGGGCGACGCCTCCGGGAGCGCGCAGGCGGGCGCGAAGAGCACCACAACGGGCGCGAAGAGCGACGTGAAACGGACGAGCTTCGACTGCATGAGCACCTTTCCGACGAACGGGAGCCCCGTCCTCTAGCTCTATGTGGATCGTGATGTCGGATTTCGGGCACCTCGATCGTCTTCGAGACGCAAAAATGCACCAGCTCATCCGTGCAGAGCTCGGCGTCGACCGTTGGCACGACCTCGTCTCGCCGTTCAACGCACCACGGGCGGAACGACGACGGTGTTGATCGGCTGCACGTTCGCGCCGCCAGGGTACGCATAGCTCACGTACTGTGTGTAGAAGGTGCCCGAGGAGCTGCCGGGGAGCGGCATCGGACCGGTCGCAGCGGAGCCCCAGCCCCAGACCGTGAGCGCGAAGGGGTTCGCGCTCTTGATCTCGTGGCGGCCGTTGTTGCACTTGCCCTGCGGCTCGAAGTTGCCGCGCACGAGATCGATCCGCGCCCACTCGAACGCGCCGACGGGCTGCCATCCGCCGATCTTGCCGGCGCAGTCGAGCTCGACGTCGGCGAACGCGCCCTCCTTGCTCCGCGTGCGGACGAGGACGAGGTTCGTCTCCGAGTAGGTCGGGTCTGTGAAGAAGACGTACGAGCTCAGGTACTCGCCGGTCGGGATCACGTTCACGAACTCGGGGTCGCCCCGTCCGTCCTTCTGATCGGGGTCGAACTCACCGGCGCCCGTCATGTGTGCGGACATGTAGAAGGGGTGCTGAGCGTCCTGGCTCTTCACGACGAAGGGGCCCGCCGCCTTGAACTCGACGACCTGACCCACGTTCACGGCGAGCGGCGCGCCGGCGGGGGCGCTCGGCTCCCACCTGAGCTCGGTCCCGTCGACGGCGCCCATGATGCGCCACGGGGGCGCCTCCTCGCGGCCCTCGTAGCGGTTGCGGTAACGGACGCCGACGTACTCGCTGCCGAGCGCGCGCACGGGCGGGATCTGCTGGTGTCCGGTGTCCGCGCAGCAGCTCGTGATCGAGAGCGAGGTCTTGCCGCCCCAGAGACCGACGGGCACGTTCGACTGGATCACGCTGCCCATGAGCGGCGCGTCCTGGGTGAGCTGGAGCACCTGCCCACGGTTCACGAAGTAGGTCGTCGGGGAGTTCCTCTTCGCCGGGTTGATCCCGCCGCCGCCCGCGATGTCGTTCGAGGCGCTGATCGTCACCTGGGTGCCGTCCTGCTGACCGACGATCTGGATGAACGGCTGCGCCATCGGGCCGGCGCCGTAGCCGTCGACCGCGATGTAGTTGGTGTCCCACGACGTGACGGGCAGGAGGAGCGTCGCGCTGGTCATCGCGCTCTGGCCGCCGCCGTACGGGAAGATGTCGTACGCCGCGACCGCTGCGGAGGTCACGATGTGGAACGCTCTCCCGAAGCCGGTCCCGTGTTGCGCGGTGTCGACCTCGGTGATCGCGGGGGTGACGCCCTTGGGGCAGTTCGTATCGAGCCCGAACTGAGGGAGCGCGCCCGGCTTCCGGTTGAGGAAGAGGATCGCGACCTCGCCCGGTGGGATCGTGCCCGTCGTGAGCGGCGCGTACTGGAGCGATTTTCCGCTGCCGCTCGGGATGTACGCGAACTTCGTCACGTCGAGGGACTGGCCGCCGTAGTCGACCGCGACGGTGACGGGCTCCGTCCAGGTGTTCGTCACGAAGGCGGCGTAGCAGGCGCCTGCGCCGTCGAGGATCACGTCGGGCGTGACGGCGTAGTACTCGCAGCCCGCGCTGCTCTTCGTCCCCGAGCGCAGCCCCTTGCAGTTCAGCGCGGCGCCGCCGCCGTCGTCGCCGAAGGCGGCCGTCGGGTCCGTGCTCGAGCCGAGGCCGCCGGGGCGGTTGGGATCGTCGTAGCCGTCGCGCTCCGAGCCGCACCCCGGCATCGTGTGCAGGATGCACGCGACGAGCAGCGTGGAGAGCGGGACAACCGGGGAGAACGGAGCGCGACGCATGCGCGCGGAGTAGGACGGCGCGCGCGCGCGAGGAAGCGCGGCGGCGCGCGGAGACGCGAATGGGAGAGATCACGATCGCGACGATCACGATCGGATCGTTCGCACGACGGCGTGCGTCGTCCCCTCATCGGCCGACGACGACCACCTGGGGCTCCTCGGGGCGCGGCGTGACGCGCATCACTCCACCGCGGAGTAGCGCGTCGGGCGGGCCGAACGCGACGCGCGTGTGGTGCGCGCAGACGTCGTAGAGGAGCGCGAGCGCGTCGCCGGGGCGGGCGGCGGTGCGGACGGCGGCGACGAGCTCCGCGTTGTGGGCGCGGAGGAAGGTGAGGTTCGAGGAGAGGGGGGGCGCGTCCGGGCCGGCCACGAGGACGCGCGTGCCCGGGACGATCTCGGCCGTGATGGTGTCGGCGTCGCAGGTCGCGGGCGGCTCGGGCCACGGCGCGAAGGCGACGAGCGCGACGAGGAGACACGGGACCACGACGAGCACGGCGCCCGCGAAGACGAGGCGGTTCGCGCCCGGATCGACCGCGACGCGCCGCCGCCGCCGCGCGCGGAGGAGGCCGATTGCGACGGCGTACGGGACGAAGGCGAAGACGCCCGTCTGCATCTGCATGCCCTCGCCGATCCACGTCGGGGCGAAGACGGAGGAAGCGAGGACGGCGATCATGATCGCGAGGACCAGCGAGACCCGTCGCGCGTGCCGCCGCGAAACGAGGCGGACGGTGGCGACGACGGTGGCGAGCGCGAAGGTCACGCCGCCGAGGCCCATGACGGCGGCGTTCACGAGGCTCATCAGGCCGAGCCGGGAGACCCAGTGCCCGAGCGGGGCGAACATCCCGCCGTCGGCCACGAGGCGCCGGACGAGGGCACCGTCCTCGAGGACGTGGTCGTCGGGGTTCGTCCACACGAAGGAGAAGAGACCGTGGGGGCCGGCGAGGAAGCTCGCGAACGCGTCGAAGGGACCCACTACGGCGAGGGACGGCGCGTCGCGCAGGTCCGCCGTGAGGATGCGGAGCGTGGCGGCGGGGCGCGCTTCGGGCGGAAGGGCGAGGAGCTCGGGGTGGTCGTGGAAGGCGGTGTAGAGATCGCCGCGATGGAGGAGGGCGTACACGATGTTCGGGTAGTCGCCGAACGTCGCCCCCGTCGCGAAGCGCGCGGCGACGAGCTTCACGAGGAGGACGGCGCCGAGGGCGCCGAGGGCGCCGCTCCCGACGGCGAGGCGTCGGGCGTGTCCGCGGGCGAAGGCGAACGAAGACCACGCGAGGAGGGCGGGGACGACGAGCAGGGGGCCGGGCCTCGCGGCGAGGGCGAGCGTGACGAGGAGGACGCCGCCGCCGAAGAGGGCCGCGGCGCGGCGAGGGCGCGCGACGGAGAGATCGGCGGCGCGGAGGAGGAGGCCGAAGGCGACGGCGCCCGGGGGGAAGCTCGCCGCCTCGGTGGCGACGAAGCCCGTGAAGCGACGCACCCAGAAGGCCGCGACGACGAAGACGAGGAACCCCGCCACACGGCCGTGCGCGCGGCGCGCCTCGTGGGAGACGTAGCCGAGCGACACGCCGTAGAGCGCGGCCCCGAGGGCGAGGACGACGCGGAGATCGTTCCCCGTCGCGCGGAGGACGCCGGCGAGGACGGCGACGTAGAGCGGACGGCGTGACGACTCGAGGATCGAGTGGCCGTGGACGAGGCGCTCGGCGTCGGAGAGGAACTGGCCCGCGTCGCTCCAGGGGATGATCCCTGCGAGGACGGCGGTGCGCCCCTCATGGCCGGTGGTCCAGAGATGGGTGAGGACGCCGAAGGCGAAGAGCAGCCCCATCGCGAGGGTCGCGACGAGCGCTCGCGGGGCCGGCGCCCGATCGAGGAGGCCGAAGGCGGTCCACGCGACGAGAGGGAAGACGAGGCAGTCATAGCGAGGGACGACGTGGAGGACGCCGAGGAGCACGGCGTAGAGCGCGAGGAGGGCGACGGCGAGCGGGGGCCCGTGTCGGTCGAGTGTTCCGTCGGCCTTCATCGAGGAGCGTCGCGGCAGGGAATCCGAGGTGGCGAGAGGATGCAACCACGCGTCTCTGGACGCGGGTTTACGGGTTTGACCGCGCCCGGAGGCGGCGCTAGACCCCGCCCGTGCTGCCCGTTGCGATCCTGGGTGCCGGCCCTGCCGGCCTGACGGCGGCGTATCTCCTCGGGAAGAAGGGGATCCCCGTGGTGGTCCTCGAGGCCGATCCCGAGTACGTCGGGGGCATCTCGCGGACTGCTCGCTACAAGGGCTTCCACTTCGACATCGGCGGTCATCGCTTCTTCTCGAAGGCGAAGGAGGTCGAGGATCTCTGGACCGAGCTCCTGCCGGACGACATGCTCGTCCGCCCGCGGTCGTCGCGCATCTACTACGACGGGAAGTTCTTCACCTACCCGCTGAAGGGGGCGGAGGCGCTCCTCAAGCTCGGGCCGGTGGAGGCCGCGCGCTGCCTCGTGAGCTACGCGAAGGCGCGCGCGCTGCCGAACCCGAGCCCGCGCGACTACGAAGAGTGGGTCACGAACGAGTTCGGCTCGCGCCTCTTCGAAATCTTCTTCAAGACGTACACGGAGAAGGTCTGGGGCATGCCCTGCAACGAGATCAGCGCCGACTGGGCCGCGCAGCGGATCAAGGGGCTCTCGCTCGGCACCGCGATCAAGAACGCGCTCTTCGGGGCGCGTGGCACGAAGGGTGTCGTGAAGACGCTGCTCGACTCGTTCCGCTATCCGCGGAAGGGGCCGGGCATGCTCTGGGAGGCCTGCGCGGAGAAGGTGAAGGCAGAGGGCGGTGAGATCCGGATGGGGTGCCGCTCGGACGGCCTGGACTGGAACGACGATCGCGCGACGTGGAAGATCACGTACGCGCGGGAAGACGGCTCGCGGGAGGTGCTCGAGGCGAGGGCGGTGGTGTCGTCCGCTCCGCTCCGCGAGGTGGCCGAGTCGCTCTCGCCACGCCTGTCCGAGGCTTCGCGCACGGCGGCGCGGGCGCTCAAGTACCGCGATTTCCTCACGGTGGTGCTGATCCTCGAGGACAAGCAGCTCTTCGACGACAACTGGATCTACATCCACGATCCGCGCGTCGTCGTCGGGCGGATCCAGAACTTCAAGTCGTGGTCGCCGGAGATGGTGCCGGACCCGAAGATGGCCTGCTACGGGCTCGAGTACTTCTGCTTCGAGGGCGACGGCCTCTGGGCCAAGACGGACGAGGAGCTGGTCCTTCTCGCGACGCGGGAGCTCACGCAGGTGGGGCTCGCGGCGCCCGGTGACGTGAAGGACGGCTGCGTCGTCCGGCAGCGGAAGGCCTACCCCGTCTACGACGACGACTACGCGAAGCACGTCGAGACGGTGCGGAGCGAGCTCGAGGCGCGGTTCCCGACCTTCCATCCCGTCGGGCGAAACGGGATGCACAAGTACAACAACCAGGACCACGCGATGATGACGGCCATGCTGACGGCCGAGAACATCGCGGCGGGCAAGCGCGTCTACGACGTCTGGAACGTCAACCAGGACGCCGAGTACCACGAGTCCGGGAAGGCGGGCGCCTCGAGCCTCGGGCTCCGTGACGTTCCGCGCTCCGTTCGCGCCGCGTGAGCCTTCCGTGATCACGATCTCCGGCCTCGGCAAGAGCTACGGCGCGCGCAGCCTGTTCGAAGGCGTGACGCTGAAGCTCGTGCCGGGGTCCCGCTACGGGCTCGTCGGCGCGAACGGGGCGGGGAAGACGACGTTCCTCGAGATCGTCAGCGGAGACGAGCCCGCGAGCGAAGGGACCGTCGTGATCGACAAGGGAGCGCGCGTCGGCGTCCTCCGACAGGACCGGTTCTTGAACGACGCGGAGCAGATCCTCGCGATCGCCATGGCGGGGGACGAGCTCGTCACGAAGGCGATGGCCGAGCAGCGGGAGCTCGCGGCGAGCGCGTCGCCGGACCCGGCCCGGCTCGTCGAGCTCGAGGACCGCATCGCGACCCATGACGGGTACACGCTCGAGGCGCGGGCGAGCGCGATCCTGGAAGGGCTCGGGATCCCCGTGCCGCAGCATCGGCTGCCGCTGAGCACGCTGTCGGGCGGGTTCAAGCTCCGCGTGCTGCTCGCGCAGGTGCTCGTCGGCGGTCCGGACGTCTTGCTGCTCGACGAGCCGACGAACCACCTCGACATCCTGTCCATCCGGTGGCTCGAGAAGTTCCTTGCAGGGTACAAGGGGTGCGCGCTCGTCATCTCCCACGACCAGCGGTTCCTCGACAACGTCGCGACGCACATCCTCGACGTCGACTACGGGACGATCACGTCGTACGTCGGGAACTACGCCGCCTTCGTGAAGGAGAAGGCGTCCGTCCGTGAGCGGAAGGAGGCCGAGATCGCGCGGGCGGAGGCGATCGTCGCGGAGAAGCGCGCGTGGGTGGAGCGTTTCGGCGCGAAGGCGACGAAGGCGCGGCAGGCGCAGAGCCGGCTGAAGCAGATCGAGAAGATCGAGGTCGAGGAGCTTGAGGCGAGCACGCGTCGGGCGCCGCGGTTCGCGTTCCCGATCGAGCGGCAGAGCGGGCGCGAGGTGCTGGAGGTGGCGAAGGTCTCCAAGGCGTACGCAGGGGCGTCGGGGGACAAGCGCGTCCTCGTCGACGTGTCGCTGGTCGTGCGGCGAGGAGAGCGCGTCGCGGTGATCGGGCCGAACGGGCTCGGAAAGTCGACGCTCCTCAAGATCGTGACGGGGAACCTCGACGCCGACGCGGGGAAGGTGACCTGGGGCCACGAGGCGAAGGTCGGGTACTTCGCGCAGGATCACCACGAGACGCTCGTGGACGAGGACGTGACCGCGCTCGACGTGGTGTGGAACGCGGTGCCGGACGCGGAGACGGCGTTCGTGCGCGGCGCGCTCGGCCGCGTGCTCTTCTCCGGCGACGACGTGAAGAAGAGGGTGGGTTCCTTGTCGGGCGGTGAGGCCGCGCGGCTCGTCTTCTGCCGGATCATGGTCCAGAAGCCCAACGTCCTCGTCCTGGACGAGCCGACCAACCACCTCGACATCGAAGCGATCGACGCCCTCGTGGAGTCGCTGAAGGCGTACGAGGGCACCGCGCTGTTCGTGTCCCACGATCGCGCCTTCGTGTCGGCGCTCGCGACGCGGATCCTCGAGGTGACGCCCCAGGGCTTCCGCGACTTCCCGGGGACCTACGAGGAGTACCTCGCGCGCTGCGGCGACGACCACCTCGACGGCGACGCCGTGGCGCTGGAGGCGAAGAAGCAGAGAGCCGCGACCGCGGCAGGGGCGGTGGCCTCCGCGCCTCTCGTCGACGGCGCAGCTCCTCTCTCGTGGGAGGAGCAGAAGCGCCGAGCGAATCGGCTGAAGCAGCTCCCCGCTCGGCGGGACGAAGTGGTGCGCGCCATCGAAGGCGCCGAGGCGAGGAAGGCCGCGATCCACGCCATGTGGTGCGAGGCGGGTTGGTTCGATCGCACGCCGCCCGCGAAGGTCGCGGAGATCGAGGCCGAAGAGAAGGGGCTGAACCCGAAGATCGACGCCCTCATGGCCGAGTGGGAGGCCCTCGAGGCCGAGCTCGCCACGCTCGGGAGCTGAGCGACCTAGCTCGCGCGTGGGGGGCACGGGGAGCGACGCGGCGGCCCCGCGCGGCGTCGTCCCGCGCGTGCGGCGACGGCGAGGGCCAACGCGGCGAGCTCGATCGCGCTCGCGGGCGCGTTCGCGCGCGCGGGCGTCGTCGCGCATCCGGCGGTCGCCTCGGGCTGCGCGGGCTCCTCCGGCGTCGTCGTCATCGCGAGGGGGTCTCTCGCGAGCCACTCGTTGTCCCACCACGCGTCGTCGTCGGCGGCGGCGGCGGCGCCGGCGTCGACGGCAGCTCCCGCGTCGGGAGCGACGGCTCCCGCGTCGGGCTTCGCCGCGGAGAGGCCGAGCAGATCCTCGTACGACCGGACGAGGGACATGTAGGGAGGCACGAAGACGGAGCCGACGCCGGCCACGTTCTGCATGACGTTGAAGTGCAGATGCACCGTCGTGGGCGTACCGCCGAACTCGTTCGACACCTTCGCGATGCGCTGCCCGCGCGTGACGTGATCGCCGACCGCGACCTGGATGCTGCCGGTGTGCAGGTAGTCGTACCGCGTGCCGTCGTCGGCCGTCAGGTAGAGGATGTACGACCCGATGGTCGTCACCGTCGCGTCGGCGACCGCCACGACCCAGTGGACCTCCTTCTTGCACGTCGCCGCGCGGATGTCCTGGCCCTGGTGCCCCGCTCCGGAGGGGCACAGCGGCATGCTCCACGAGCGGGTCTCGCAGTAGTTGTCGCGCCACGGGTACGTGAAGTTGCCGGGGTCGCAGTGCGTGCCGGGGATCTTGCCGCCGCCGGTCATGTAGACCTGCGAGTTGGCGTACGCGGGGCCGGACTCGATCGGGAAGCGCATGCCCGGCGCGTAGACGCGGTAGTCGACGCGTCCGGAGCCGGAGCCCGGCTTGAGGCTGCCGGGCGGCTCGTACGTGAACGACGGCAACGCGCGCACCGGCAGGGCGACGCCGAGGACCGCGACGCCGAGGAGCGCCGAAGCGAGGAGTCGACGCGTCATCGTCCCGCTCCCCCGACGTACACGAGCCCGTCGACGAGGGCCGTGACGTAACCCTCTTCCGAGCATCGCGTGTCGTCCGGCGCCCCGCACTCGACGTCGACCGAATAGGCGACGCCGCCTTCGAT
This sequence comes from Polyangiaceae bacterium, assembly GCA_022842465.1. Taxonomy (GTDB): domain Bacteria; phylum Myxococcota_A; class Polyangia; order Polyangiales; family Polyangiaceae; genus Labilithrix. The sequence continues at coordinate 10,433 of JALHPN010000135.1, read as the reverse complement.
CCACGTCGCGCGCCGCACGCGCTCGTTCTCCGTCACGAAGCCTCTGCCGCCGCGCAGCGCCTTGTCGCCAGCCTGCGGAGCGATGCCGTCGTACCGCTTCGCGGCGCGCGTCCCGTGCACGACGACCATGGCGCCGCGGTGGCGGACGCTGAGCGCGCAGAACTCGGGGCCGACGACCAGCTTCGCGGTCGCGAGGTCGACGTCGCGCGGCGCGAGCACCGGCACGACCGATCGACCGACCACTCCACGCGCCTCGTCGGGCATCTCGGCGAGGGTCGCGCCGTCGATCGACGACGCAGGCGGCCAGGCCACGGTGGGCGTCACGATCTCGGGCGCATCGGCGGCGGACGCGGACGCGGACGACGGAGCGACCTCCGCCTCGCGTCGCGCGTCGCATGCGCCGAGCGTGGAGAGCGCGACGGTGATCGTCGTGATCATGTCGACGACGGCCCTCGGACCTCGCGCGCGATCGGTGGAAGGGGCCATGGCGCGCGGCGCCGAGCAAGGGACGAGCCAACCCGAAGAGCTCGCTCCCCGCGGTCCGCTCCGGCGTCGTGCACGCACCCTCGCGAGACGTTTCCGCCCTCGCGGCCGGGCGCTCGTACGGTGACGCACAAGCTCCTCCGATGTCGGTCGCACTCCGCCGCGAAGGGCTCCCGACCTCACCTCGCGAGCCGCCGCGACCCGTGCCCGCGGCGACGTGCAGGTTCAGGGCGACGTGGCCGTGGCGTCCCAGAGCGGCGCAGCCGGGCTCCGCGCGCTCAGGATGTTACGCACATCGGCGTAGCGAAGCGTGATGGGCTCCGCGGCCAGCGCGAAGTCGGCGTGGCCGGCGAAGGGGGTCAGGCAGACCTCCACGCCCTCCTTCGTGAGCGCGAAGGAGATCCGGTCCGGCTGCGAGCGGAACCTGTCGCCGTACGCCTCGGCCATCGACTTCTGCTCGGGCGTGCCGCTGAGGAGCTCGGCGTACAGCGCCGCGGCGAACTCTGCCCCGCTCGCGTCCGAGAACACGTCGGCGATCTCCAGCTTGCGCCCGGTCGTGGTGGAGAAGCTCTGCACGTAGAAGGTGTTGTTCGTGTGCGCCATGCCTGCGTAGTGCTCGTTGCCCGAGCGCGTGACGCTGAGGATCCCCTTCTCGTTGAGGAGCACGGAGGTGCTCGTCTCGATGACGAACGCTCGCTCGCAGCCGCCCTCGTCGAGGATCCCGAGCTCCACCGGAAGGAGCGCGTCGTTCAGCGCCCTCGCCGCGGTGGTGGACGCGATGCCCGACACGCGCAGGTACGTGCCCTCGATCGCGCACGTCGTCATCAGGTCGCCCGTCGATGCATCGCGTGCGGGGCGCGACTCGTCGACGACGACGGTCTGCACGGTCACCGAGTCCCCGACGCTCTGCGCGGCGGCTCCGGCTCCGTCCTCGGGGGCCTCGCCCCTGGACGTGGCGCAGCCCGTGGCGATCGAGAGGAGAGCGGCGACGGCGAACGTGGTCAGGGTCTTCATGAGATGCTCCTTGTTCGAGTGGTCATCGAGCACCGCGCGTGCCACGGCTCCGGGGCCGCAAATCAGGGCGAAAGGGCACGGTGCTGTGTCGGAGCCGCGCGAGCTCAGACCGGGCTCGATGGATCTCTACGGTGAGAGCGGATCGTCGACCTCGCCTCCCCGCGGGCTCCTCGACGCGTGCACTCGTCTCGCTACGGCGCGCCGGATCACGCGCGTCACCTCCGCGGGGGCCTCCTCTTGCGGGAAGTGACCCACGGGCAGCTCGGTGACCTCCGCCTCCGGCAGGGCCTCCCTCCACCGCGCGAGGTAGTCGAGCCCGAAGGCCGGGTCTCGCGCGCCCCACACGATGGACGAAGGTAAGCGACGCAACACGCCGCGTCGCGCCCAGAGCGAGGCGTAGAGCTCGTCCGAGCCTGCGAGCTCACACCCGAGCGTCCACGGCGCGATGCGGGAGGCCGGCGTGGGAAACGGAGCGAGATAGTGGCGATGCACCTCGGGGGTGAGCCGCGACCTGTCCGCGAAGGCATACGGCAGGAGCCACCGCGGCGATGCGTTGAAGCGCAGGTAGAGGAGGCGCCCGAGCCACGAGCGCACGAGCCGCGACATCCGCGCGATCTCGCGTCGCTCGCCGTGCGGCCACATCCAACCGTCGAGCACCACGAGCCCCGTCACACGCCCGCCCTCGAGCGCGAGGGGGATCCCGATCGGGACGCCGAAGTCGTGCACCACGAGGAGCACGTCCTCGAGCCCGAGCTCCGCCACGAACGCAGCCAGCCGCCTCGCATGGTCTCGAGGGCGGTACGGCGCGTCGGCCGGCTTGTCGGAGAGCCCGAAGCCCAGGTGGTCGAGGGCGATGCACCGGGCCTCGCCGCGGAGCGACGCGATCGCGTGCCTCCACTCGAACGACCACGAGGGCGTCCCGTGGACGAAGAGGATCGGCCGCCCGCTCCCTTCGTCGACGTAGTGCTGTCTGCCGTCCGAAGACGCCCACCATCGAGAGCGGAAGGGGTACAGGGCCTCGTCGACGAACGTTTCTTCCATGGCGACCTCCTGGAGTCCACCCTAGGAACCCGGCCGTCGGCGCAGGATGGTACGTTCGTACCATGAAGCCCGCGGTGCTCCCTCCGCGCCGTCTCTCCGTCGGCCGCGCCCGCGCCCGGCTCCTCACGCTCGCCCTCTCCGCGGGCGTGGACCTGCCGGCGTGGCGCGCGCGCGCGCTGGAGATCCTCGCGCGCCTCGTCCCCTTCGATCGCGCGCTCTTCCACGAGCTCTCGCCGCGTGTCCCGCTCGACCGTGCCGCGCTCGTCGGGCTCGACCTCCGCGCGCTCACCGCCGGGCTCGGCCGCTGGGATGCGAACGCCGTCGAGCTCGGTCGCCTCCGCGAGCTCGCGCTCGAGCAGCGCGGCGCGGTCACCGATCGCGAAGCCTTCCCGCTCGGGTCACGCGGCCGCGAGACCTGGACGCGGCACGTCGCGCGGCCGCTCGGAGTCGGCAGCGCCCTCCTCGGCCATCTCGTGGTCCACGAGCAGATCGTGTCGGTCGTCCTCCTCGGTCGTCGTTCCCTCCTTCCCGCTCGCGCGTTCACCGGCGCCGACCGCCGGACCCTGGCGAGGGTCCTCCCGGTCCTCGCGGTCTCGGACGGTCTACTCCAGACGCTCGCTCCGTCGCTCGCGGCGACCACCCCTCCGCGAGCGCTCCGCGGCCCCCGCACACGCCTCGCGTGCGTCGACCAGCGTCTCACCCCGCGGCAGCGCGAGATCGTCGTCCTCGTCGCGCTCGGACACACGAACGAGGCGATCGGCGCGGCGCTCGGCATCTCGCCGAACACGGTCCGCAATCTCCTCGTCCAGGTCCGGGCCCGCCTCGGAGTCGCCAACCGCGCCGAGATCGTGAGGGTCGCGGTGATGCGGTAGCGCGCGAACGCGTCTATGCTGACGCGCGTGAAGTCCTTCCTCGTCACCGTCGTTCCCTTCGCCCTCTTCACCTCGCTCGTCGCCCTGCAGCCGTCCTGCGGGAGCGACACGTCGGGCGACGACGACGGAAGCAGCGGGAACACGCCCGACCCCTCGCGGCGCGACGGCGGAGGATCGGGTGCAGACGGCTCGGTGCTGACGCCGGAGGACGCCGCCACGGGCGACGGCGGTCCGCCGAGCACGTTCGGCAAGGCGCTCCGCTTCCACGGCAACGGGACGCTCGATCAAGATCGCGTGAAGATCCGCATCGACCAGCCGGGTCAGGCGGCCGGGACGTGGCCGATGGACGTCGGCGCCACCGACTTCACGATCGAGTTCTGGATGAAGGCGGCTGCCGCCGACAACGCGGCGCCCGCGCTGAACTGCGGAGCGGGAGCGGACTGGATCCTCGGCAACGTCATGATCGACCGTGACCGCTACAACAAGCCGCGGAAGTTCGGCGTCTCGATCGGCGCCGGAAAGCTCGCCTTCGGGGTCACCGGCGAGAACGCGAGCTTCGACTGGACGCTCTGCGGGACGAAGACCGTGCTCGACGACGCGTGGCATCACGTCGCCGTCGAGCGCCGCCGGACGGACGGCCACCTCTGGATCTTCGTCGACGGCGCGCTCGACGCGGAGGTCGACGGCCCGGACGGTGACGTGTCCTATCCGGACGGTGAGCAGCCCGGCAACCAGTGCAACGGCCCCTGCACCAACAGCGATCCGTTCTTCGTCATCGGCGCGGAGAAGCACGACACCGATCCGCAGACGTACCTCTCGTACAAGGGGACGTTCGACGAGCTCCGCGTCTCGAAGACCCTCCGCTACACGGCCGCCTTCCAGCGGCCTTCCGCGCCCTTCGCCACGGACGCGAACACCGTCGGCCTCTACCACTTCGACGAGGGGACCGGGACGACCGCGGCGGACACGAGCGGCGTCCAGGGCGGCCCGAGCCCGGCCGAGCTCAAGGTCGGCGGCTCCCCCGTCGGACCCGCCTGGGTCGCCGGTCAGTAGCGGCCCGGGGGCCCGTCACGCGGCGACGTGGTCCGCCGTCCGCGTGCATGCCGTAATGTTGTTCGAGCGTGCCCTCCCGAGACCACATCGCCCGCGCCCTCGCCGCCGCCGCGATCGCGGTCGTCGTGCTCACGGCGATCCTCGTCGTGAGGAGGCGCGGCACGACGCGCGACGAGCTCCCGGCCGCCGACGGCGGTGAGGTCGTGGGCTCGGGGGGAAGCTTTCCGAGCTGCGGCGCCGGCCTCGAGCTCGTCGCGGGGGGCGCGTGCTTCGCCGCCGCCGCGGGCTCGCCCGCCGGTCGGCCCCTCCTCGTCTACCTCCATGGGCTCCACACGAACGTGACGCTGAAGGACGAGCTGGAGCGACAGGCGCGCGTCGCGCGCATAGGGGCGGCGCGAGGCTTCGACGTGCTCGCGCCGCGCGGGCTCGAGGGAGCCTGCGAGCGGGTCCCGGAGATGTTCTGCTGGCCGAGCAACGAACGGGTCGCCGAGCGAGGCGCGGGAGCCGTCGCCGCGTGGGCGCCTGCGCTCGCGGCGGCACGCTCGCGCGGCGCGACCGGTCCCATGTACCTGCTCGGCTTCTCCAACGGCGGCTACTTCGCGGCGCTCATCGCGACGCGCGCCCTCGCTCCCTTCGCGGCGATCACGGTCGCCCACGGAGGGCCGGTCGAGCCCGTGCGCGCGGAGGGGGCTCGGTCGCCGATGCTCCTCCTCATGGCCGACGACGACGCCGCCCTCGGCGAGATGATGCGGCTCGACGCGTCGCTCTCGCGCGAGAAGTGGCCGCACGCGAGCAGGGCGCGCGAGGGCGGCCATGCGCTCACGGAGCAGGACGTGACCAACGCGGTCACGTTCTTCGCACGCGTGTCGACGGAGGGCGTCCCGGCGATGATCGCGCGGCTCAGCGGTCACCCGCCGCGTGCACCCGTCCCCGAGACGGCGGAGTCGGTGGCGTCCACGCGGACGTCGTCTTCGGCAGAGCCGCCGGCCTCCGCGGCGACGCCTGCCGCTCCCTCGGCGACGGCGCCTCTGCCCGAGCCTGCCCCCGCCTCGTCCGACGACGTACCCGCGACGGAGTGAGCCGGCGTCAACGCCGCGGCGCGCCGAGCGGCGTGCTGCACCGCTCGCTCGTTCGGCGCCGTGCGCGCGGATCGAGGTCGAACACGGCGATCTCCGGGGCCGTGCGCGGTGATCGCAAGCCGCTCCGAGCGTGCCCGAGCCCAGCGCTCACGTAGAGATCCGTCCGGGCGATCCGGTGGAAGCCGCGGAGATAGGGCATCCCGGCGAGCCGCGCGAAGAACGGGACGACGTGCGGGACGTCGATCTGCCCGCCGTGGGTGTGACCGGAGAGGACGAGCGGAGCTCCGTGCCCCGCGATCTCCTCGGCCGTGCGCGGATCGTGCGTGAGGACGAGCGCTCGCTCGGGTGTCGCGACCTGCCGGAACGCGCGCCGGACGTCGGCATGGCGCGAGCGGCCGTCGTCCACGCCGACCACCGGGAGGTCGAAGCCGCGACCCTCGACGTGATGCACGGCGTTCTGGAGGACGACCGCGCCACCACGCGCGAGCGCGCCGGCGATGCGCACCGGATCGGTCCAGTGATCGTGGTTGCCGAGGACCGCGATGCACGGCTTCGGGAGTGCGTGCACGAAGTCGGTGAGCGGACCGAGCCGGCGCGCGGAGGTGTTGACGTAGTCGCCCGTCATGACGACGAGGTCCGCGTCGAGCCCCGTCACCACGTCGACGACGCGGCGGAGGACCCGCGCGGGCGTCGTCGGCCCGACGTGCAGATCGGTGAGGTGGACGACGCGGACTCGCCGCGCGACGGACCACGGCATCGTGTGCCGGCTGACGGTGAGACCGGCGCGTCTCGCGGCGCGGACGTGGGCGTACGCGAGGGAGCCGCCGAGGGCGACGGCGAGAGGAGCGACGACGACCGGGATCGGCATGGACGAGGAACGTGCGGTCGTGCGGGTCCGGCGGAAGGCCTCGCCGGCGCGATTCACGCACGATTCACATCGCGACGCTCAGGGCCCGCCGTCAGCGGAAGACGACGCCGCCGCCGAGGAGCCCGAGCACGAAGAGGACGGCACCGCCGAGGACGAGGAACGCGCGCGACGCGACCTGCTTGGCGAGGGGCGCAGAGCTCCGCGTGGCTCCGCGCGCGGTCGGGAGCGCGGGGGGGAGCGGGAGCGCCTGGAGCGCCATGGGCAAGGCTTTTGCGAAGGTCTCGGGCGGGGTGGGGACGTGCACGAGGGCCGGGTCGATCACGAGCGTGTGCTGCGTGGTCGCGACAGGGACGTCGCGGGACGACGCGCGCATCGTCACCGTGCGCAGCTCGTCTGCGGAGCTCGTCACGTACGGCACCGATCCCGACGCGAGATCCATCCGCCGCGTCATGAACGACCCCGACATCGAGCCCTCGCCCTCGCCCTCGTCGAGCAGTGTCGGAACGCGATCGAAGGAGGACACGACGTCGTTCGCGCTCTCCTCACGCACGGGTTCCCTCCAGCGACCGACGCGCGGCACCGACAGCGACGCCGCGAGCGACATCCCACGCGGCGACATCGCAGGCCGTCCGCGCGCGAGCCATGCACGAAGGGCGACGCGCATCGCTGCGGCGGAGCTCCACCGGTCGGCGAGCTCCTTCGCGAGCGCGCCGTCGATGATGCGCGCCAGTTCCTCGTCGACGTCCGGACGCAGCGTGCGCACGGAGGGGGTCGGATCGTTCGACATCGCGAACGTCACGCGCTCGGCGTCGGCGGCCTGATGCGGCCGGAGCGCCGTGAGCGCGAAGAACAGCGTCGCGCCGACGGAGTACACGTCCGCTCGCCCGTCGATCTCCTGGCCCCGCACCTGCTCCGGGGCGACGTACTGCCAGGTGCCCAGGACGACGTTCGTGGCGGTCAGCTTCGGCAGGCATGGATCCGCGAACGACACCTTCACAGCGCCGAAGTCGAGCACCTTCACGAAGGGGGCGTCCTCCGGTCGCGCCCGGGCGAGGAGCATCACGTTGTCCGGCTTCACGTCGCGGTGGACGAGCCCGAGCGCGTGCGCCGAGGCGAGCGCGTCGAGCAGCTGATCGCCGACGATGGCGGCCATGTCCGGAGAGAACGGTCCCTCGTCTGCGACGACCTCGCGGACGGTGCGGCCCTCGAGGAGCTCCATCACGAGGAACGTCTGGTCGCCGCGACCGATGACGAGATCGTGGACGTCGACCGCGTGCGGATGGCGGAGGGCCACCGCCGCCCGGGCCTCCCGGCGGAGGCGCTCGACGTCGCGCGACGAGCCGTGGGGACCCGGCCGCAGCACCTTCACCGCGACGTCGCGCTGGAGCACTTCGTCCCGGGCTTCGTAGACCTCACCGGCCCCGCCGCGGCCGATCTTGCGGACGATTCGATATCGCTCCGTGAGGAGCGTCCCTGCCGGAAGCGCCGGCTCCAGATCACTTTCCACCGAGCTTCACCTTTCGGACCACCGTGACACCCGCCGCGTTCGTCTCCGGCGTGACGTTCGCCGTCGCGTTCGCGTTCGCGTTCGCGTTCGTACGCGCGGCCTCGGTCGGGCGCGGCGCTGCCGGAGCGCGAACCGGCGCCGCGCGCGGCCGCTCCTTCGTGGGAGGAGGCGGAGCCGCGAGGGGCGGCGGCGCCTCGACGAGGTTCACGGCGAGCTTCGACCCACCGACCTCGAAGTCGGGCGTGCGCGTGAGGTGCGTGGTCGTGAAGATCGCCGAAGGCGTGCTCGGCTGCGCGACGAGACCCTGCGGCGCGAGCGGAGCCGCGCCTTGCACCTCGGCGCTCACGCCGAAGGCGGTCGGCGCCATCGCCGGCGGCGCGCTCGCGAGCTTCGCCCTCACGCCGGAGATCCCGACCCCGAGCAGGAGCAGGAGGCTGGCGGCGAAGCTCCAGCTGCGTGACGGCATCCGGAAGACGGGCGCCTCGTCCTCGTCCGGCGTGAACGCCATCGGCGTCTCCGACGTCCGCTCGAGGGGCTGGGTGACGAGCTCACCTCGGAACGACTCTCGCTCGCGCATCGCGCGCTGGATCGACGAGAGCGCTCGGGCGATCTCGGCGACGCTCTGCACGCGCTGCGCGACGTCCTTCTCCAGGCAGCGGAGGACGAGGTCGTCGAGCTCCGCCGGGACGTCGCCACGCATCCACGATGCGGGCCGCGGCGCCTCCATCAGGACGGCGGCGATGACCGTCGAGAGGTTCGTGCCCCCGAAGGGCGGCTCGCCCGTGAGGAGCTGATGGAGGAGGACGCCGATCGACCAGACGTCGGCCCTCGCGTCGACGTTCGAGGAGCTCTTGAGCTGCTCGGGGGACATGTACTGCGGCGTCCCGAAGATGAGGTTCGCGCTCGTCCGCGGCGAGGGCGACGCGGACGGGCCGCTCTCGTCGACCTTTGCGAGGCCGAAGTCGAGCACCTTCACGAAGGGCATCCCGTCGGAGGATTTCGTCACGAACACGTTCGCGGGCTTGAGGTCGCGGTGGACGATGCCGCGCGCGTGCGCTTCGTTCATCGCCTCGCAGACCTGCAGCACCATCAGCAAGGCCTCGTCGACCCCCACCGGTCCGCGCCGGTCGAGGAGCGCGGCCAGGTCCTCTCCTTCGAGGCGCTCCATCACGATGAAAGGTCGACCGTTGCTCGTCCCGAAGTCGATGACGCGCGCGACGTGCGGGCTCTGGAGGCTCGCCGCCGCGCGGGCTTCGCGGAGGAAGCGCGCGGGGCGCGAGGGATCGTCCTTGCCGTCGTCGCTCAGGAACTTCACCGCGACGCGGTGACCGAGGGTCGTGTGCTCGGCCTCGTGGACGACACCCATCCCGCCCCGCGCGAGCTCTCGGCCGAGCCGGTATCGCTCTCCCAGGAGCTCGCCGGCGACCTTCGCGCTCCCTGAGACGTCAGCAGGTGCCATCGTCGAGACTCCTCTGCACGTTCCATGACCAACCCGGAGCGCCCGGTGTGATCGCCGACGTCACATGGCTCGAGTGTGATGGAACCGCGGGGTTCCATCGCGGGGCGGCGTCGGCGACGTGATCGGGCCGGATGTGCGCTTCGTTCGTGATCTGGATCGCCGCGGCAGACGCGTGTCATCCCCGCGTGTCGTGCACCACGATCCGAGGTCCGGGGCGTGGCGACACCCACCTACCTCCAGCCCTTTCCGGCTTTCCATGGAGTCTCGCGGGAGGCTCGTGCGCAGCGTCGGGGGATCGTCGTCGCCCCAGGGGCGGGGCGACGGCCTGCGGCGTCGGGCGCGCGGCTTGCTCGGAGACTCGGGTCATGCGCCCGAGCTCGCCTGTACGTCGGTCGTCCGCTGCCTCGCTCCGTCGATCGGTCCACGAAGACGACATGACGACGGAGGGGGCGCAGCCCGGCGCTGCTCTCCTCAAGATGTCGCGCCGCCACGCCTACGAGGACGACCCCACTGTCTCGGCGTACGTCGACGCCCAAGAAGAGGACTTCGTCGTTCCTTGCGTCCACACCGCCCCGGCGCCCGGAACGATGCCCGTGCTCTCGCGCGACCTCGTCTCACGCGTCGAGCGAGCGGTCCTCTCGGGGCACACGTCGGGCTCGACGCCCTCGCACGCATGGGCCCCGGCGTCGGGCTACGAGACTCCCGCGTACGACTACCCGGCGCCGCCCTCCTCTCACGTCGCGTCGCCGCAGGCTCACTACCCGAGCGCGCCGTGGTCCGCGGCCTCGGGCACGTACGCGCCGTCCCACCACGGGAGCTACGCCGGCAGCCACTCCGGCGTCTACACGGGCAGCTACCCCGGCGTGTACACGGGCAGCTACGGAGGGGTCGCGATGCAGGCCCAGGCCCCGGCGTCCATCGCACGCCCGCGCGGAGACCTCGTCCGGAACATGGCGGCGGTGTGCGTCGGCCTCCTCGCGGCGCTCGCGATCGGCACGGCGGCGGTCGTCCTCGCGGCGAGCGGGAAGCCGGGCGGGACGGGCACGCATGGAGGGCA
>JALHPN010000134.1 GCA_022842465.1 Polyangiaceae bacterium | reverse complement strand
CCGCGGAGCGGCTCCGGCTCGCGCGGGAGGGCGTCCTCGTCACGACGAGCGACGACGTCGCGGCGGCTGCCGCGCACTGGCTCGACGAAGGGGGCGGCGGCGCGGCCGCGATGGAATGGCTCGCGGCGACGGTCGCGACGGGCGAGCCCGACAAGGAGGTCCCGCCACGGAGAGCCCTCGCCGAGCTCCTCTCCGACGAGGCGCGCGAGGCGATGCACGCGAGCGCGACGCTGCTCGACTCCGTCATCCGCCCGCATCGTGTGTATCCGCTCGTCAACGGCTCCTCTCCGGTCGCGCGCCTCGCGAACCTCGAGCTCTCGCCGCCCGGATGCGATCCGCGTCGCCGCGCCACCGCGCTCGGCGAGATCGACCGCGCTCTCGGGGACGAGTCCGAGCTCGACGCGCTCGCTCTCGCCGGGTGGTCCGCCCTCGCCTCGGGCGACGGGTCGCTGGCGCTCGACATCTTCCGGACCGTCACCGCCGCACGCGCCGAGGACCTCGCCGCGTGGGAGGGCATGCGCGCGGCCGCCGAAGCGCTCGAGAGCCACGAGTCGTATGCCGTCGCGTGCGAGCAGCTGGGCGCACGATGCATCGACGACGCGCGCGGCGCGGCGTTCCTCGAGCAGGCCGCGCTCGCGTGGTCGAAGCTCGGAGGCCCGTTCGAGGGTCGCGCCGAGGCCGCTCTGGACGCCAGCTTCTCGCGCGATCCGCGGCGACAGGTCGCCTTCGATCGCCTCTTCCGCCGCGTGCGGGATCGCAAGGACTCGGACAAGGTGCTCGCGCTCGTGGCCACGCGCCTCTCGGTCACCGAGGATCCGCAGGAGATCGCGAAGCTCTACTGGGAGCAGGCCCGCGCGCTCCGGGAGAAGGGCGATCCCGAGGGCGCGCTCGCGGCGCTCGAGCACGTCGTCATGTTCGACGAGAACCACGTCGGTGCGCTCGCGCTGACCGGAGAGATCTTCATTCGCCGCGGCATGTTCTCCGAGGCGGCGGAGAAGCTCGCGAAGCTCGCGCGCGTGCCCGAGGCGCCGCCGAAGAACCGCGTCACCGCGGGCGTCGCCGCCGTCGACCTCTACGAGAACAAGCTCGGGCGTCACGACCTCGCGCTCGACGTCCTCCTCGACCTCCACCGTGCGGGGCTCAGCACCCTGCCCGTCCGCGAGCGTCTCGCGCGGGCGGCGGCGCGCACGGGGGCCTGGAAGGAGGCGACCGCCATCCTCGAGGAGCTCATGCTCGAGCGGCCGGAGCCGGCAGGTCGGATCGAAGCGGCGCGGCTCGCGCTCGCGATCCACCGCGATCGCCTCGTCGATCTCCGCGGCGCCTTCGTCCCGGCGCGGAAGCTCCTCCAGGAGGCCCCCGCGGACGGGGAAGCGCTCGATCTCGTGACGTCCCTCGACGGGACGGTTCGCGAGCGGCAAGGCCTCCTCGAGAAGGGCCGCGACGCGGTGCTCATGCATCTCCACGAGCAACCGAGCGACGGCGCCGCCCATGCGCGCCTCGCGCGCATCTGCCATGCGCTCGGCGACATCCAGCTCGAGCAGGCGGCGCTCTCGTGCAGCGTCTCCTTGAACGGCCCCGATGGGTCGAGCGAACAGATGATCGCGCTCCTCTCGAGCAAGAAGCCGCGCGTGCCGCAGGTCGCCCTCGCCGAGCCGCTCCTCCGCCAGCTGCTCGCGCCGGGCGACGACGGACCGGTCGCCTCGCTCTTCCAGGCTCTCGGGCCGACTCTCGCCGAGGCCCTGGGTCCCCTTCCCGCCGCCCTCGGCGTCACGCGGAAGGACAAGGTCGATGCGCGCTCAGGCATCGCGCTGAGGAGCGAGATCGCGACGTGGGCGGAGGCGTTCGGCATCCCGAGCTTCGACCTCTACGTGGGCGGCAAGGATCCTGGTGGCGTGCAGGGGGTGCCCGGCGACACGCCGGCGATCATCGTCGGCTCGGGCGTCAACGCTCCCCTCTCGCCCACGACGCGAGCGCGGGTCTCGCGCGAGCTCTTGGGCATCGTTCGCGGCAGCACCATCACGCGCTGGCGGGATGATCAGACCATCGCGGCGGTCGTCGTCGCCGCGTGCAAGATCACGAAGGTGCCGATCGAGCACCCGCCGCTCGCCGTCCTCGCCGAGGTCGAGCGACTCGTGAGCAAGGCCATCAGCGGCAGGACCAAGAAGACCATCGAGCCCCTCTGCCGCGCCGTCGTCGCGAGCGGCCAGGACGCGCGCACCTGGGCGACACGCGCGCGGAGCTCGCAGAACCGCATCGCCGTGCTCGCATCGGGTGACGTCGCCGTCGTCCTCTCCGACGTGTTCAGCGAGCCTATCGAGCGCCTCCCGGCCGTCGCGCGGGACGATCTGCGCGCGCACGAGCTCTTTCGCTTCGTGCTCTCCCGCCCCTACTTCGACGTCCGGCGCGCGCTCGGCCTCGAGGGTCCGTAGCCATGAGCGATCCGAAGCAGCCCCTCGATCTCGGCGACTTCGACTGGGACTCCGCGCTCGACGAGTGGGAGAAGACGTCGTTCACGCCGCAAGTGGCGAAGGAAGCCGCCGAGGTCTCGTCGCGTCCGGAGGAGGGCGAAGCCGTCGGAGCCACGAGCGCCCCGGCGCTGCCCGCCGCGTCGGGCTCGCTCAGCAACGTCTCCGGGACCGGGACCGTCATCGCGCCGGTCCCGTCGGAGCTCCGCCTCCCCTCGGTTCCGCCGCCTCCCGTCGCGACGGCGGCGTCGCCGCCTCCCCCTGCCACGCGCGCGTCCGCGCCCGGCCCGACGACGGCGTCGGCGAGGCCATCCGCTCCCCCTCCGCCCGGTCGCCCGAGCGGCGGCCTCAGCCAGCTCTTCTCGAAGTCGCCGAGCGTGCCACCTCCGCCGATGCCGATGCGCGGCTCGGCCCCGCCGCGGCTCCGAGGGTCCGAGCCTCCGTCGGAGACGACGAAGGTCGCGAGCGCGGCGCAGCTCGAAGAGCTCGCGGTGAGCTCGGCATGGCCCGACGCCGCGTCGGGCGAGCACCGAGCCGCCCACGATCCCGCGGGGATCGCGCCGACCTTCGACGTCCACGCGGGCTCCGGCGCGCCCGTCGTGACGAAGACCGAGCTCGAGGCTGCACGGGGCCCGGTCTCGGTGACCGAGTCGCGGCGCCCGCCGGCGATCGCGCCCGCCGACGACGAGCCGGAGCCCACGATCGTCAAAGAGAGCCTCCGCCCCGCGCGCGAGCGCGCGAGCGAGGATTTGCAGGACACGGTCGTCCACGGCCGCGATGCGGCGGCTCCCGTCTCCGCGGCCCGCTCCGGATCGATGTCCGACGCCGAGACGGCGACGCGTCTGCCGAGCGAGAGCGCGCCGCCTCCCGTGCGCGCGCGCGCAGTCGAGGCTCCCGAGTCGTTCGAGGCGGAGCGGCCCGTCTCGCGCTGGCTCGACGAGGCGACGACGGAGGCGTACCGCGTCCGCGCCGCGTGGCTCGAGGAGGAGGCCCGGGCGCTCGAAGATCCCACGGACATGGCGCGCGCGCTGCTCACCGTGAGCGAGCTCCACGCCCTCGTCGGGGACGAGGCTCGTGCCCTCGGTCTCGCGGAGGACGCCCGCGATCTCGCCCCCCAGCTCGCCCTCGCATGGCGGCAAGCGCGCCAGCTCGCAGGGCGCGAGCCCGAAGCGCTCGTCGCGGCGCTCGACGCCGAGGCGTCGTCGTCTCCGACGCCCGCGGCCCGCGTCCACGCGACCCTGCTCGCCGCCGACGTGCTCCGCACGTCCGGCATGGGCGACCTCGCCGTGGAGCGGTGGAAGAGCGCGTGCAAGCTCGACCCGTCGGACGTCCGCGCCCACGCCGCGCTCGCGGCGGTCGCGCTCGCGCAGGAGGCGTACGCGAGCAAGGCGTTCGACCTGGCCGACAACTCCGAGCTCGTCCCGCTCTACCGGATGATCGCGACCGCGCTCCGGATGCGTGATCACGAGCGAGCCGAAGCCGAGACGGTCCCGTTTCCCGTGAGCGACGGCCTCCGGCGTGCACGCGGAGCGCTCGTCGCCCAGGACGGCGTCGCGGCAGCGCAGGCGCTGACGTCGATCGCGAGCGAGCCGTCGCTCTCGAAGGCGGCGCTCTGGCTCGCGTCCGCGCTCTCGGCACCGACGATCGCGGGGCGACGGGCCTCCGCTCGCGCGCTGCGCTCGCTCTCCAACGACGGAGACGAGCTCGCCCGAAGGCTGCTCGCCGCCCGCGGCATCGAGCTCGCGGACGGCGAGCTCGTCGAGAATTCCCTCGCCGCCCCCGACGCCTTCGATGCCTCCGAGCGCGTCGTGCTGTCGGCCCTCGCGGGGCTCGACACGACCCCGCACCTCCAAGCCCTCGCGCGGGCGAACGACTTCGTCCCGCTCGTCGACGCGGTGTCGGCGTTCTCACCGTTCGACGGGGAGGCGGCCGCCCGCGTGCGCGCCGGGCGCGTCTCGGGCACCGCCGAGTCCCGCGCCCTCGCCGAGATCGGCCGGCTCGTCGCCGCCAAGCTCCCGGCCGACGACGTCGACGCCGCGCTCGGTAAGCTCGCGCGCGGGACGAGCGCCGCCCAGGCGGGGATCGCGCTCGGTCTCGCCATCCGCGGCCGCCGTTGGCCGGAGCTCACCGAAGCGTTGTCGAGCCTCCCTGCCTCGGGGGATACGTCCTGGCAGCGTCACGTCGCAGCCGCCCTCGTCGCCGAGCGCGCGGGCAACACCGAGGACGCGACGCGCGCGTGGAGCGAGGCGCTCACCGAGGGCGCTCGCCATGACGTCGTCGTGAGGGCCGCCACCCCTCGCGGAGAGCTCGCGAAGGCGCTGACGGCGCTCGCCGACGAGATGCCCGAGGGAGTCCCGTCCGCCATCCTTCGCCTCGAGGCGCTTGCGCGGAGCGAGTCCGCCGGTGACGACGAGCGGCTCGCTATCCTCGAGAAGATCCACCGGGCCGCCCCCCAGCTCGGCATCGGCTCGTTCCTCGCAGAGCGCATCGCGCGCCGGAGGGGGAACCTCGACGAGGTGCTGCGCTGGATCCACGAGCGTGGCTCGTACGCGAGCACCGACCTGCTCGAGTCTGCCCTCGAGGCAGTCCGAGAGGCGCTGCTCATCGCCGACAAGGATCCGGAGCGGGCGAGCGCGCGGCTCGAGGAGGCGCACGCGTCGCGGCCCGACGACGTCGCGCTCCGCGAGCTCTTCGAGCGCCTCGCGAGCGAGCCGCCGCGCGACCGCGCGACCTGGCGCGAGAAGCGGGCCGAGAAGGCTTCGGGGACGACGCGCGCCATCTTCCTCACCGAAGCCGCCCTCGAGCACGAGCGGAGCGGGGACGCCGCCTCCGCGCTCCGGACCGCGCGACTCGCGATCGACGGCGGCGACGTCGGCCTCGCGAAGCTCGTCGCCGAGCGCGCGGAGCTCGACCTCGGCCAGATGGGCCGCGCGTCCGAGGAGCTCCAGGCCGTCGCGGACGACGCGGGGGCCGAAGCCGCGGCCCGGCGCGAGGCCCGGCAGCGCTTGGCCGAGCTCGACGCCTTCGGGCGCAAGGACGTCGACGCGGCGCTCGGCTGGCATCGCGCGATCCTCGAGGACGACCCGCGCTGGATGCCCAGCCTCCGCTTCGTCGAGCACGAGCTCGTCTCGTCCGGGCGACACGAGGAGCTCGCGCGTGTCGCGGAGCAGATCAGCCTCGCCCTCGACGGCACGACCGGCGGCGAGGTCACCGCGCACGCCCAGCTCGCCGCGCGGATCAAGTCGCGCGACGGCGGCTGGGAGCGCACCGCCGACATGGCGCGGCTCGCCGCGACGCAGCCCGAAGCGTCGCTCTGGAGCATCCGCGCCCTCAACGCCCACGCGCGCCTCCAGCGCGACGACAGCGGCGAGCTCTCGACGACGCTCACGCTCCTCGAGCGCACACAGCGCCCGGCCGAGCGCGCGACGCTGCTCCTTCGCGCGAGCGAGGCGTGCGCGCGCCTCGAGCGCGTCGACGAGGCGCAGCGATACCTCGAACAGGCGGCGACGGAAGATCCGGGCGACGTCGTCACGTGGGGCTTCCTCGCGGAGGTGCGAGCACGGGCGGGGGACACGAAGGGCGCCGCCGAGGCTTGCGAGAGCCTCGCTCGGACGAGCGGCGTCCCGGAGCACCAGCTGCTCGCGTGGTACGACGCCGCGCGGATCTGGCTCGAAGAGGCGAAGGACGCCGAGAAGGGCATGAGCGCGCTCGAGCAAGCCTCCGAGCTCGACGTGGGCTACGCCGACGTGTTCACCCGCCTCTCGGGCCTCTACGCGGAGCGTCAGCTCGATGCCGAGCTCGCGCGCCTCCTCGAGAAGCGGCTCGAGAGCGCGCTCGACGACAACGAGCGAGTCGTGCTCGAGGTGGAGCTCTCGCGTGCGCTCGCCGACATGGGCGAGCTCGGGCGCGCGAAGGAGTGCCTCGAGCGCGCGCTCACGAACCAGCCCGACCACACGTCGGCGCTCGCGGCGCTCGCCGAGGTGTGCACGAAGGAGGGGGACTGGCCGGGGGCGGAGAGCGCGTACGTCCGCCTCGCGCGCCTCTCGCCGGACCCCGCGGAGCAACGCGCGCTCTACGAGAAGCTCGCCGAGATCTACTCCATCCACGCGCCGAACCTCTCTCGCGCCGAGGTCGCGCTCAAGGAGGTGCTCAAGCGCGCGCCGGCCGACGCCACCGCGCACGAGAAGCTCGTCGACGTCTACAAGCGTCAGGGCGACCTCCCGCGAGCGATCGAGACCCAACAGGCGCTCGTCGCGGTATCCACCGACTCCGGCGAGCGTCTGAGGCGGCAGATCGAGCTCGCGGGGATCTTCGAGAACACCGGCCGCGACCTGCGAAAGGCAGAGCAGGCGCTCGAGGCCGCGCGCAAGGAGTTCCCCACGTCCGTCGTGGCGCTTCGTGCGCTCGCCGAGTTCTACGGACGGCAGCGGCAGATGCCGGCCATGCAGATCCTGCTCGATCGCGCGGCGAGCGATGCGCGCCGTTCGTTCGCGGCGGGCCGGTTCGTGCCGTCGCTCTTCGAGGTCCTCCACGCGGCCTACGATCTCCGCGGCAGGAAGGACTCTGCGAAGGTGGTCGCCGCGACGCTCGCGGCCGTCGAGGGTGAGGCCGCCTCTCTCGGCGGAGCCGAGGCGCGAGCCGTCGATCCGCAGCTCGACGACGTACTCGCCCCCGACCTCGTGAGCTTTCCTCTTCGGACCCTGCTCGCCCACGCCGGCGACGCCCTCGACGCCGTGGCCCCGATGGATCTCCGCGCGCTCCGCGCGACTCCGCTCCATCCGGGGTCGCCGCTCGCGACGTCGATCGGCGCGGTCGCGACGGCCGTAGGGCTCGCCATGCTGCAGGTCTACGTTTCGCCGACGATCGGGCGTGCGGCGATCCCGCTCGCATCGAGCCCCCCCACCCTCCTCGTCGGCGAAGCGCTCGGCGAGCCGGGTAACGATCGCGCGCGCACGTTCCTCATCACGCGCGCCATCAAGATGATCCTCGCGCGCGCATCCGGCCTCCTCCGGGGAAAGCCCGACGAGGTCGCCGTGCTGCTCAATGCGCTCTTCACGGCCTTCAACCCCACCTACGCTCCCCAGGGCGGCGTGGACGCGCGGAAGGTCTCGGATCTCGCCCGCCTCGTCCAGCAGGTCCTCCCGCGAAACCTCGACCCGACCGTGGGCGTCATCGCGCTCGAGTCCGCCGGGATGCTCGGGCCCCAGTCGACCTCCATCGGTCCGGCGGCGACGGCCTGGGCCAATCATGTCGGGCTCCTGGCCGTCGGCGACCCCAACGCCGCGCTCGACGGGATCGCGTGGTCGCTGGGCGAAGAGGGCGCGCCGAAGGGGTCCGAGGAGCGTGGCTCGTGGGTCGCCCGCACGGCCGAGGCACGCGAGCTCATGACGTTCAGCGTGACGGACGCCTACTCCGAGGCCCGCGCCCGGCTGCGCCTCGGCTGAGCCGGCCCTCCAGCGCGAGCGTGACGCATCGCGACGATCTGCTTGCCGGAAGGTCGGCTCGCGACTACACAGCCGCACCCCCATGAATCTGCGCAACGTGGCGATTGTCGCTCACGTCGACCACGGCAAGACCACGCTCGTCGACCACATGCTCAAGCAGGCCGGTACGTTCCGCGAGAACGAAGCCGTCGCCGATCGCGTGATGGACTCCAACGATCTCGAGCGAGAGCGCGGGATCACGATCCTCGCGAAGAACACGAGCGTCCGCTGGAAGGGCAAAGACGGCACGATCACGAAGATCAACGTCGTCGACACCCCAGGCCACGCCGACTTCGGCGGCGAGGTCGAGCGCACGTTGATGATGGCGGACGCGGCCATCCTGCTCGTCGACGCGGCCGAGGGCCCCCTCCCGCAGACCCGCTTCGTCCTCAAGAAGTGCCTCGAGCTGGGCTTCCCGGTCATCGTCGTCATCAACAAGATCGACCGCGGCGACGCGCGCCCGAACGACGTCCTCAACGAAGTGTTCGACCTCTTCATCGACCTGGACGCGGGCGACAAGCAGATCGACTTCCCCGTCATCTACGCGATTGGCCGTGACGGCGTCGCGAAGCGGTCGCTCGAGGACCCGAGCACGACCCTCGCGCCCCTCTTCGAGACGATCCTCGAGAAGGTACCGCCGCCGAAGGGAGACCCGAACGGGCCCCTCCAGATCCTGATCAACAACCTCGATCACGACGACTACGTCGGACGCCTCGCGATCGGCCGGATCTCGCAGGGCACGCTCAAGGCGAACCAGCCCGTCGGGATCATCAAGGACGGCACGAAGACGAAGGGCGCGATCAAGGTCCTCTCGACGTTCGAGGGCCTGAAGCGGGTCCCGGCGCCGGAGGCCCAGGCGGGCGAGATCATCGCCATCGCCGGGATCGAGGACGTGTTCGTCGGCGACACCATCGTCGACGTCAGCGAGGGTTGGGAGACGCGCGCGCTCCCCCGCATCGTCGTCGAGCAGCCGACGATCAAGATGCGGATCGGCGTCAACACGTCGCCCTTCGCCGGAAAGAGCAAGGCGTCGAAGTACCTGACGAGCCGCCAGCTCCGCGAGCGCCTCCAGCGTGAGGTCCGCAAGAACCTCGCGCTCAGGTTCGAGGACACCGACTCACCCGACACGTTCACCGTGCTCGGCCGTGGCGAGCTGCAGCTCGCGATCCTCGTCGAGACGATGCGTCGCGAAGGTTACGAGATGCAGCTCGGGAACCCCGAGGTCATCACGAAGGAGATCGACGGCGTCCCGCACGAGCCGTACGAGCTCGCCGTCATCGACGTCCCCGACCAGTTCATCGGCACCGTGACGGAGCGTCTCGGCTCCCGCCGCGGGCGCATGACGAAGATGTCGAACCACGGACACGGGCGCGCGCGCCTCGAGTTCCGCATCCCGAGCCGCGGCCTCATCGGCTTTCGCGGCGAGTTCCTCACCTCGACCCGCGGCACCGGTCTCCTGACGACGCTCCTCGACGGCTGGGAGCCGTGGGGCGGCGTGATGCCGAAGCGCCAGCTCGGGGCGATCGTCTCGGATCGCCAGGGCGTCGCCACTCCCTATGCGATGAACCATCTGCAGGCGCGCGGGGTCTTCTTCATCGCGCCGGGCGCCGAGGTCTACGAAGGCATGATCGTCGGCGAGCACAATCGCCCGAGCGACGCCGACGTCAACTTCGTGAAGGAGAAGAAGCAGACCAACGTGCGCAACCACGGCAAGGACGAGAACGTCGCTCTCGCCGTGCCGAAGACGCTCACGATCGAGACGGCGATGGAGTGGATCGACGGCGACGAGCTCGTCGAGGTCACCCCCGACGCCGTCCGCGTTCGCAAGCAGATCCTCCAGTGCAACCGGCGCCCGCGTCGCGCGGAGGCGATCGAGGACGCGACCGGAAAGTCGGTCTCGCAGTACCCCGAGGCGATGGACGACTGACGGCCGAGGCCACGCGCGAAGCGAACGCCTTCGCGCTCGCGGCAACGGGCATCGCCCCGCCGCCCCGTCTCAGCGCGAGCTCACCGTCGCATCCGGCGGAGGGGCTGCCGCGTTGATGCGATCGCGGAGACCGCTGACGTAGTCGCCCGCGCCGTTGCGCAGCTCCTGATCGACCGCCGACTGTGGAATGAACACGCGCGGAACGAGGAGGATCTCGCACTCGAGAATGGCGTGGGTCGCGTCGACCGGCTTCACGCGGATCACGGTGTGGCCGCTCTTCATGTCGCCCCGGATCGCGGTCCCTTCGAGGACATACGACGTGCCCGCCCGACGGATGCCGGAGAACCGCATCACCTCGAAGAACTCGATTTTGACCGGACCGAACTTCACCGGGTAACGCATGTAGACGTCCGTGCTGTCACCCTCCTTGTTGATCACGCGCGACGTCGCGAACTTGCGGTGGATGTCCTTGTAGCGGGCGAAGTCCGTCACCGACTTCGCGACGACGTCGGCGGGCGCGTTCACGAGCGCCTCGGCGTGCCCGTAGCGCTCCGTCTTCCCCGCCGGGACGTAGTTCCACTTCAGGGTGTCCTTCGCGGCCGTCAGCCTCGCAGCCTGCGGATCCTTCGGAGGATCGGCCTCCGCCGCCGCTTCGTCCGCCCGCGCGGACGACGTCGCAAAGACTCCCATCGCAACGGCGAGGAAAATCGCCCTCGTGGCACGCATGCGCCGAGCGTAGCAGGCAAGAGGCCGCCGCGCCCGTGTCCGCCTGGCCGAATCCCCCGCATCCGTGCGACGCTCCGCGGAACGCCAGCGATGACGACACTCCTACGCGAGGTGCAGAGCTACTGCCTGATCCGAGCCTGGCGGATCGGGCTCTGGAAGCCGCCGGACAGGCGGCTCCTGGACGACGTCATCCTCCCCTTCTACGCGAGCGCGGAGGGCTTCGAGCGGATCCTCTTCGTCGGGGTGAAGAAGTACAACGCGAAGAACCGCGCGCTCTTCGCCGCGCGCACGTATGCGACGATCGATCCCGACCCGAGAAACGCGCGCCACGGCGCGTCGAGGCACATCCAGGACGGGCTCGAGAACCTCGCGCGGCACGCCGAGCCGTCGAGCTTCGACGTGATCGTGGCGAACGGCGTGTTCGGCGCGGGGCTCGACGCGCCTCACGCCGTCGACGACGCGCTCCGCGCATGCCACGACGCGCTGCGGCCCGGCGGGCACCTCGTCGTCGGCGTCAACGACGAGACGCCCGCGTGCCCCGACTTCGACGCGCTCGACGCGATGCGTCTCTTCGCGCCGCTCGAGGGCTCGGTGCTGGGGTCGGCTCGCCATGTCCTCGAGACCCCGCTGCGGGAGCGAACGCACACCTACCGCTTCTACCGGCGCCCTTGAACGGCGGCGGCTCGCGCGCCCCGGCCTGCGCTCACGACCCGTCACGACCGTAGATGACGATCGGACAACTGACGCTGGCGTGGAGCTCGCGCCGAGGAAAAATCGCGCTCTCGAAGCGAGCCTCGTGGACCACCTGATAGCCGAGGCGACCCGACTGCAGCTCCTCGAAGAACGTCGTCGCGTCGTCGTCGCTCGCGATGGCGCGCTGCGCCGCGGGAACGAGCCGCCCGCCCCCGGGCTCGAGCGACCGTCGTTGGTGGCGCCACGCGTAGCACTCGTTCACCGCCACGAAGCGAGGGCGTCGCGAGCGGATGTCGGAGAGCGGTGCGACGACCTCCTCGATGCCTGGAACAGGCCCGCGCTGCGCGGTCGGCTTCGCCCCGACACGCACGACCCGACCGCCGAGGGGCGGGCGGAGGAGGTACACGGTGAGACCGTGCACCTCGACCACGTCGTCCGGGCGGGCGTGCGCGCGGAGGAACCGCTCCGCGTCATAGCGAGGGTCCCAGACGAGGTTCGCGTCGAGCACGAGGCAGTCCCAGAGCGCCGCCCCGACCACGACGACGCACGCCGCGCGGCCGAGGAGCTCGACGTAGCGCCCCCGGTGCGCGAGGCCCGACCACGCATAGTCGACGCCGATCCCGCCGTAGACCGCGAGCATCAGCGCCTGCGGCAGGGTGAATCGCTCCTCGGTACGGCGCGCGACGAGGTCGAACGCCAGCGTGAACGAGAGCGCGATCGCAAGGGGGACGAACGCCGCGACGACGCGTGGCGCATCCGGACCGGAGCCCCGCTCGGCGCGCACGGTGAGGACGAGCCCGACGGCGACGAAGACGGCGATGAGCGGCGGATAGTGGAAGCGAAACGCGCGGACGACATCGGTCGCGAAGGTGAGCCGACCGGCCAGGTCCTCCGTGTAGATCGCGAAGTCCTGACTCGCCGACCCCGAGAGGAAGCGGACGCGCGCCGACAGTCCCGTCGGGTTCCAGAGCGCGCCGTTCGCGACGAGAACGACGAGGACACCGAGCGCTCCCGCCACGATCACCTCGCGGACGATCGAGGCGACGTTGGCGCGCGCCCACCCGTCGCGCAGAACCCAGAGGACCAAGACGCCGGGGACGGAGAGGACGAACATCGCGTACGCTTGGTCCTTCGTCGCGACGGCGCACGCCGCGAAGACGAGCGCGCTCCTCAAGCGCCGGGGCTCGCGGCGACGAACCGCACGCACGATCCCCAGCGCGGCGATGGTCGCCCAGAAGAGGTACGGCACGTCGAGGTTCGTCGTCTGGGCGTAGTAGGCGAACGAGGCGCCGGCCGTGGCGAAGAGGGCGGCGCCGACCGTCGCGCCACGCGCGCGCGACGGCGGCGCGAGCTCCCCGGCGATGAGCGCCACGGCGACGACGACGCCGAGCGACATCACGATCGTGACGAGCCGCGCGATGACGGTGATCGCGCTCATGTAGGTCGGGTCGAGGATCACGGGCATGACGGCCCGCGGCGACCACGAGCCGGCCGCGCTCGCCGCGGCGAGCGAGACGGGCAACGTCGCGACGGTGAGCAACGCGAGGTGGAGCGGCGGATACGTGTGGTAGTGGCCGGGGGTGAACGCCGACGCGAGCCCGGGGAGAAAGTCGCGCGGGGCCACCGCGTCGACGTCCCAGGCCGCCGACGACGGAACGCCCCAGGACAGTCCGACGGCGTGCAGCAACGCGGCGAGCACGAGCACCGCGTGGACGCCTCGCGGCAGCGCCGCCAGCCGTCCGAGCTGCCGCCGCAGGAGGCCGTTCATCCCATCTGGGCGACGGACGCGGCGCTCCGGCGCCGATCACGGCCGGGAGCGGCCACCGCCTCCCGATCGGACTCGGCAGCCTCCTCCTCCTCGTCTCTGACCGGCGGCGTCGGCACGCGACCTCGCGCGGCCAGCATGCTCCCGTAGAGCGCGAAGAGGTCGTCGAAGTGCGCCGCCTGCGTCCGTACCGGCGGCAGAGCGGGTCCGAGGGCGCCGCGTCGGGCACGTGAGACCTCGAGCGCGCGAACGACGGCCGCGGTCATCTCGGAGAGCTCCCCGTAGGCGGGATACGTGTGGGTGACCCCGTCGACGAGGTAGTCCTGCGCCGCGCCGGCGCTCGGCAGCACGAGCGCCAAGCCCGACGCGAGCGCCTCCGCGAGGACGTAGCCGAACGTCTCGGCGGCTCCGCCGTGGACGAGGACGTCCGCGCTCGCGAGGATGGAGGCGTACTCGGCACGGTCCTTCACGAAGCCGATGAAGGAGACCTGCGGGAGCTTGCGCGCGTACGCCTCGAGGCGTGCCCGCTCGGGTCCGTCTCCGAGGACGACCAGCGCGATCGGACGGTCGCGGTTCGCCTCGTGGAGCGCGTCGATGACGCGGGCGACGCGCTTCTCGACCGCGAGTCGCCCCGCGACGACTGCGACAGCCGCGCGCGGCTCGTCTGCGAAGCGGCCGAGGAGTGCCCGGCGCGTGTCCGCCCTCGCCCGCTGAGGCCCGAAATCGCCGAGCGACACGCCGAAGGGGACGCAGCGGACGTTCGCGCAGCCGACCTCGAGGAGGTGACGCGCGATGGACGGGCTCGGCGCGAGCGTCACGTCGAACCCGCGCGACAAGGACCGCGGCCAAGCGCCCGCCAGACGTAGGAGCATCGAGGCGAGCCGTGGGTGCGGTAGCCTCTCGGCAACGGGACGCAGATACGTCGCGATCTGGTCGCTGTGGTACACGAAGGACCTCAGCGGCACGGCGCGGAGGGACCGGACGACCAGCGCGGGCAGATAGGGGCTGCTCGCCTGCACCACGTCCGGCGCGTGCCGCGCGACGATCTCGAGGAGCCGGTCGACCCGCCAGAGCACGTTGTAGCTCGGGTCGTAAGGCATCCGCGGGCCCGCGAGGCGCACGAGGCGGCCGCCGCGAAAGGGCTCGTCGACCTCCCGCGGCCCGGGCGCGACGATCACGACCTCGTGTCCGCGCCTCGCCCCCTCCTCGGCGAGAGACCCGAGGTAGGAACGGACCCCGCCGCCTCGCTCCGAGAAGAAGTCCGCGATGTCGAGAATCTTCACGTGGCGGGCCTCCGAGCAAGGAACGACTGCCGCGTTCGACGGAAGACCCTCGACTTCTCCCGAGGGGTCGATGGGGCCGCGAACCTGGAACCGCTTCTGCCAAATCGTGCCGCAATGTCAAGCAGCCAAAGTCGCTTCACACGCGACAGCCTACGCCCTTCAGCGGGATTCATGGGAGCTCCGTGGGCGCCAGACGTGCAGAAGGGCCGGCAGGACGAGCAGCGCCGCCGCGAGGGTCGTCACCTCGCCGAGCGCGGCGAGGTGCCCGAAGGACTGCAGCGCCTGGTTGTCGGCGAAGACCAGCGAGCCGTACCCCACGATCGTCGTGTAGCTGCAGAGCGCGACCGCCCCGCCGCTCCGCCGCACGGCCATCGCCACGTCGCCGCCGAGGAGACGCGACCGGTCGAAGATGTTGAACGGGTACTCGCACCCGATCCCGAAGGTGATCGGCAACGCGATGAAGTTCAAGAAGTTGAGCTTCATGTCGCTCGTGACGGCGAAGCCGAGCATCCAGACGACACCGAGGACGAGCGAGAGGAGCACGGAGACGGCGCCGCGCAGCGAGGCTGTCGCGAGCACCACGACGATCGCCACCGCTCCGAAGGAGGCGAGGCTCGCGAGGGGGCCGTCACGCTCCATCGACTGGATCATCTCGGCGAAGATGGTCGACCGGCTCGCCGTCCGCACGATCGTCCCGTCCGGCAGCTCGACCCTCGCCAGCGTCCTCGCGATGCGGAGGAGGTTGTGACCGTCCGAGAGCGAGATGTCGTTTCCGGTCTTCACGTAGAAGACGGCCCCCACGGTCCCGTCCTTCTCCTCGAAGCGCCGGCGCATGAGCGCAGGAAGGTCGGTCGGCACGAGGACGTGCAGTCGCTCCGGCGGACGCAGCTCGGTGAGCGTGGTCCTCTCTTCTCCCGCCAGCCCGTCGAGGACGCGCGGCGTGATCCGCTCGCGAATGCGCTCGAGCACGGCGAGCTTCTGCTCCTGCTCCGCCTTGGTCCCGGGGAGGAGATCGTACACCGTCGCGATCTCCGCGATGACCCGCCCCTCGGGGTCCTTCGCGTCGTTCGCGAGGATCTGCGCCTTCACCGCGGGCACCTGCTCCGGGGTGTCGGCGAGCATCATCGCGCCCGCGACGTTCATCTTCCCGTGGAAGACCGCCTCGGACTTCTGCGACCACTCCCCCGCGCCGCCCTTCTTCGAGCCCTTCGAGCCGAGCCGGGCGAAGTTGTACTCCCACGGGTCATGGAGGAACGTCGGGAGCCGGTAGGCCGCGAGCACCGTCAGGACCGCCGCGACGCCGAGGATCGTCCACCGGTGACGCTCCGTCACGCGCGCGAGGAGCTTCACGATAGGACCGCGCGCCCCCGTGTCGTCGACCTTTGGGAAGACGGCACGACCTAGCGCGGTGTCGAAGAGCAGTCGGTCGCGCGTCGCCGCGAGGCGCGCGACGGTCGGACGCTCGCGAAGGCGCTCGAGCAGCGTGACCGTCGCCGGAACGAGCGGGATGATCGACGCCCACACGAGCAGCATCCCGACGAACCCGATGGTCCCGAACTGACTGAAGCCGCGGAAGCGCGTGATGACGAGCGATCCGTACGCGATCCCGGCCACCGACGCGCCGACGAGCTCGGCACGGAAGGCGTTCCAGACGGCGGCCCGCTTCGCGTCCTCGCGGGACATGCCGCGGGCCACGAACTCGTTGTACCGAGCGAGGAGGACGAGCGGATAGTTGATGCCGTTGCCGAGGATGATCGCGCCGAGGAACGCGCCCGAGGTGTTGACGTAGCCGAACGTCGCCGTCGCGAACGAGTAGGCGCATGCGACGCCCACGCTCGTCGGGAGGAGCAGGACGAGCACCGCAGAGAAGGATCGGAAGTACGCGAAGACGCCGAAGAGGATGAGGAGCGTCGCGATCGCCGTCGCGGTCGCGGCCTCGCTCACGATCGACTCCTTCTCTGCCTTGGCGTTCGGGATGTCGCCCGCGAGCCCGACCCGCATCTCGGGGTGGAAGCTCTTGGGGTCGAGGTCCGCGACGAGGCGGGCCACCTCGTCGTAGAGGATGTCGCCGGCCCGGTCGCCCGTCCCGGTCGTCGGAGAGACGATGCGAACGCCCACCATCCGCCCGTCCTCCGTCGCGAAGTAGCCGGTCGGAAAATCGTCCTTCTTGTCGGCGCGCGCCTTCCAGCGCTCGCGGAAGGACTCCATCCCGAGCGCCTGCTTCTTCTCGGGCTTCGGATCGCCCGAGGCCCGCTCGGCGCCGGACGACAGGTCGTCGACCATCCCGCTCGCGATCGAGATCTGCTGCTCGAGGGTCTGGTCCGCCTCCTCGAGATCGGCGAGGTCGGCGTAGAGCCACTTGTTGTCGTCGAAGAAGCGGCGCACGTCCTTGGTGCCCGACTCCACGAAGGAGACGAGCTCCGGTCCGCACGC
Source organism: Polyangiaceae bacterium (assembly GCA_022842465.1). Classification (GTDB taxonomy): domain Bacteria; phylum Myxococcota_A; class Polyangia; order Polyangiales; family Polyangiaceae; genus Labilithrix. Next base: position 9,078 of record JALHPN010000134.1, on the reverse strand, counting down.
CGTCGCGCACCCCTTCGCCTTCGCGTCGCCGCAGCGATCGCGGACGCACGCCGTCCGCGCGTCCGCCAGCGCGACGACCTTCGCGGCGACCGCGTCCGCGAGTCGCTCGTTCTGGGCGCGATCGGGCGACTCGGCGACGACGATGAGCGAGGCTCCGCCGCCGACACGTCCGAGCTGCTTCTCGTACGTGAGAAAGCCAGGGCTGTCGCGCGGGAGGAGCTCGCGAAAGTCACTCCGGAGCTCGAGCCTCGTCGTGACGAGCCGGGCCGCGCAGAGGAGGGCGAGCGCGGAGAGGACGACCGTCCACGGCGAACCCATCGACCACGTGACGACGGTCTCGACGACTCGCCGTACGACGCCGCGCTCGCCTCGACGGAGGGTCGCCTCCTCCGGTCCGCTCATCGCCCCGGGCTTCCCGCAGGGCCGGCGGCGAGGCCCGAGGCGAGGACGATCTCGTTCTGGATCCGACGCGCCTGGGTCGCGCCGTCGAAGTCGCGCTCGACGCGCAGGCGGCCCGCCCGCCCGTGCGCCGCGCGGAGCGCCGGGTCGCGCAGGTATCGCGTGAACCGGGCCGCGAGGCCAGGGACGTCCGGTGGCTCCCCGGAGACGAGCGAGCCCGTCGTCCCGTCCGCGAGCATCTCGGCGACGCCGCCGACGTCGAACGCGACCACGGGCTTCCCGAGCGCCATCGACTCGATGACGGCGCGCGGGAGGGGATCCGGGTACACGCTGGGGACGACCGCGACGTCGAAGTCGGCTACGTATGGCTTCACGTCCGTCTTGAAGCCGAGGAAGGTGAACTTGTCCTCGATCGCGAGCTGCCTCACGAGCGCGCGGCACTCCTCGAGGTGATCGGGCCGGTAGTCCTCCGGCGTGTCCCCGAGCACGGCGAAGTGAACGCGCGCGCGCTCCTCGGCCGTCATCCCGTCGAGCGCGAGGCGCGCGGCTCGGACCATCTCGACGTAGCCCTTTCGGGGCAGGATCCGCCCCTGCGAGCCGAAGACGACGGTGCCGTCGCGGAGGCCGAGCTCGGCGCGGAGCAGAGGCACGACGCCCTGCATCGCGAACTCCTCCACGTCGAGGGCGTTGTGGATCACGCGCACCTTCTCCGGGCAGTGCGGGAAGAGAGAGGCCGCCGCGTTCGACACGCAGACGATCCTCCGTACGCCGCGGCTCGCCGCGAGGCGATCGTGGACGCCGCGGACGGCTTTCGGCAGCGACGTGTACCGGACATGCCAGAGCGCCGGCGCCCCGGAGAGTCCGGCGATCGCGCCTCCGGCGTAGTCGGCGTTCGTGCCGTTGCAATAGATGAGATCGAACGCGCCGCGCCGGACGAGACCGGTGAGCTTGGCGAGCGCCCGCGCGGCCCGCACGACGTTGCCCGTCGCGCGCAGGGCCTGGACGGGAAGGGGCGCGTCGAAGTCGTCGCGCATCATCGGCCGATCCCACGGCTCGATGGGGTTCTCGACGAGATCGTGCTCGAAGACGAGCTGCTCGGTCACCCCGCGCGCCGCGTAGAGCTCGCTGATGACGCCCTCGCGCGGGAGCACGACGGCGCGATGCACGACGGCGGGATCGAGGAAGCGGAGGATGTAGAAGAGGCTCCGCCCGGGGCCGCCGTTCCGCGCCGTGTCGTTGATGAACAGGACGCGCACCTTGCGGCGGGCGGGGATCGCGTCGGGCCGCCCGACGGACTTCGCCTCGGGGTTCGGCTCGTCGGCACGGAGTGCGGCCATCGGGTCGGGTGACTACACCAGCCTCGTTCGCGCTTCAAACCGGAGACGGCGTGATCCCGTTCACTTCCCGCTCCGTTCGCGGTAAGCGGGACCGCGGATGAACCCGTTCGCCTGGGCAAGAGCCGAGGTCCTCCACTGGGCATGGAAGAGGGGCCACTACCAGCCCCCGGACCGGCGCGTCCTCACCGAGACGATCCTCGGGAGCCTCGCGAAGGATCCGGACATCCTCCGCATCCTCTTCGTCGGGGTGCAGTGGTACACGAAGGACTATCGAAAGCTCGTCCCCGGCAAGCTCTTCGCGACGATCGATCCCGAGGCGAAGGTCGCGCAGTACGGCGGTGAGCCGCACGTCGTCGGCTTCGTCCAGGACCTCCAGGAGCACTTCGAAGAGGAGCAGGACGACGCGGAGCCCTTCGACGCGATCGTCATGAGCGGCGTCATCGGCTTCGGCTTGAACGAGCGCGAGGGCGTCGAGCGCGCGCTGGAGGCCTGCGCTGCCAAGCTGCGGAGGAACGGCTGGCTCGTGCTCGGCGTGAACGAGCTGAAGCCCACCCACGTCGATCCCGAGACGACACGCGCCGCCGCACACTTCACGAGCGCGTCGTTCTACGGCGCAGGGAAGCGCATCGACGTCGCCCTCCCCTTCCGGGAGAAACGTCACACGTTCCTCTTCTGGAGGAAGAAGTGAGCGCGCGCGTCAGTTGGCGACAGCGCGCCTGAGCAGCCACCAACCGCCGCGGTGCTCCTCGAGCGTCAGGCTGTCGGGCGTGTGCGGCTTCTCTGCGTTGGGCCGCGTCCGGATGAGGACGTAGTCCCAGTCGGCGAGGTGGTAGGCAGGCCAGTCGATGACCTTGAGGTTGCTCTCGCTGTAGGAAGGCGGCAGTCGGAGCGCAGGGTTCTCCGCCGTCGGGTAGAACGCCGACCCCTGGTGGAACCACACGTCGCTGACGAGCACCGGCCGATCGGCGAGCACGAGCTTGTCGTAATGGATGAAGGGGTGAGCCGTGAAGACGTCGCTGTTCGGATCGAGCGGCAGATTGAGGATCGACGACCCAGCCGGGATCTTGGCGAGCACCTCGCGGTAGCCCGCGGCCTCCGCCTGGAACGCGTGCGACGCGACGAGCGCGAGCGTCGTGATGGAGGCGCCGACCGCGGGCGCACCCACGTCGAGCGCGTACGCGATGCCGCGGGGTAGCGCGTCGCGACGGGTGCCGAGGAACACGAGGAAGAGCACGACAGGGACGAGGCGACCGTCGACGAACCCGAACCACCCGACGGTGTGCGGGAGCGCGAGGAAGAGGACCGTGACGACGACTGCACCGGCGTAGAGAGCACGGGCGTGGAGCGCGTGCGCGCGCGTGCCGAAGGTGGACGATGCGCGCGCGAGCGAACGCACGGTCGCGACCGCACACGCGATGGCGAGGCACCAGATGGCGACGGCGAGGACGAAGTCGACGCCGCTCCGCGTGAGTAGGGTCGGCGTCACGAGGAGATCGAGCTTCGCCGAGAACCGCTGGAAGACCGGAACGAGCGGCGGCACGACGGGGACGGACCCGGCGGGCGTCGTGTTGCCACGCTCGACCCAGGCCACCCAGCCCGCGAGCGAGAGCGCCGGAGCGAGCGTCACGCCCCGGAGCATGCGACGCGGCCGCGCGCCCGCCGCGACCGTCGCGAGAGCTGCGCAGAGGAGGAAGAGCACGAACGCGTGGCCGTGAGCGACGAAGACGAAGGGGGCGACGAGCGCCATCGTGATCTCGCGGCGCCTCAGGTCGGGCGCGCGGTCGTCCACGGCCACCATCAGCTCGAGCCACAGCGTCAGGGCGACGAGCATGACGGCGACCCCGAGCAGGTAGCTCGCGAAGCCGAGCAGCGTCATGAAGCCGAACGAGAGCGCGATGCCGAGGTACCCGAACGTCGGCGAGCGATCCGCGAAGAGCCGGCGCCTCGCGAAGAGCAGCGCGAGAGGGGTCGCGACGACGGGCAGGGTCGCGAGCGCCCGCACCGCGCCGATCGGACCGAGGAAGCGCACGAAGACCTCTCCGAGGAACCGGAAGAGCGAGTACGGCCCGATGTGCGGCGCGAGGACGAAGTAGCGCTGCTCGAACTCGGACGACGCAAAGCGATGGCGCATCGCGATGAGGCCCGCGTGCGCCGGCAGGTCCATGAACGGGAGCGCCTCGAACACCCAGAAGACGAGCACCGCCAGGAGGCCGATCACCCCGAGCGCGATCCACGCCAGACGCGGGCCGGTACGGGCCGCACCCGCCGGATGGGCAGACGCCGGCGCTGACGCCGCGCCTGCCACGGCGTCGGGTGCAGCCGGTTCCGTCACATGCGTCGTCATCGCTAGTTCCCGCCTTATGGCGCGACTTTGGCGGGGCCGCCAGTGTAGGCTGCCGGCCGGCGCGGGGAATTCGGACCCGCCCGATCGCACGAGCCTCCATGTTCCCGACCAAGCGGCCGAGCTCGAGGGACTCGGGACGACCTTTCGCATACTTGGAAGGGCAGCCTTCTCCCCGGCCGCTCCGTCCGCTAAGGGACGGACCGCGATGAGCCGCGCTTATCTCTGCGTCACGATCGACACGGAGTGCGACAAGGGGCCAGCGTGGAAGACGCGTCGCCCGCTGGCCTTCGAGGGGATCCACGAAGGCGTCGCCCGCCGCCTCCAGCCGCTCTTCGGCGAGTACCGCGCGAAGCCCACGTACCTCTTGTCGCCCGAGGTCCTGCGCGATGCACGCTCCGTGGACCTCTTCCGTAGCCTCGCGTCGAGCGTGGCGCTCGGTACGCACCTGCACGGCGAGCTCGCGGAGCCTTTCGCCTTCGAGCCCGACGTCACGTCCGTGTTCCAGCGCGACTACACGCCGGAGCTCGAGCGCGCGAAGCTCACCTCGCTGACCGATCTCTTCATCCGCGCATTCGACCACCAGCCGCAGGCGTTTCGCGCCGGGCGCTTCGGGATCGGGCCGAGCACCATCGGCATCCTCGAAGACCTGGGCTATTCGGTCGAGTCGAGCGTGACGCCGTCGGTCGACTGGACGTCGTCGGGCGCCCCCGGGCTCCACTTCGACGGCGCCCCGACGCAGCCGTACCACCCGGATCGGCGGGAGCCGGCACGGCCCGGGGACGCGCACGTCCTGGAGGTGCCCGTCACGATCCGCGCTCGGCTCTGCAACGCGATCCCGCTCGTGGGGCGGCGGCTCGAGCGGCGTTGGCTGCGCCCGACGCGCGGCACCGGTCGCGATCTCGTGCGCCTCGCCGAGGACGAAATCGCGGAGGCGCGGCGGCACGCTCCGGGACGCCCGGTGGTGCTCACCGCGATGTTCCACAACGTCGAGGTGGTCCCAGGGACGAGCCCGTACGCGGCCAACGAAGCGGAGGCGCACGCGATCCTCGGCCGCCTCGGCGAGCTGCTCGCCTTCGCGCGACGCGAGGACATCGCCACGATCGGCCTCGGCGATGTCCCGGAGATCTTCGCGCGGTGAGCGAAGGACCGGAGCCCGCACCGAAGCGCCCCGGTCTCGCCAAGACGGCGCTCGTCCTCCTGCCGATGCAGGTCGTCCTGCGGGGCTTCGAGCCGATCCTCCCGTTGCTCCTCGCCGGCTGGTTCGGCCGGAGCGTCGCGACCGACGTCTACGTCCTGTCGCGGCAGGTCTTCACGCTGGCCGGGTCACTCGTGTTCAGCGCCTACACCGACTCGGCGCTCGTGCCGATCCTCGCCGAGGAGCGACGCGCGCGGCGTTCCGAGCTCCCGTCGCTGCTCGGGGCGCTCCTGGCACACACCTGGGTCGTCGGTGGCGTCCTCGCCGCGTTCGTCGGCGCGCTCGCGTCCGCGTGGTTCGCGTACCGCTTCGACGGCACGGCGCTCTCGCTGGCACTCGAGATGGTCGTCCCGTTCTGCCTCGCGCTCGTCGCGACGAGCACGCGCACGTTCCTCGGCGCCGTCCTCGCCGCGGAGCACTCGTACTTCGTGCAGCCCATCGCGAGCTTCGTGTCGATCCTGGTCAACCTCTCGGTCCTCCTTCTCTTCCACGACCGGCTCGGGATCGCGGTCTTCCCCGTCGGCGCGCTCGCCGGTGAGCTCGTCGCGATCGGCGTGCTCGCCTGGTACGCCCTCCGCGCGCGCGGGCTGCGCGTGCGCCTCAACCTGTCGCGCCCGCCCGCGCTCGTCGCGTTCGCGCGGCTCGCCTCCGGCGAGGTCGGCGGCGGCGCCGTGACGCGGGTGAACCCGGTGGTCGACCAGTTCATGGCCGGGCTCTCCGGCGTCGTAGGCGGCGGCTTTCTCCTCTGGTCGTCGAACGACGTGGCGTTTCTCCCCACGTCGCTCCTCCAAGCGGCGCTGCTCCCCGTCCTGCTCTCTCACCTGTCCGACGACTTCGCCGCGGGCGACATCGACGCCGTCAGACGAACCGTCGTCCGCGCGCTCGGCGTCGTGACCGCCCTGCTCCTCGTGCTCGGCGGCCTCCTCTGGGCCGTGCGCGAGCCGCTCCTGCGCCTCGTCTACCTCCACGGCGAGATGGATGCGGAGGGCGTGCGTCGCATGGCGAACATCCTCCCCTACCACCTCGTAGGGCTCGCGCCGTTCGGGGCGCTCCTCGTCCTCTCCCGCGCGCACGTCGCGGTGAAGAACAGCAGGATCATGGTGGGGATGGGCATCCTGAACGCGGGCTGCAACGTGGTCTTCAACGTCGTCCTCGTGCGCTACCTCGGGCTCGAAGGCATCGCGCTGTCGACGTCGCTCGTCCAGGCCGCCGTCGCGGTGGTGTTCTGGTTCCAGTTCGAGGCGCGCGTCGCCGCGCTGCGCGGCGAGGCGGCAGTGTGATCACGGTCGTCCACGTCGTCGTGGCGGGCGAGGTCGGCGGCGCCGAGCGGATGCTCGTGGACCTCGCGCGCGCCGACGGTCCGAGGGTCGTCCGTCACGTCGTGGCGCTCGCGACGCCCAGCGAGCGCCTCCGCGGCGTCCTTGCGGCGGCCGGGCTCGACGTCGTCGATCGGGGCCCGGTCCGTGAGGGGCCCCTCACGTACCTCGTCCGCTCTCTCGGCCCCGGCGACGTGCGCTGGCTGGAGGGCGTCGTCCGCGGCCGCCGCGCGGACGTCGTCCATGTCCATACGTTCGGCTCGCAGGTCCTCGGCACACGCGCCGCGCTCCGGGCTTCCGCCCGCGTGGTGCGGACGGAGCACTCGACGCGCGTCTACGACGATCCGAGCTGCTGGCCGTTCGCGCGGTGGTCGCTCGGCCACGCCGACGCGGCCGTCGCGATCAGCGAGGCCGTGCGACGACGTGCGCTCGAGCGCGCCCCGTGGGCCAAAGAGAAGATCTGCGTCGTGCCGAACGGCGTCGACATGACGCGCTTCGCGGAGACCCCGTTGCCGCCGGGCGACGGACCGCTCCGCCTCCTCGCGCTCGGTCGCCTCGATCGGCGGAAGGGTCTCGACGTCGCGATCGCGGCGATCGCCCGAGTCCCCGGCGTCGCCCTCGAGATCGTCGGGGACGGCGGCGAGCGGCGAACCCTCGAACGGCTCTCGCGCGAGCGCGGCGTCGGCGACCGCGTCATCTTCGCGGGCTTCGCGGCGGACCCGCGGCCTGCGATCCTGCGCGCCCACGCGCTCCTCTCGAGCGCCCGCGCAGAAGGTCTCGGCATCGCGCTCCTCGAAGGGATGGCGATGGGGAGGCCCGTCGTCGCGCTCCCGACCGGGGGGGTCCCGGAGCTCGTCCGCGACGGAGAGACGGGGTGGCTCGCGTACGGCAACGACGAGACGGCGCTCGTCCGCGCCCTCGAGACGGCGCTCCGCGAGCGTAGCTCGCTCGCGGAGCGTGGCGCGCGCGCGACGGAGCTCGTCCGCGCGCGCTACGACCTCCGCACGATGCGCGACGGGTACGCGCGCGTCTATGCGGAGGTCGCGGGCCGGGCGTCTGCCGGCTTCAGCGGATGCCCGGGCAGCGGTTCTTGAAGACGAGGACCTCGGTCTGCGTCGTGATGAAGAGCGAGGTGTTGTCGGCGCCGCCGAACGCGACGCCGGTGACGCGTCGGTTCGGGAAGGCGATCGCCCCCCACTTCACGCCGGTGGGGCTGAAGACCTCGACGCGACCGCTCGGGCCGCCCGCCGGAGCCGCCTCGGCGACGTACAGGTTGCCGACCTGATCGACCGCGAGGCCGTCCGGCACCTCCGCGAGCTTGTTCGTCGGGAGGAACGCCTGCGGACGGCTCGCCTTCCCGTTCGGCCCGACGTTGAAGACGTCGACGCGCGGGGGATCGTTGCCGCCCGGATCGTTGAAGGAGATGTAGAGCTTCGAACCATCCGGCGAGAGCGCGATGCCGTTCGGGTTGCCGTTCGTGTAACGGCCGCTCGCCGTTCCGGCGTCGGCGGCCTCGAGGCTGCCGCCGTCGAGAAGCATCTGGTAGACCCCGCGCTCGTTGGCGCCGTTGCAGTTCTGGTAGCAGGGATCCGTGAAGTAGATCCGCTGGCCGTTGATCACGAGGTCGTTGGCCGCGCCGACACCCGGCAAGGCGATCGAGGGGAGCGCGCCGCCGTCGGGGAGCGTCCGGAGGATCGACGAGGGCCCGGCACCCTGCGCGACGGTCGAGAAGATGACGCCGCCCGCATAGGCGCTGCCGATGGAGTTGGTGTTGCCGCGGAGGAGCGTCGACTGGCCCGGCGCGGCGGGGACGGTCCGGAGATCGGGCGCGAAGTAGTCGGAGAACACGAGGCGGCCGCCGAGCTCGTCGATCCACTGGGGGCCGTCGAGGAAGCCTGCCACAGCGGTCACGACGGTCGCGAGGCCCGCGTCGACGCCGAGTCCGCCGTCCGGCGTCGTCCCACCGCCGTCCGGGGTGAACGGGTTGCCTGGGCACGTCGGAACCGCCGGTCCGCCGTCGCCGGCGTCGGTCACGGGCGTGCTGCCGTCGGGTCGCGGCGTGCTTCCGTCCGGGGTGGGGTTCCCGCTGGAGCCCGACGACGACGCGCTCCCGTCGATGTCGACGCCCGCATCGTCGTCCGTGGCGGGCGTCTCGTCATCGCTCGAGCACGCATACAGGTAGCAAGCGAACGGCAGCGAGGCGAAGACCAAGGCAAGGCGTGCTCTCATCGGATTCCTCCCGAGATCGCGGCGAAGACGCGCGCGTCCCCGTGGAGGATATCCCGTTTTCCGCCCCTACCGGAAGCGACTTCGGGTCAGGAGGACGCTTCGAGCATTCCTCGGGCGACGGCGTCCATCAGCCCCTGCCACGCCGGCTCGTCGAACCCGGCCCCGCTCGTCAGCCAATCGACGTGGACCGCGTCGGCGGCCGGCGACGGCAGGACCCCGCCCGCGACGGCGGCCGCCTCCGCGACGGCCTGGTCGCGC
>JALHPN010000133.1 GCA_022842465.1 Polyangiaceae bacterium | reverse complement strand
CGACCCTTCGCGTCCGGCGCCGTGAAGTCGACTCGGTCGCCGCCCACCGAGGCGCCCGTGTCGTCGATCGCCAGCTGCGGCTTCGTCGGCGCCGCGACAGGGACGGGCGCGGTCGGCGCAGGCGCCGCGGAGGCCGAGGTCGCGGCCTTGCCTGCGGGCGGCTCCTGGGGCTTGTCGCATGCGGAGGCGAGCGCTACCGCCAGGAGGCCGAACGAAGCGGAACGGAGCGACGTGGGGGAAGGATACGAGCGCGAGCGCATGGCGGCGAGCTTACGGGCATCGCGCGCCTCACGCGAAGGACCGATGGCGGGGGAAAGCGCTCTTGGGGTAAATTGAGTGATCGAATGTCCGGCCCGTCCACGAACGCCGATCTTTTCACGGAAGAGGTGTCGTTCGAGGGGCAGACCGTCGGAGGCAAGTACCGCGTCGGGCCGCTCGTCGGCTCGGGAGGGATGGGAACGGTCTGGCTCGGCCAGCACCTCCAGCTCGGCACGCGCGTCGCGATCAAGTTCATCCGGCCCCAGTTCGCCGAGCGGCCCGATGCACGCCGCCGCTTCGAGATCGAGGCGCGCGCGGCGGCGAGCGTGCAGTCGCGGCACGCGGTGAAGGTCTACGACTACGGCGTCAACGACACCGGCCTCCCGTACATCGTGATGGAGTACCTCGAAGGCGAGTCGCTCTCCGAGGCGCTCATCCGCCGGGGGCCGTTCCCCGCCGAGGAGGTGGCGCTCGTCATCGCGCAGGCGTCGAAGGCGCTCGCGAAGGCGCACGCCGCGCCGATCGTCCATCGCGATCTCAAGCCGGACAACATCTTCCTCGCGACGAACGTGGAGCTCGAGGAGGGAGACACGCTCCCCTACGTCGTGAAGCTCGTGGACTTCGGCATCGCGAAGATGCTCGACGTCGACCGCGAGGGCGCGACGGGGCTGAAAGGGCCCACGCAGGAGGGCTCCGTCATCGGCACGCCGAATTTCATGAGCCCCGAGCAGCTCACGGTGGGAGGGACGCCCGGGCCGCTCACCGACATCTGGTCGCTAGGGGCCTGCACGTTCGCCGCGTTCACCGCGCGCATCCCCTTCGAGGGCGAGGTGCTCGGGGACATCGTGCTCAAGGTCTGCGTCGAGCCGCTGCCGCTCCCGAGCAAGTACAACGCGGACGCGCCCGCCGGGCTCGATGCGTGGTTCCACCGCGCATGTCACCGCGAGCCCGCGAAGCGCTTCCAAACCGTCGAAGAGCTCTCCGAGCAGCTCGCCAAGGTGTGTGGCCTCGGGGCGGTGAAGGTCGCGACGCACGCCGAGGATCGCGTGCAGTACGCGCTCAAGCCGGCCGACCCTTCGCTCCTCGCCGATCTCGACGACATGCCGACCGGCACGATGAACCCGCGCGTCGCGCTCATGGCCGGGATCGTCGTCGGCGTCGCGCTCATGGTCGGCGCGCTCGGCTTCATGGCATGGCGGGGGAAGATGGCGGAAGAGGAGGAGGCGGCGAAGCCCCCTCCGGCCGCCACCGCCCTGCCCGCGCCCGCGCCGTCCAGCGGCGGCGCGCCTGCCAGGCCCTGAGGATCAGGTCTTCGCGCGCGCGCGGAGCGACGCGTAGCTCTGGCCCTCGGCCGCGCCCTTCTCGGAGGGCAGGCCGACGCGCGACCAGCCGGGCTCCGTGATCTCGCCAAAGCTTCCGCGCGCGCCGTCCCAACCTGCACGTTGATCCAGGATCTGGGTGTACCCGGCGGCGGCGAGCTCCTTCGCGGCGCGGAGGCTCCTTCCGCCGGCCTTGCAGCCGACGACGAGCTTCGCGTCCTTGGGGAAGACCGAGGAGACCGTCGCCAAGAACCGGGGGTTCGGCTCGAGCCCGGACGGGCCTTGGATCATCAAGGGCACGTTCACGGCGCCCGCGGGGTGACCGTCCTCGAACTCCTCTTCGGTCCGGACGTCCAGATACGTGAACCCTTCGTCCGTCATGCGGGCGTGGGCCTCGTCCGGGGAGATGCGCACGGGCGTGTTCATCGACGCGAGAGGGTAGTCGATCTCGAAGGCCCGTCGGAGGGGCCCGGGGGATCTACGAAGGGATCGATCGCGGCGGACGCCTGGGAGCCCATCGTTCGCCCCCCTGATCCATCGGCGGAAAGGTGGGACAGCGCCCCGTTCTCGCGGACCCAGGGGGACGATCCCGCCGTCTCTGGCTCGAGACACGTCCGCGCGGGCGGGGCGATCAGGGGGCGAGCGGATCCAGGCGGCGATGGCTTCCGCCTTGCAGTCCCCTCCACCGTGCTCCGCTCCTCCTCGACCCTCACCACTCTCTTCGCCGTGCTGGCGGCGACGTCGGTGTCGGCGTGCGCGGCGGAGACGGCGTCGACCTCGGACGAGAAGGTCGGCACCGTCAGCTCCGCGATCGTCGACGGCGAGTCGGACGACAACCCCTCGGTCGTCAGCCTCGGCGACCCCGACGCCCCGAACTGCAGCGGCACCGTCATCGGACCGCGGCTCGTGCTCACGGCCGCTCACTGCGTCACGGGCGACGGGCTCCTCGTCAACGTCGAGGACAGGCAGATCGCGGTCGCCTCCGCGCGCGTCCACCCCGAGTATTCGGCGGAGGGCATGGATCACGACATCGCGATCCTCGTCCTCGCCGAGAACGCGGAAGTGCGGGCGATGCCTCTCTCGACGAAGGAGGCCCTCTCCGAGGGCGATCGCATCCGCTTCGTCGGATTCGGTCGCGTCAAGCCTGGCGGCGACACGAAGGGCCGTCGCGCCGGCTTCGTGAAGGTCGACGAGGTCGATCTGAAGCAATACAAGACCGTCCCCGACCCGTCGACGGCGTGTGGCCGCGACTCCGGCGGCGCGGTGATGGACGAGGACGGCACCCGGCTCGTCGGCGTCATCAGCGCAGGCGACACGAAGTGCGAGAGGTACGCGTACGTCACGCGCCTCGACGTCCACAAGAGCTTCATCGAGCGCACCACCTCCGAGTTCACGAGCGGGGGCTGCAACGCCGGCGGCGGCGCGACGCCGGCCGCCCTCGAGAGCCTCCTCTGTCTCTCTCTCGTCGCCGCCATGCGGCGTCTCTTCGACCGCGCGTCGTCACGCGCACAAGGCAAAAGGAACCCGTCATGAAGTGGACCCTCGGACTCGCTCTCGGCTTCTCGGTCGTCTCTGGTGCGATCGCGTGCTCGGCGCCCACGCTGCAGCCCGCACCGACCTCGAGCGTGTCGAGCACGCTCGCGACGTACAAGGCGACGTCGGAGACGACGAAGAAGTTCGGCATCACGAAGTGGCGGCTCCGGAACGTCGGCGACGGCTCCGTGCTCGAGGGCCTCGACGCGAAGGGCAAGTCCGTCTCGCACATCTCGATCGCCGTCCGGAAGGGCAAGAAGGCGACCGCGGCGATGTTCTGGTTCTCCGGCAAGGAGTCGACCTCGCGCGCCTTCGTGAGCGGCACGAGCAAGGGCCTCGCGACCGCGCGTGTCGCCGGGACGCTCCCCAGCTGGGCGACGGCCGCGCGGCGCGACCTCGAGAAGTTCGCGGCGGAGGGCAAGACCCCGTACGGCTGCGCGGAGGACATCTTCGGCATCCTCGGCAACTTCCTCAAGGAGGCGCCGAAGTGTGCGAAGACGGACACGCTCCAGGGCTGCGTGACCAAGCTGACGCAGGGCGGGCAGTCGACGAGCGGCGGACCGCTCGGCGGCATCGGCGGCATCCTCGGGAACGCGACGAAGCTCCTCACGTCGTGCAAGCCGGCGGCGTCGTCCTCGTCCTCGTCGTCGGGCGCCACCGCCACGGCCTCGTCGTCGTCGTCCAGCGGCTCCACGGGCAAGAAGACCTCGTCGTCGTCGTCGAGCTCGTCGTCGTCGTCGAGCTCGTCGAGCTCGTCGAGCGGCGGCACGAAGAAGGAGGCCTCCTCCTCGGAGTCGGAGTCGGGCTCGGAGGCGGAGACGCCGGCGGCCTCGTCGGACGCGCAGGCGTCCGCCGAAGCGAACCCGGAGGCCGACGCGACCGTCAACGGAACGGCGGAGGGCGCGGCGGACGCGTCCGAGCCGGCCGCGGAGCCGCCGATCGCCGAGGAGAACCACGACATCGCGAAGGACCTCGCGGACGTCTCCAAGGACGACCCCCAGACCGCGGACAAAGGCGCGAGCGATTCGACGCTCGACGAGTCGGCCCCCGCCACGGGCTCCGGCTCCGACGAGGGCTCCGGCTCCGCCGAGGGCTCCGGCTCCGCCGAGGAATCCGCCCCTGCGGAAGGCGGGTTCGACATGCCCGAGGACATCTGAGGTCTCGGAGTCGGCGCAAGCGCCGCGATGCGGCCTCCTCTCGTCGCTGACGCCTTCTGATGCCGTCCCGACGACGCGACGCTCGCCCCATGCGAGGTCGCGTCGTCGTCGTTTCTGCGTCATCCTGAGCGCTGGATGCGGATCGTGCTCGGCGCCATGCGTCTCTCCACGACGCCGGACCGGGACGACGAGCGCGCGCGGGCGACGCTGGAGGCGGCGTTCGACGCGGGCGTTCGCGTCGTCGACACCGCGCGTGCGTACGGCCTCGGCGGCGACGACCTCGGCCACAACGAGCGCCTCGTCGCGCGCGCGTCCGCGGGGCGCGACGTCGCGATCATCACCAAGTGCGGGATGTCCCGCGACGGCGGCGCCTGGATCCCCGATGGCCGCGCCTCACGGATCGACGAGGACGCGCGTGCGAGCGTCGAAGCGCTGGGCCGCGCGCCGGACCTCCTCTTGCTGCACGCGCCCGATCCGCGCGTCCCGCTCGCCACGAGCGCGCGTGCGCTCGCGCGGGCGAAGGCGCGAGGCCTCGCTCGCGCGGTCGGCCTCTCCAACGTCTCCCGTCGCCACCTCGTGGAGGCGAGCGAGCACGTGCGCGTCGAGGCCGTCGAGATCGCGCTCGGCGCCTACGACGACCTCCCCGTCCGTGCGGGCGTCGTCGCCTGGTGCCTGGAGCGAGGCATCCGCGTCCTCGCGCACGCTCCGCTCGGGGGACCGGACCGCGCCCGCCGGCTCGCCAAGGACGCGGTGCTCGCGTCGATCGCGCAGCGCCTCGACGCGTCCCCGATCGAGGCCTTCGTCGCGTGGCTCCTCGGCCTCCACCCGTCGATCGAGCCGGTCGTGGGGGTGCGCTCGCGCGAGAGCACGGGCGGCCTCGCGCGGGCCGCGGCGCTCGAGCTCGACGACGAGGCGGTCGCCGCGCTCGACGCGCGCTTCCCCGTGCTCGCCTCGGTGAAGCGGCCCGCCGCCGCGCCGATTCCCGTTCGCGACGACGCGGAGGTCGTGCTCGTGATGGGGATCCCCGGCGCGGGCAAGTCGACGGCGGCGGCGGGCTTGGCCGCCCGAGGCTACGCGCGCCTGAACCGCGACTCCCTGGGCGGAAGCCTGAAGGGCATCGTCAAGCGCCTCGATACGACGCTCGCGTCCGGCGTCCGGCGCGTGGTCCTCGACAACACGTACGTGACGCGCGCTGTGCGGAGCGACGTGATCCGCGTCGCGCGCGCCCACGGCGTCGGCGTGCGCTGCCTCTTCCACGACACGCCGCTCCCCGAGGCGCAGGTGAACGTCGTCCATCGCATGATCGCGCGCTTCGGCCGGGTGCTCGATCCCGAGGAGATCGCCCTGCGGGCGAAGGGGAAGGACGCCGATCCGAACGCGCTCGCCCCGCACGCGCTCTTCCGCATGGCGCGGGAGCTCGAGCGACCCGAGGCGGACGAGGGCTTCACGTCGATCGAGCGGGCGCCCTTCGTGCGTCGCGCGCCGGTGAGCCCCGGACGTGCGGCGCTCGCGGTCGCCGCGTCGGCGCTCGAGCACGCCCGCGTCCTCGTCCCCGAGATCGACGGGCCCGTGCTGGTCTACGCGTGGATGCCGGGCGCGACGCCGGCGGCGAAGGCGGAGCTCGGTCTCCGGGCACGGGCGCTCGCGGACGAGGTCGAGATCGCGATCTGCCCGCACCCCGCCGGCCCGCCCGTGTGCTGGTGTCGACCTCCCCTGCCCGCGATGTGGCTCGCCTTCGAGCACGCCCGCGGCGTCGATCGCGCACGCAGCGTGCTCGTCGGCCAGAGCGCGGCGGATCGGGCGATGGCGGGTGCCCTCGGTCTCCGCTTCGCCGGCGTCCCGGCCCCTGCCTTGTCAGCCGCCGACATCGGCGCTACGCCCGAGCCATGGACCTCGAGGGCGCCCCGACGACGACCTTCGACGTGATCTGCGCGGGCGACGCGACCTGGACCTTCCGCCGGGCCGGGCTGGCGCGCCTCGCCGAGGTGGTCGCCCGCCGTTTCCAACCTGGTGGCGGCGCGGTCCGCACGGCGCTCGCGCTCGCCTCGCGCGGCGTGAAGGTAGGTCTCGCGACGGTCCTGGAGGACGACCGAGCTGGGCGCGCGCTCGTGAAGCGCATCGCGGCGGCGGGCGTCGACGTCGGCGGCGTCAAGCACACGACCTCCCTTGGCGGGCTCCTCCTCCTCGAGGGTACGGGCGAGGTCGTCCCGCGCGACGTCGGCGAGCCGATTCGCGTGCCTCAGGCCTGGTCCGCGCCCGTCCTGCTCCTCTCCGGGGTCTCGCCCGTCGTCTCCCACGGCGCCGCGCTGATGCGCGAGGCGCGGCGCGCGAGGCGCGCAGGCTCCACGGTCATCGTCGACGTCTCCGCGAAGTGGCACGTGTGGATGGGGCATGACGGCCGCGTGCTGCGCTCGCTCCTCCGCGAGGCCGACGTCGTGCGCTGCACGGGGGCGGACCTGTCCGTCCTCGGCGTCTCGGAGGCCGAGGTGCGCGCCACGCTGCGTGACGGGGCCGTGCTCGTCGTCAGCGATCACGAGGGCGGGGCGCGGGTGAGCGGCCCCTTCGGTGAGCTCACGCTGGCGGCTCGTGGGAGGGGGGCATCGCGCCATGCTCTCGAAGAGGAGCGGACCGCGGCGATCTGCGCGGAGCTCGCGCGCCGGCCGGCCGAGGGCGCCGACGTCCCGCTCTGGAGACGCGCGCTCGCGAACTGACCTTCAGGGCATCGGGTGCTTCTGGAAGAAGCTCCAGAGCGCGTCCGAAGCGGAGATGGCGGTCGAGGTCTTGCCGAGCGCGGGGACCGGCATGCCGCCGGGCCACGTGTGGCCCCCGCCCTCGACGGTGCAGAGGGTGACCTCCGCGTTGTCCTTGCAGGAGGCATGGGTCACGCACGTCACGTCGCCCTTCGCGTACGTCTCTGTCGGGGCGCCGGTGCAGCCGTCGCGCTTCGCCCACGCGTCGACGACGTCCTCCACCGCGGGGAACCCGAGCGAGATGCTGCCGCGATACGGGACGACGTAGTCGGAGGTGCCGTGGAACTGGAGGACGGGGACGGCCCGCTTCGGCGCGCACTCGGCCAGCGTCATCAGGCCTGCGACGGAGCCCACGGCCGCGACGCGTCCGTCGAGCTCGCACGCGAGCCGGTGCGCGAGGAAGCCGCCGTTCGACATGCCGCTCGCGAAGACACGCTTCGGATCGACGCAGAGCTTGGCCTCCGCCTCGTCGAGGAGCTTGCCGACGAAGGCGACGTCGTCGAGCTCGCTGCTCATCGCCGTTCCGCAGCACGCGCCCGCGTTCCAGCTGTTCGCCACGCCCTGCGGGTGGAGGACGACGAAGCCGTTCGCGTCGGCCGTCTCCGTCATCTTCGAGAGCGAGGCCTGGCCTTCCGCCGTGTCGGTGTAGCCGTGCGCGTTCACGACGAGCGGTGTGCGCTTCGACGGGTCGTAGGCGAGGGGGACGTGGACGTTCGCCGTCCGCGTCCGCCCGCCGAGCTCGAAGCTCCACGTGAAGTCTCCCGCGAGCTTCACGCGTCCCGCGCAGTCCGGCGCCCCAGGTGTGGGCGGCGGAGGCGGGGTCCCGGGCTCGTTCGTCGCCGGAGCGGCGGCGCTCGTCGCGCCGGGGGCCGGCGAGGTGGGCTGCCCTGCCGCCGGATCGCCCGCGGCGGCCCCACACCCTGCCACCGCGAAGGCGAGGTACGAGACGAGGACGAACCGCATGCCTTGGCGCTTACCACGCGAGGGGCCCTCGCACCAGGCGGGGCGCGTCTCTAGGCGCGTCAGCCAGGGGAGCGCGCGGTGGCGAGCCAGACGGCGCCCGCGAGCCAGCGACTCTCGTCGGCGGCTTCCCGGGCGGGCAGCGCGCGTAGCGCATCCTCGACCGCGCCGCGTGCGCGCGCGCGCGCCTCCTCGTCGAGGTCCGCCATCGCGCGGGCGGCGGGCCCGATCTCGTTCGCGTAGGCGACCACCTCCTCGAAGCGAGTGCCCGGACCGTCCGGGCCGATCGGGAGCTCGACGTCCCTCGGAGCGACCGTCACGTCGACGAAGCCCGCGGCGCCGAGGATCGACCGAACGCGGTCGGGATCCGCGAAGGCGAACGGGCCGGGCGCGTCGGGAGGGCCGCTCTCCGGGAGGGCGGCGACGGAGGCGACGGCGGCGAGCGGGACGGCGGCCCATGCGTTCTCCGCGAGCGGGCGCCAGCACACGAACGCCAACGTCCCGTCTTTCCGGAGCGCGCGACGGAGGTTCGTGAACGCCTCGGCCGGGCGCTCGAAGAACATCACCCCGAAGCGCGAGACGATGGCGTCGTACGCGCCGGGCGAGAACGCGTGTGTCGCCGCGTCCGCGAGGGCGACCTCGACGACATCGCGGAGGGCCCCCTCCGTGAGGCGCTCCTCCGCTCGCGCGAGCATCGGCGCGGACACATCGACGGCGAGGACGCGGCCGCTCGCGCCGACGCGCTCGGCGAGCTCGAGCGTCGTGGCGCCGCAGCCGCACCCGACGTCGATGACGCGCGCGCCCGCCTGGAGCGCCGCGGCGTCCATCGCCATGCGCCCCAGCGGACGGAGCACGCGGTCGAGCGTCTCCTGCCGACGAACCCAGGCCTGGCCCAGGCGTCCGTTCCAGTGCTCGGCCATCCCCGTTGGGTCGCTCATCGCCGACACCCTACAACATCCGCGTCTCGGAGACTCGCGTCCGGCGGCCGAGGGCGAGGAGGGCCGCGACGAGGGCGATCCCCGCCGCCAGCGCCATGGATCCCGCGAAGCCGAGGCGAGCATCGGCGGCGACGGAGAGCGCGATCCCGCACGCCATCCCGACGTTGCGCGCCGTCGCCGCCATCGCTGCGGCCGTACCCTGACGCTCTCGCGGAGCGGCGCCCATGATGGCCGCGTTGTTCGGCGCCACGTACAGACCCGCGCCGAGGCCGAGGAGCGCGAGCGAGACCGCGACGACGACGCTCGTCGCCGCCGGCGCCGCCGCGAGGAGCGTGAGGCCGCCTGCGATCGTCCCCATCCCCACGATCGAGGGAAGGCGTGCGCCGAAGCGATCCGCGAGGAGACCGCTCAGCGGCGCCGTCACCGCCATCACCGCTGGCTGCGCCGTCATGAGCAGGCCGGCGCGGGCAGGCGCGAGGCCGCGCGCCACCTGGAGGTGGAACGGGAGCGCGTAGGCGACGACGAAGAGGACGACGTAGAGGAGCATCGCGCCGACGAGCGACGACGTGAACGCGGGCACGCGGAGCAGCGTCACCGGGAGGATCGGCGAGGGATGGCGCGCCTCGTGGACGCCGAAGGCGACGAGCACCGCGACGGCGACGAGCGCGGTGGGGATCGGCGCGGTCGCGTCCTTCCGGAGCGCGAGGAGGAGCGCCGTGAGCCCGACCGCGAGCAAGAGCGAGCCCATCGGATCGAAGCGAAGGGCGGCGGTCGCCTTCGCCTCCGGGCGCGGCAGAGAGCGCGCCGCGAGGACCGCGCCCACGAGACCGGCGACCGCGTTCGTCGCGAAGACCGCGTGCCAGCCGAGCGACGAGACGAGGAGGCCTCCGAGCGTGGGGCCGATCGTGAGGCCGACGTAGGTGAAGGCGAGCTGCGTCCCGAGCCCGCGCGCGCGCTGCTCGGGGGGGAACGCGCGCGCGACGATGGCCGGGCCCGTCGCCATGAGCATCGCGGAGCCGATCCCCTGCACGACCCGCGCGGCGACGAGCGCGCCGAGGGAAGGCGCGAGCGCGCAGGCGAGCCCCCCGAGCCCGTACACGCCGAAGCCTGCCATGTACACACGGCGCGAGCCGAGCACGTCGCCCAGGCGGCCCGCGGTCGCGAGCAGAGCGCTCACGGTGAGGAGGTAGGCGGTGAGGACCCAGCTCACCGCGGCGGGCGTGACGCCCAGATCCCTCGCGACGCTCGGCGCAGAGATCGCGACGAGGCTCGTCGAGAGCGCGGCGACGAACGCGCCGAAGCACGCGACGGCGAGGGCCGCCCGCCGATCAGCGGGGGACGGCGGCACGTCCACGATGGAGCCAGCGGACGCCCGCGGGAGCCTCGGCGCGATCCGCCTCCTCGCGCGCCCTGACGAGGAGAGCGTGGTCCGGCGACAGGGGGCACGCAGGGTCCGTGCGTCGCGCGTCGCCGGTGAGGGCGAACGCCTGGCACCGGCATCCGCCGAAGTCCTTCCCGCGCTCGCTGCAACTCCGGCAGGGGTCGAGCATCCATGCGTCGCCACGGAACGCGCGCATGCCGTCGTTCTCCTCCCAGATCGCGCGGAGCGTGCGGCCGCTCGCGGGGTCGAAGCGCTCGAACGCGAGCCCCGGCAGGCTCGCCGCCGCATGACACGGCAGCACGAGGCCGTCGGGCGCCACGTGGACGAACCGGCGAGCCCAGCCGTCCATGCACGCCTTCGGGCTCCTCTCGAAGTAGTCGGGCTTCACGAAGACGACGTCCGTCCGCCCCCTCAGGCGAGCCTTGTGATGAGCGGCGCGCGCGGCGGCCGCGTCGATCTGCGCCGCGCTCGGGAGGAGGCTCGCGCGGTTCTCGAGCGCCCAGGCCAGGTACTGCACGTTCGCGAGCTCGAGGCGGTCGGCAGAGGCCTCCTCCGCGAGCGCGACGAGCGCGTCCACCTCGTGGAGGTTCGCGCGATGGAGGACCACGTTCACGGTGAGAGGCAGGCCGAGCTCCTTCACCCAGCGGAGGACGTCGCGCTTCTGCGCGTGGCTCGGGTGCGCCGCGATGGCGTCGGCGAGCGTCGCGTCGCTCGCCTGGACGCTCACCTGGACGTGGTCGACACCGGCCCGCGCGAGGGCCTCGAGGCGTTCGCGCGCGAGCGGGACGCCGCTCGTGACGAGGTTCACGTAGAGACCGAGGCCGTGGGCGCGGGCGACCAGGGCCTCGAGGTCGCGCCGGGCGAGCGGCTCGCCTCCCGTGAAGTGGACCTGCACCACGCCGAGGTCCTCGGCCTGCTCGAGGAGCGCTGCGAAGCCGGCCTCGCCGAGCTCGCCCTCGCGAGAGACGAGCTCGACGGGGTTCGAACAGTACGGGCACGCGAGGGGACAGCGATGGGTCACCTCCGCGACGAGCGTGAAGGGGCGCGGGGCGCCACCTCGTGACGCTCGCCGAGGCGCGGGCAGAGGCGCGTCGCACGGCGACCGCGGCGTGTCGCTCCACGTGACGAGGCCGCGCGACGCGAGGCTCGCGAGGAGCTCGTCCACGTCGCTCGTGATCGCCTCGCGCGCGCCCTCTCCGTAGAGGGCGACGAGCTCCTCCACGATCGCCGGCACCGTGCGCGATCCGTCGAGCCGTCGCGCGACGTCGGCTGCCGTCTCGTCGAGCACGAGCCCGCGCTCGGGGTAGACGAGGACGAGGCCGCCTTCGTGGCGGTCTCTGACGAGTCGCGCCTTCGACGCGATCCGCGGGTAGCTCACGGCTCCGCCGTCGCGCGGTCGACCGCGTCGAGGAGCGCCCAGAGGATCTCCGTCTTCGTGACGAGGGCGGCGACGCATCGCTCCTGCTCCTCGCGGCTCCGCGCGTGGTGGACGACGTAGTCGATCGCCTCGCGCGAGTCCTGCCGTGCGCGCGACACTCGCGCCCGGAAGTAGGCGAGCGTCTCGCCGTCCACCCACGGGTAGTGCGTCTCCCACGCGACGATGCGCTTCGCCATGATGTCGGGCGAGAAGAACTCGGTGAGCGACGAGGCGACCGCCTCGACGAGCGACCGCTCTCGCACGAGCTGGACGTAGGCATCACACGCGAAGCGGACCCCGGGCAGCACGCGCGAGAGGCACCGCACCTCGAAGACGTCGAGACCGACGCCCGCCGCGAGGCGCTCCCACTGGGCGAGGCCGCCCTCGCCCTCGCGCTCCCCGTCGTGGTCGACGATGCGCCGGATCCACACGCGCCGGAAGGCGGGGTCGTCCGACTTCGAGAGGACGAGCGCGTCCTTCACCGGGATCCGCGTCTGGTAGTAGTAGCGGTTCGCCACCCAGGCCTGGATCTGCGCGCGCGAGAGCTCTCCCGCGTGCATGCGGACGTGGAACGGGTGCTTGTCGTGGTAGCGGGCCTCGCCCTCGGCGCGGAGCCGCTCGACGAAGGCGTCCGGCGAGAGGAGGCTCATGCCAGGGCCGCCATGCCGTCGCAGGCCACTTCCCACCCGGCCGCCTCGACGCGACGCCGCTCCTCGGTCGGACCCAGGATGGGGTTCGTGTTGTTCACGTGCGTGTAGATGCGCCGGCCTGGGAGGCCCTCGAGCTGCGCGAGGCTGCCGGTGGGGCCGTCGATCGGGACGTGCGCCATGTCCTTCGCGACCGAGCGGGAGAGGCCGAGTCGGACGAGCTCGTCCTCCCGGTAGAAGGTGCCGTCGAAGAGGACGACGTCGTGAGAGGCGAGCTCTTTGCGCACGGCTTCGTCGACCGTCGCGCAGGCGGCGGCGTAGGCGATCCGCGGCCCGCGCTCG
Organism: Polyangiaceae bacterium; assembly: GCA_022842465.1. GTDB lineage: Bacteria > Myxococcota_A > Polyangia > Polyangiales > Polyangiaceae > Labilithrix. Next base: position 13,423 of record JALHPN010000133.1, on the reverse strand, counting down.
CCGCGGAGGCCGAGGCCGACGTTGTCCTCCGGGCTCGCGGCCCCGTGCCCGACGAGGTGGACGGGGAGCTTGCCCGGCAGCGCGAACGGGCGCGCGTGGACGCCGAGCGGCGACCCCTTCGCATCGGCGAGCTCCACCTCCTCGCCGAGGACGAGGCGTCGGGCGGCGAGTTGCTCCGGGAACCGCCGGAGCGTTCGGAGGAAGAGGCTCTCCTCGAGCCCGCGCCACACCGAGGCCGTCGCGTAGATCGCGAGGGGCCACGACTCGCGGAGGGAGAAGAGGCCGAGCACGTGATCGAGGTCGCCGTTCGTGAGGACGATCGCGGCGATCGGCGAGTGGCGCGGCGAGCGAGGGTGGAGCCACGATGTGCGTGCAATCTGCACGAGGATGTCGGGGGAGGCGTTCACGAGGACGAACCTCTCGCCGTCCGCGCCGAGCGCGAGCGAATCCTGGGTACGCGCCGTCCAGCCTGGAGCTCCGGCGCGCACGTTCGAGCAGCCGGGGCAGCCGCAGTTCCACTGCGGGAAGGCGCCGCCGGCGGCCGAGCCCAAGATCGTCGCGCGCATGGTGGCCTCATCCTAGTCCGGCGCCTCCCGCGCTCGCCATCTCTCGCGGACGGGGGCGACGTGCCACGTTGCGACGCGCCCCGCGCTTGCTACGCTGAGGTCCTCGTCAGGAGAAAGAGCGATGCGCTGGACGAAGCCGGAAGCGGTCGAGATCAAGATGGACGCGGAGATCTCGTCCTACCAGGACGACTCCTACGACCCGCACAAGGACGGGCCCGCGTTCGTCGACGCGCGCGTCCATCGCGCGAGCCCGGCCGAGACCGAGGCGACGCGCTCCGTCCCGCGCAGCTGAGCCGCTCAGCGGCAAGCGCCAGGGGACGCGAGCGCGCGTTCGGCGGCGTGCCGCACCGGTAGCCGCGCATCCTTCGCGCGGAGGGGCGCGAGCCGGCGCTCGAGGTCCGACGGATGAAGGGTCCCGAGCGCCTCGATCGCGGCGATCCCGACGCGGTCGTCGGCCTCGTCGACGGGGCTCTTCGCCAGCATCGCGAGCTTCGTGAGCCGATCGACCGCCGACCTTTCGCACATCGTGCCGAGCGTCTGCGCGGCCGCAGCCCGGACGTCGGCGTCCTCCCGAACGTCGTCGAGCCGACCACGGACCTTGGCGACGTGCGCCACCGCGCGCTGCTTGCCGAGCGCGACCAGGGACGCGACCCGGACGCGCGCGCTCGCGTCCTCGAGCGCGGTCGCCAGCGCGGCCGATGTCGACGCGTCCTGCGGCGGTCCGGCGAGGGCGTCGGCGGCCGCGACGCGCACGAACGTCCACGCGTCGCCCGAGAGCGCCGTCGTCGCGGGCCGAGCGCCCGACGGCATCGCCGCCGTCGCGATCGCGCGCAGCGCCGCCTCTCGTACGCGTGGCTCGGGGTCTTGTGTGCCCGCGAGCACGGCGCTCGCGAGCGGCGCGATCCCGGCGGAGAGCTCGATCGCCCGGGCGCGGACGGGCCAGTCCGGATCGTGGCGCGCGAGCTCGGAGAGGGTCGTGAGCTCGCCGGTCGTCGCGTCCGGCGCGCGGGCGAGGGTCGCCAGCGGCTGCGCGAGGAGCCAGCGCGTCGGCAGATCGGGCTTGCCCGTCCGGAGGACCTGCGCCAGCGCGGCGTCCGACTCGGGGCGGAGATCGACCAGGCGAGGCCCGAGCGCGCGGAGGAGGTCGACCCGGAGCGCGAGGTCCGGCGCGACGCTCGGATCCTCGGGGCGGGTCGCGCCGACGAGGATCGGGAGGAGCTTGTCCTTCGAGGCCGACTGCGCGGCTCGCCCGAACGCCGAGCGCACGGCGCGCCGCGTCGCGACGCTTCCTCTGCCGAGCTGGCCGGCGAGCGGCTCGAGGGCGACGCTCGGCGCCACGGTCGCGAGCACGGGCGCGACGGCGGCGCGTCTCGCCTCGTCGTCCGACGCGATCGCCGCGGCCAGGGCCGGCGCGGCGGCCTTCCCGCAGCGCTCGATGCGACCGAGGGCGCGTCGCTTCACCTCGACGTCCTTGTCGGTCAGGGCGCGCGTGAGGAGGTCGATCGCGGAGCCCTCGCACGAGCCTGCGCTCGCCGCGACGTCGACCGCGAGGGCTCGGCCTCGCGCGTCGAGCTCGGGGAGCCGCGCGAGCACCGCCGCGAGCCCGGGATCGCCGGCGCGACGCAGGAGAGCCGCCGCCTCCTCGGCGCGTCCAGTCCCCAGCGCCTTGGCCACGTCGTCGAGCGACGCGGACTCCGCATCGAAGCGCGTGAGAGCGACGACCTCCGCGATCGAGACCTCGGGTGCGGCGCGCCCCCCGGCGTACGCCTCGTCGAGGACGACGGCGAGGCACGTCGTCCGGACCTCGCTCGGGAGCGTGACGTCGTAGGACCGCCCGGGCTTCGTCCACGCGTCCTCCGGCATCACCACGTGGAAGAGCTGCGCGTCGGTGGCGACGAAGAAGGTCTTCGGCGCCGCGTTGCCCTGGCCCGTCGGGCTCGCCCCCGGCGGAGGCGCGACGGTCACGCGGAGGCCGCCGAGCGCGAGCTCCTCCGCGCTGCGCGTCGTCACGAACTCGCCGTGACCGTCGCCCGGACGCGTCTCCTTCCACGACGTCTCCGGCTTTCCGTCCGTGAGTCGGCCCGCGTTCTCCGCGCTCGAGCCGGTCGCGACGAGGACCCGCGCGAGCGGCGCTCTGGCGCTCTCCACCGTCGTCTGGGCCACCACCCGCACGGCGGCGTCGCGGGCCTTCTTGTCGAGGCGATGGAGGCTCGCGCCCCGGAGCGTCATCGAGCGAGGCTCGAGACCGCGCGGCCCGAGAGGCGTCACGGACTGTCCGCAGATCCGCGCATCTTCGCGGATCTCTGCCACGATGACGAACTTGCTCGCGGCGTCGCGGTCGAAGATCTGGACGACGTTTCCGGCGCGGTCACCGACCGAGCCGGACGTGTAGCCGGTCAGACCCGCGAAGACGGGCTCCTCGCTCGCCGACGAGGCGACGAGCTCGAAGGCCAAGTCCGTCCGTTGCGCATCGGGGATCCGCACGTGGACGACGCTCCGGCCCTCGCCGACCGGGATGGTCGCGGCGACGATCTTCTTCGGATCGATCCGCGACGCATCGAGGCCCGTCGAGATCGCCTTCGCGCCGTCCGGAGGGTCCTTGCAGTCGGCGCTCCGGCACCTCCTCGTCGTCAGCGTCCCCGCGGCCGTGTCGAGCGTCACCTCGAGGGCCTCGAGCCCTCCTCCCGGCGGCGCGACGACGCGCACGGTCTCGGCGTGCGCCACCCGCGGGAGCCCCGTCAGCGCGAGCACGAGGGAGAGGATCCGGAGGGAGGCGAGCGTCGTGGGGGGGCGAAGCTTCATGGCACGCAAGACGTCGTAATCGTTACGCGGACCTCTCGTCCAGATGCCGTTTGTTTGTCCGGCCGCGTCGGGCCGTGTCAAACGACACCCGATGCGACCGAGAACCCTCGCCGTCGGGGTGGCGATCCCGCTCGCCCTCGGGATCGCGGGCGTGTCGCTCTCGCGCCGGGGCCGCACGGCCGTGGCGGACACGGATGGGCTCTCTCCTTTGGCGGCCAAGGCGCGCGCCGCGGCGGAGGCGACCCCGCCCCCGCCCCCGGTCTCCCTCGCGTCCCTCGATCCGACGAAGATCAGCACCTCGGCCGAAGGCGTCGCGGTCGCTCCGCTCGAGGGGAAGCGCACGGCCAAGCTCACGGTCGACCCGTCTCTCCAGAAGGTGACGACCGCCGTGATGCGGACGCACCACATCCCGGAGGCCTCCGTGGTCCTGATGGACGTGGAGACGGGCAACGTCCTCGTCTACGCGAGCCACGTCGAGAAGGGCCCCGCCCGCGACCTCTGCGTCGAGGCGACGGCGCCCGCAGCGAGCGTCTTCAAGGTCGTCACGGGCTCGGCCCTCGTGGAGACCGCGGGCGTCACGCCGGACCGCAAGGAGTGCTTCTCCGGCGGTGAGCAGCGCCTCACCGAGCTCGATCTCCAGCGAGATCCGAAGCGCGATCGCTGGTGCACGACGCTCGCTGGCGCGATGGGGCGCAGCATCAACACCGTCTTCGCGCGCCTCGCCCTCGAGAAGCTCCCCAGGCCCGCCCTCGAGGAGACGGCGCGTGGGCTCGGCTTCGGGAGCGCCATCGCCTTCGACGTCCCGGTCCAGCCGAGCAAGCTCGCGTTCCCGGACGATTCGCTCGGTTACGCGCGGACGGCGGCTGGATTCTGGAACACGAGCCTCTCGCCCGTCCACGCCGCCTGGCTGTCCGCGACGATGGCGCGCGGCGGCGAGCCGGTGAGGCCGCGCCTCGTCTCCGAAGTGCTCGACGAGTCCGGCAAGTCGATGTGGACGAGCCCGAGCGGCGTCGCGCAGAAGCGCGCGCTCCGCGCCGAGACGGCGCAGGCCGTCACGACGATGATGGACTCGACCGTCTCCGACGGAACCTCGTATCGCGCCTTCCACGATCCGAAGGGAGGGTCCTTTCTCCCCGGCATCGCCGTCGCGGGCAAGACGGGGACGTTGACGGACTCGGCGCGCAAGCGCTTCTACACGTGGTTCACCGGCTTCGCGCCGAGCCGCCCCTACGTCGCCCCCGACGCGAGCGCGGCCGCGACGCCCCCACGTCAGGTCGCGATCGGCGTCCTCGTCGTGAACGAGCCGACGTGGTCGGTGAAGGCCAACGTGCTCGCGCGCGAGGTCCTCCGCGCCTACTTCGCGGAGCAGAAGGTCCCCAGCGTGACGCTTCCGCAGCTCCGCGCGTCTCAGCCGTCGACGACGCCCGGCACGAAGCACCGCCGGCATCGCGGCTCGTAGTCGGCCGCGCCTCCGACGAAGAGCTGGCCTTCGGTGCCGATGAGCCGCTGCGAGCGGCACGCTTCCGCCCCGCAGCGGTTGCACACGGCGTGGAGCTTCGTCACGTACTCGGCGATGCTCATCAGCGCCGGCATCGGCCCGAACGGCCGGCCCCTGTAGTCCTGGTCGAGGCCGGCCAGGATCACCCGGATCCCCGCGTTCGCGAGGCTCTCCGCGACGTCGAGGATGCCGTCGTCGAAGAACTGCGACTCGTCGATGCCGACCACCTGCGCGGTCGCGACGTCGACGAACGACAGGAGCTCGGCAGAGCTGGCCACCGCCGTCGCCTCCGCCTTCAACCCCTCGTGGCTGACGACCTTCACGTCGTCGTAACGGTTGTCGATCCGCGGCTTGAAGAGGAGGACCCGCTGGCGCGCGAGCCGGGCGCGCTTGATCCGCCGGATCAGCTCCTCGGTCTTCCCGCTGAACATCGACCCGCAGACGACCTCGATGCAGCCCCGGCGGCCCTCGAGGCTCCCGTCGCCCGAGGGCCGGACGCCGAAGGAAAGATGCTCCCCGTGGCCGCGGATGGTCATCGGAGCCCGCATACTCGCGGCGCTCCCCGAGGACAAGGGACCGGCGCGACCCTCGAGCCGACGGCAGACGCGCGTTGCGCGGTTCGAGATCCTGGTTCGCGCAAGCGGTGGAGAGGGGCTTCGCCTTCGCCTCGGCGTGCTCGGCGCGAGCGTCTTCGACGTCGTCGTCGACTCGGTCGCCTCCGGGGTCGACCCGGACGCGTGCAAGAAGAGCTCGACCTTGCCCACCTCGGGCGCGAAGGGCTCCTTCGACCGCATCCGCCTCACGCGAGAGTGCAGAGACTACGGCGGGCGGGACCGCTCGCCGTGGCGCGAGGTCAGTCGCTCTCCGTGCAACGACTCGGCCTACGTCGGCGCGGGAGATCGCCGAAAGCTCGTCCTCCAGAACAACGGCGGCGGCTCGTACACCTGGATCAAGTGCACGTACCACGACTGCGGGACGCGCGTGTCCGAGGACTGCATCGCGAACACGCAGTGCTCCGTCTCGGCCGCGGCGGCCCATGAGGTTCACGGGCGTCATCGGAGAGGGGTGCCTCAGCCTGACCACCGGGGTCGAACGCGCGCGGACGGGGACGGGCTACACGCAGACGCAGACGGTCATCGCGACCCACTGGTGAGGACGCCGCAGCGACGCGAACGGTCGAGCTCGCGAGGTTCGGAGCGTAGCTCCGAACCCCAGGACGGCGCTCCGTCCTGGCGGGCGGCGGGGGCACATCGACACACGCCGCGGCAGAACCGCGACGGGGCCTGCCGGCAGGGGTCGAGGGCTCGCCCGCGCCGCGGGTAGGCCCACGGGGAGGCTGCCCGCCGTACAAATGGCCGAAACTCCATGGCTCCCTGAGCCGCGAGCGATCCACTCCGGCCGCGCTCCCACCGCAACGGACGAAGGCCATGCCGCCGTAGACGGAGGCCCAGGGGATGCTAGATTGGATTTCGTGGAAGTCGTGCTCCGCAAGCTCGGGAAGGGATCGCGCGCCGTCGCGGGGCGTCTAGTCCGAGCCCCGCGGAAGGGCTCCGTGGTCGTGATCGAGTTCCCGGACGGGATGCACGAGTACGTCACGACGCCCGTGAAGCGCGTGCTCCGGCTCGCCGGCCGCGAGGTCTTCTACATCGAGACGATCAACAGCCGGTACCGGCTGGAAGTCCGGACGCGCGAAGACGCGGTCGCCGAGAACGCCGGCTAGACCCCGGCCCGGCCCCCGAATCTCGCAGAAAAAGCGACGTCAGCTTGACGGGAGCGCCCGATTGGCGTTCTCTCCCGCCGCCATGGGTAAGTTCGACCGCCGCAATTCGCAGAAGATGAAGCGCCGCAAGGCTCAGGAGAAGAAGAAGGCTCGCGCCAAGAAGGTGCGGACCGCCAACGCGAAGCCCGCCGCCGCGCCGAAGAAGGCTGCTGCGAAGAAGGCTTCCGCCGGCCCGAAGTCGACGCCCGCGGTCTGACCGCGAGCGCGCCGCGAGCGCGCCGACGGCGATCTCAGCGCTTGGAAGACGGCCCCGCCGTCACGCTCGTCGTCGATCCGGCGGGAGCGTCGACGGTCTCGGGGCCGTCATACCCTCCACCGCCGAGACGGATGCTGGGAAACTGCACGTTCTTGGGCGCCTTCGCCTTCGGCGCGCGCTCCACGTGCTCGCCGAGCAGGCCTGCATCGCCGTCGACGCGCGTCTCCTCGACGAGCTTCCAGTCGCCCTTGAAGTCGCGCCAGGACTGCTTGACCGTGGTGACGTGGAGCTCCCCCTCGTCCACGAGGTACCAGGCTACCTTCACGAACATCTCGGCCTCGGCGTCCTCCTTCATCATCTTCATGCCGGCGAGCTCGTAGTCCGCGACCCGGACGCGGTTGCCCCACGCCTTGCGGCGATCCATGAAGGCCTCACGCGCCTTCGGCGCGACTTTCTCGGCGGCCATCTCCATCCGGCCGAAGCGAGCGTTGACGTTGAGCTCGTTGGCGGCCTCCTGCGCGCGCGCTCCGGGCGATTGATGAATCGCGGGGCAGCCGGCGAGGGCCGTGGACGCGAGGCAGGCGAGGAAGAGCGCGCGGAGACGCATGGTCCCTCTGGGCTCGCACGGCCCGCCGCGGCGGGCCAAATTCCTAGGGCGTCGGCCGGAGCACCTCTCCGCTCGCGAGGCTCCGGCACTCCGAGGGAGCGTCGGCGCTCGCGGTGAGGCGGAGCGCGAACGCGCCGCGCTCGCGGCTCGTGACGAGGAGGAGCTCGCACGCGCCCGTGCGGACGTCGAAGTGCGTGGGCTGGACGTGTCCCCCGGCGAGCGGCCGCGGCGTCGCCGTCGCCTCGATCGTGCGATCGGCGGCGCCGAGGGCGAGCCGGAGCGGACCGACGTGCTTCGCGCTCCCGGTCACCTCGAGCGACGTCCCCCCCGGGGTCGCGCTCCCGTAGACGCCGTCGAGGGCGCCGTCCGCGCGCGGCACGAAGGTTCGGTCGATCACGCTTCCGGCGAGCTCGCCGCGGAGGCCGAGCCCGCCGGACAGGACGTGGGGCCAGAGCTCGAGACGGCACCGCGTGCGCTCGTCGACGACCGACACGCGCACCGTGAAGAGCTGGGTCGCGAGCTCCCCCGAGCAGGTGCCGCTCGCCGTCGCCATGACGAACAGCGTGCGTCCCTCGCGACGGTAGACGACCGCGCTCCCGTCGTCGGTGTCGTAGACGCCGGCGGCGAACGACGCGCCGCTCGCGGCAGCCTCGGCGCCGCCGACCTCCTCCTCGGGCGCGGCTGCGCAGGCCGATGTCGCGATGACGAGCGCGGAGAGGAGGAGCCGATGCATGGCCCGACACGAGCAGGCTCCGTGCCGCGCGCGCGGAGGGGATTATCTGGGCGTGTGTGCTCGAAGCGTCGGGGCGGCCGATCCACGGGTGCGCTGGGTCAGTATGGAACGGCCGCCACGAAGTAGAGCTTGTCGATCCCCCCGCTCGCGAGTCCGCGCGCGTATCCCGCGCGGAAGAGGAACGACGCGACGTACCCCATCGTCGTCTCGAACCAGAGCTCGCCGCCCACGCCGGTCTTGAACGGCGCGTCCCGCAGCACGTCGAACGCGGAGCCGTAGTCGACGAACGCGGCGCCCGTGATCCGATTCAGGAGGACGGGGAACGTCTCGCTCCCGCGGTCGACGTTCACGATCGGGAAGCGGTACTCCGCGTTGCCGAGCACGTAGCTCCGTCCGGCGAGCGTCGCCGGCGCGTAGCCGCGGAGCACGACGCCGCCCTGGATGAGCTGGTCGCGGACGGTGTCGATGACGGGCAGGTCGACGAAGCTCCCGACATAGAACGCGCCGCGCCCCGGGAAGACGCCGCCGCTCGTGCCGGTGCCCGCGTGGAGCGCGAGGGAGTGGTGCGAGAGCCACGGCATCTTCACGTAGGTCGTGAAGTCACCGTTCGCGGCGAAGCCGTCGAAGTCGCTGCCGAGCGCCTTGTTCGTGAGGTCGACCGCCAGCCCCACCGCCCAGCCGCGCTCGGGGCCGACGCTCCAGAGGTACCGCTCGGCGTTCGAGTAGGCGTACGCGAGCCGCATCGTGCTCGCGAGCCCCCGCGCCGGGATCTGGGGCGTCTCGTACGGATCGATCGCCGCCAGCGGAATCGTGTAGTCTGCACCGACACGCGCGAGCGACTGCGTGATGACGTACGACCGCGTGTCGTACGGCGTCGGTTGCGAGTAAACGACGGACGTGGCGATGCCGGTCGTCTCCTGGATGACGGTGGGCTTGTACGAGCCGACCTGGAAGCCGGTCCGCGGCGCGATGGACCGAAAGGCGGAGACGCCGATGTCGAACGGGAGACGGCCGTAGGTGTAGGCGACCGAACCTTGCACGATCGGCCTCTCGATCTCGACGGTGTTCGTGAGCCCCACGGTGTGGAGGCCGCTGATGTCCGACTGCGACACGCTCGTCACCACCGTCTGGCCGAAGCTCCCCTGCGAGAGCTGCACGCTCCAGCGCCGCGGCGCGAGCGTCCGGAAGGGGCTGTAGGGCTCGACGGGGAACGAGCTCTCGACCACGACGGGCTTCTTCGGGTACCGCTCCGCGTACTGCTCTGCGTCCGTCCAGAGCGACGGATCGAGCGGCATCGCGAAGAGGTCGTAGCCTGCCTTCGTGTAGCCGACGTACACGAGCGTCTTGCCGTCCGGCGACACCTCCGGGGAGTACGCGCCGTTCACGACGTTCGTCACCTGGTAGAGGTGGTCGGTCTCCACCTCCCAGGCGAAGACGTTCATGATGCCGGTCCGGTCCGAGTGGAAGAGGACGTAGCGTCCGTCCGGCGACCACGACGGGCCGCCGTCGACGGCGCGATCGATCGCGATCTCCCGGCTCGTGCCGAGGGCGACGTCGACGACGCGGATGTCCCGGTAGCCGCCGTCCTTCCAGAGGCTGTAGGCCACGTGCGTCCCGTCGGGCGACCAGCGAGGCGTGAAGGCCTGCTCGTACGCGCCCGTCCGTACGAGCGGCCGCACGTGGTCGACGCTGCTCGGGCCGAGGTCTCCGATCTGGATCCGGCGGGTGCCCGCGCGGTTCGTCGTGAAGACGACGTGCCTGCCGTCGGGGGAGACCGCAGGATCCGCCGCGCGGAGGCCGTTCGTGAGGCGCACGCGCCCGCCGTCGGGCGTCCCGAAGGCGCTCCGACGCCCCGGCTCGAGCTTCTCGAGCTCGCCGAAGGAGAACACGTTCTTGAAGGTCTCGAGCGACGAGAACACGAGCGACCCGTCGGGGCCGAACGTCGCGAACGACTCGTTCGGCGTGCGCGCGACGAGCTCCGCCGCGCGCTCGTCGACCTTCGTGACCGCGCCCCGCGCGTCGCGCGTGATCGGGAGCACGTGGAGCCCCGTTCGATCGTGCTGGTCGTCGCGAAAGTAGAGGATGTGCCCGTCGTGCTCGGGCCACGCGTTCTTGGGGACGAAGCGCGGGTAGCGGGAGACGGCGCCGTGATGGGTGAGCCGCTTGCCCTCGCGGAGGCCCTCGCGCCGGACGGCCTCGGCCTGGGCGCCGTAGTCCTTCCGCATCGCCTCGATCCACTGGGGATACATCTCGACGAAGGTCTCCCCGCCGCCGCGACGGATGGACCGGTTGAAGCCCCACGGGACGACCTGCTGCCCGTAGTCCGTCGCCATCGTCCGGAGCGCCTCTTCGCCCTTCGTGCGCGCGATCCAGTCGATGAAGAAGGAGCCGTACAGGTACCAGAGGTTCCCCTGCGGCCAGCGCCTCACCGAGGCGGAGATCTGATCGAGGCCCGCGACGTTGCCCTCCAGCACGTCGGTCCGCATGAACATGTCCCACATCGAGTTGCGGAGACGGCCCCCGCTCGTGCGCGCGCTCTCGTGGTAGACGGCGAGGCCCTCGAGGATCCATCGCGGCTGGACCTGGTTCGGCGCGAACGTCTTGCCGACGATCTTGTTCGCGAGCCAAGGGAGGCCGCCGATGTTGTCGGTGTGGAGGACGTGCGTGTACTCGTGCGTGACGAGCTCGAGCTGCCAGTCGTCGACGTCGCCGAGCGGCGACATGTCCTCCGGCGCCGTCACGAGGAGGCGCATCGTGTTGTAGGGGAGCGCGGTCGCGGAGCCGTTCGCGCTCTCGGAGAAGTCGGTGAGGAGGATCTCGGTGAGCTCCGTCGAGCGATGGCCGACGTGCTCGACCATCGTGCCGTACATGCCCTCCGACACGCTGGCGACGTGCTGCGCCACGCGCGCGAGGCCCGAGTGATACGTCACCCGGAAGTGCGGGGTGACGACGGTGTACCACTGCAGATCCGGATCGCTCGCAGCGACGGCGGGACGCGTCAGGACCGCGAGCGCGGCGAAGAGAGCGAGTCGTGCGAGGAGGCGTCGCGCCCGGGCGAGGATCATCGCGTCAGGTGCGGCGAGCGTCGAGGACGGAGCCGCGTGCGTCGCCCGCGGGGACGCACAGCCGCTCGTCGTAGTCCGGCGTCACGACGGCGGTACGAGGCGCATGGCGGAAGACCTCCGAGGCGAAGCCCTCGACGTCGATGCCGGGGAGGAGATGGAGGCCGCGCTCGAGCGGGGCGAAGAAGGCGTCGTGATGGGTCGGCACCACGAGCGAAGGGCGGAGCGCGGAGACGAGGCGCTTCACGTAGTCGGGCGTCCCCGCACGCCCGGCGAGACCGGCGAGCAGCACGTCCGCGCGCTCGCCCTCGAGCTCCGCGTCGAGCAGATCGGCGCTTCCGTTGTGGTAGACGGTGACGCCCGGCGCGCGGAGGAGGACGCCGAACGCGCCGCCCATCTTGTAGTGCCAGAGCCGCTGCGGGCCCCGCGGCGGCTCGCGTACCTCGCCCGGAGCGGGGACGCGCCCGAGGAAGATGCGCCCGTGACGACTCGGGACGAAGCGGATCTCGAACGCGCCGATCGTCGTCGCCCCGCCTCGGGCGGGGATCTCGACGAGCTGGTCCTCGCGCAGGCCTTCGGCGCGCCCCCAGGCGCACGTGCTCGGCGAGCCGACGAGCTTCGCGCCGCGGAGGAGCGCGATGCGCGGAGCGTCCGCGATGTGGTCGTAGTGGCTGTGACCGCACACGACGGCGTCGACCTGCGCAGGGACGTGGCGCGCGATCGCGACCTCGTTCGGCACGAGGGGCCGCACGATGCGCAGCCTCGAGAGCCCCTGCCGCGAGACGAAGGGATCGAGGAGCACCGTCGTGCCGCCGGCCTCGACGACGTGTCCGGCCGTGCCGAGCCAGCGGATCTGGACGGCCGCGTCGTCGCCGCGCCCGAACGGCCGGAGCTCGCGCTTCGGACGGAAGCGCGGGAAGAGGCGCTCGTACACGGTCATCGGGGCGAGGGCGACTATAGCGGTGTGTCGGGGAAGCCCGCCACCACCCGTGCTAGAGGACGCGATCGTGAGCGTCCTGTCGGAGAGCCCGATCGTCTACGCGCATCGCGGCGCGAGCGCGGAGCTGCCGGAGAACACGCTCGAGGCCTTCGAGCGGGCGATCTACCTCGGCGCCGACGCCATCGAGACGGACGTCCACGTGACGCGGGACGGACGCCTCGTGCTCGCGCACGATCCGACGCCTGCGCGGACCACGAAGGGGCGCGTGGCGCGCTCGATCCGCGAGTCGAGCTTCGCCGAGGTACGGACGTGGGACGTGGGCGACGGCCTGCGCATCCCGTCGTTCGAGGACGCGCTCGCGGCCTTCCCCGCGGTGCCCTTCAACGTCGACGCGAAGGAGGACCGGCCCGACGTCATCCCGCTCTTGCTCGGCGCGGTGCGCGCCTTCGGCGCGGAGGACCGCGTGCGGATCGCGAGCTTTCACGGCCGGAACCTGCGGCGCGCGCGGGCGATGGGGTGGGGAGGACGGCTCGGCATGTCGCGCGAGGACGTCTTCCTCGCCCTCTTCGCGCCCGAGGCGGTCTGTCGAAGGTTGACGCGCGGTTCCGACGCCGCGCAGGTCCCGCCGCGCGCCGCCGGCGTCGACTTCACGCGTCAGCGCACGATCGATCGCCTCCATGCGCGCGGCTTCCGCGTCGACATCTGGGTCGTCGACGACCCCGACGTCGCCCGCACCCTCCTCGCCCGCGGCGTCGACGGCTTCATCACCAACGACCCCCGCGCGATCGTCCCCGCCGTACGAGGCCTCTAGGCTACAGGTCGTCGTGGAAGAGGGGCTCGCGGTTGCGGACGTAGCGGTAGACGAGCTGGCGGGCTTCGGGGGTGATGGCGGTGAACTGCGCGCCGAAGCCGGGGGGGGCGTCGTCGGTGGCTTCGCGCGTCCAGCGCACGATCGCGTTGGCTTCGAACTCGTAGCCGCCGGGGAGGGACACCTTCAGACGGACCTGGCTGTTGAGCTTCGGGAGCGCGTACGTCGAGACGAAGAGGCCGCCGTGGTCGATGATGTCGTTGCCCGCGAGGCCCTTGTAGAAGTTGGTCGAGCTGTGCGCGCCGAGGTCGGCCGGGACGAGGGGGGTGCCGCCCTGCGCCGGGGGCGCGGGGACGGGCATGCTCGGCGTCGCGGGCTGGCCCGGCGGAGGCGAGCCCATCGGAGGGCCGCCCTGGGCCGCGAAGCCGGGC
>JALHPN010000132.1 GCA_022842465.1 Polyangiaceae bacterium | reverse complement strand
CCGCGCACGCGAGCCAGCAGGAGGCCGGGGCGCACCGCGCGCGCGTCGAGGCGCTCGGCACGAAGGCCCTCGCGGCGTCGGCCGCTGGGCTCGTGATCTGCTGCGCGCCCGCTTCGGTGGTGGGCCTCGTGCTCGGCCTGAAGGCGCGAAGCGCCGCGGCGTCGCGAGGCGTTCCCTTGCCGACCCGCGCGACGCTCGGCATCGTCCTCGGGGCGCTCGGGACCATCCTCACGGCGTGCGCCTACGTCTTCGGCTTCATCGCCTCGGAGAGGGATCGCGCCGCGAACGACGCGCGCATCGTCGCGATCGAGGCGCAGCTCGGAGATCAGCCGCGGCGAGCGCGCCTCGACAACGCGACGGCGTGCGCGCTCGCCGAGCTCCATGCGCGCCGGACGGGCTTGAACGGCAAGAGCACGACGTCCCTCGAGCGCTTCGAGTGCCCCGGTGCGCTCACGCAGGACGACGCGCGCGCGACCCTCGAGGACTTCACCTTCGCGCCGTCCTCGTCGAAGCCGCTCGTGCGTGTGAACGTGTGCTTCAAGCGGGGCGACCGCTGGTTCGTGACGGAGCTGTCCACGTCCGCGTGCCCCTGACCGCGGCACGAGCCACGGGCCACGGGCCGCATCGGATCAGAGCACGGCGCCGAGGCTGAGGCCGCCCCAGGGCAGGAATCCGCCGCCCTCCCCCGGCACGTACATCGGCGTGAACCCCACCGAGAACGCGAACCCGCCGTCGCGAGGGATGTACCGGTAGCCGACGACGGCCGTCGGGATCGCCGTGATCCCCGACGCCGAGCCGACGAGGGATCCCGACGACGCCGAGCCGGTCACGTGGACGACGGTGGCGCCGACGCCGAGCTGCAGCTTGTGAGACGGGCTTCCGAAGTAGTAGCTCGCGACGAGGGGGAAGCTGGCCCACGAGACACGGCTGCTCGCTCCACCGCCGCTCGCGCCGATGGACATGTAGCTCGCGCCGACGCGGAGCCCGACGTCCGGCGACCCCAGGAGGCGCTCGTAGTTCACCGAGTAGATGAGCCCGTTCCCGAGCCCCTCGACGAAGATCGCGTTCTTCGCCGTGCGCGGCTCCTTCTCCTCCTCGTCGCGAGCTCGGTCACGGGCTCGCTCGCGGGGTCGCGGCGACGCGATGGGGCGGCGCTCGAGCGGATCGGACGCCGGCGTCGGCCCCTTCGGCGCGCGCGCGTCGAGCTCCCGCAGTCGCCCCTCCGCCGTGGTCCGGCTGCGCTCCCATTCGCGACGGATCTCCGGCCGGTCCGACGGCAGCTCGGGGTTCAGCGCGAGGAGCTCGCGGTAGGCGGCGCTCGCCTCCGCGTCGTGGCGGAGCTGGAAGTGGGCGTTTGCGACGCCTTCGAGGGCGACCACGCTGGGCGCGGCGCGCTGCGAGGCCTGGTAATGCTCGAGCGCACGCGCCCACTCCCCGGCCGCGGCCGCCGACGACGCCACGCGGAGCGCGTCGAGCGCGCGGTTCACCTCCGCGGGTCGGCTCTGGGCACCGGCCGGTTCGGAGAGGAGGAGGAGGCCGAGGACGATCGCGACGGGGACGGTTCCAGGGCGCATGCGGTCTGGAGTCCGACGGATCGAGGGCCGCACCTCTTCAATCAATTTTCCGCAGCCGACGGCGGTTGGTTGCCGCGCCAGCCCGGAGACCTCGGCGTCAGCGGGCGGCGCAGGCCTCGAAGGCGGACGCGAGCACGGCGCGATCGAGGCCGAACCCGACGACCACGAGCCGGCTCGATCGCGGCGCGTCGTTCCACGCGCGGCCGAAGCTCACCTCCACGAGATCGGCGACGCCCTGGACGATCATGCGATCGTTCACGCCGGCGACGGCGAGGATCCCCTTCGTCCGGAAGAGGCGACCCGACAGCGCGGCGAGCTCGCCGGCGACGAAGTCCGCGAAGCGCTCACCGTCCACTTCACCGTCGAGGACGAGCGACACCGACTCGTACGGGTGTGGTGACGGCGGAGCGGCAGGCACCGTGCGCGCGGCGTCGAAGTCGGCGCGTCGCGCGTCGAGCAGCGCCTCGAGGGTCGTGACGCCCCTCATGTGGACCTCGCCGCGCGACGCCGTCACGACGAGCGCCGCGCCGTTGTGGGTCTGGACGGCAGACGTGGCCTCGGCGACGTGCGCGGTCGTACTAGCGTCGGCGCGCGACAGGACGACGACGTCCGCGTAGCCGACCTGCTCGATCGCGAGCTCGTGCTCCTGCAGGACACGCGGGCGCGTGGCGTCGACGACGGTGACGACGCCGTCGAGCGCGACCGCCTCGCGCTCTCCGCCGCGGAAGATCGCGCGGAGCACCCCCGCCGGGGACGCCGCCCCCGACGTCTCGACGAGGATCCGCTTCGGCGGGCTCTCTTGGCCCGCGAGCGCCTCGAGCGCGCGCACGAGCTCGGCCTGCGTCGCGCAGCACACACAGCCGCCGGTGATCTCGACGAGCGTCCGCACGCGCTCGGCGAGGAGCTCGCCGTCGATCCCGACGTCACCGTGCTCGTTCACGACGACAGCGACGTCCCCGCGCGGGATGCCTCGGAGCCATCGGTTCACGAGCGTCGTCTTCCCCGCGCCGAGGAAGCCGGTCACGACCGTCACCGGTACGGGAGCGCGCTCGTCCATGCCCGAGAGCATGGCGCGGACCGGACGCGACGTCGACAGGGCGCCACGCTGACCTCGTCGGCGCCACGCGATGAGTCGCGAGAGCGCCGTCGTTCGCGTCCCGCGGGACCGACGTGATCGTGGGCGTGCCGATACGCCTGCGCATCCCGGTAGCAGACGCGGGTCCCGATCGCGCTCGTGCTCGGCTTCACCTTCCCGTCTCGCTGAGCCGTCCACGTGCCGTCTCCCGTGCAGACGTAGTGGATCTTTCTGCAATTTTCTGGTCCTTGGGTCGGATCGAGAAGGCGTCCGCGTCCGACTCGACGCCGTCGTCCTCCGGTGCTGCGCACCCGAGCGCATGTCAGCATGTCAGCAGAGCGATCCGAAGCGGCGTGACGTCAATGTTCATGGCTCGGAGGTCTCCTCGACCCTCGCTCCGCACGTGGCGCTCCAGGTTCGACTCGACAAACGCAGCGAAGCCACGATCCCCTATCGAGACTGTGGCGTCGAGCCCCGAGCTGCGTCGGGAGCGATGAGGCGTTCGTGGAGGGACTCGCTGCAGCGGGCGCAGCTCGAACGACAAGCGCCCGATGAGCCAGGGGCGGCGTTCACGGAGACACGTAGACGCGACCGAGGCCGCCGGTGCCGCCGCGCTGGGTGTCCCCCGCCAGGCGCACGCCTCCGCCCGCCCCGCCGCTCACGTTCACGTTCGCACGACCCGAGATGCCTGCCGTGTGCACGAGGTGGACGGTGCCTCCGGAGCCGCCGCCGCCGCCGCCATGTCCTACGCCGTCCGGAGTGCTGTACTCGCTCGTCCCGGCTGCGCCGCGCGCGTCGATCGCCCCCGGCGCGCCGAGCGCGATCTCGCTGGCCTCGATGACGACGACCCCACCACCCGCGCCCCCGCGCCCCTTCGCTGGCTCGGCGGAGTATCCGCCCGCCCCCCCACCCGAGCCTAGAGAGAGCGTCGTGACCTCGCCGTAGGTATCCCCCCCGAGGCCGCCGAGGAGAGAGCCGTGACCGCCGCCATCGGAGCCGCGCGTCGCGTGGCCGCCACCGGCTCCGCCGGCGCCCGGGTATCCGGAGCGCTTCGCGCCGCCGCCACCGCCACCCCACATCGCACGGCGCTGCGCGCTGCACGGGACCCACATGCACGACTCGGGGCCGCGCGTCAGGTACGAGGCTCCGGGTTGCGCGTAGAGCGCCGCGCTGTTCCAGTCGATCGTGCCCCCGATACCACCGTCGAACCCTCGGCCTGCCATCGTGATGCCGCCGGTGGTCGACACGGTGACCTTGGCTGCTGCCCGCAAGGCGAGAATGCCGCCAGTCGTGCCGTTCCACGGGGGCGCGCTGAGCACGCCTCCACTTCCGATCGTCAGGTCCCCTGGGTACTCCGCGACGACCACCGCCTGGGCGCGGTCGAACGGGTACGTGGTCGAGGACGTCGTGTACGAGCGCGCGAGCGGCTGCGAGAGCGTCGCGGTCGAGCCGCTGACGCTCGCGATCGTCGCGTGCTCCCAGCTCCCGGCGCCGACGCCCGCGGACTGATGGATCAGGATTCTCTGTCCGGCCGCGAAGAGGTCCGCACGGGAGAGCGTCACGGTCGAGGTGCCGGCAACGCCGTTCATCGAGGCCGCGATCGCGTTGACGGCGGTGGGGCTCGTGACGACGACGGTGCTCGAGGGTGGTCCGACGGCAGGCGGCGGCGCGGGGGCCCCACTGTCGGGCTGCGCTCCGCCGCCTCCGCCCGGCCGACCCTCGGGCGCCTCTCCGGGGTTCGACGGGCCATCCCCCGCCACGCCGCTCGGCGCGCCGGTTCCAGACGCCGCGCTCTCGTCCTCCCGCCCCGACAGGCCGGCCGCTTCGTCGACGCTCGGAGCGGCGCAGTGGAGGACCGTGACGGCCGAGACGGCCGCGAGCAGCAAGGAGCGAGGTGACGTCATACGCCATGGCTGAGCAGGCCGCGTGCCACACGTTGACTGCCATGAGGTGGCCGAGAATCGCTCGCCATCTCCCTGCCCGCGGTGGAGCCTCCCATCCGCATGCCCGCTGGTCATCCCGTCGCGGGCTCTCGATTCGAGAGGCCCACGCCGCGCCGCGGGGGGCAGAGCGCGCTCCCTCACGCGCCCGTCGCGACGAAGCCGCGATTCCCTCTCGGGAACCGCGGCTTCGCGCACTACATCGGCGCGGCTCTCACCCCGCCGTGCGACCTTCGAGGGTCACTCCTCGTTGACCGCGCTGAGCGGCGCGGGCGGAACCACCGGGGCGGGCGGGGCGACGATGGGCGCGTAGCGCTCCTCGCCGTCCGCCTGACCCTCGACCACCAGGTTCAGGGCCTTGTAGGCCGCGAGACCGGTGCCGGCCGGGATGAGACGTCCCATGATGACGTTCTCCTTGAGGCCGCGGAGCGTGTCGGTCTTCCCGTTGATGGCGGCTTCCGTGAGGACCTTGGTGGTCTCCTGGAAGCTCGACGCGGAGATGAACGACTCGGTCGAGAGCGACGCCTTCGTGATGCCGAGGAGGAGCGGCTCGGCGATGCCCGGCTTGCCGCCGCGCTCGATGACCCGCTGGTTCTCCTTCTCGAACACGTGCTTCTCGACCTGCTCGTCGATCAGGAAGTTCGTGTCGCCCACGTCCTTGATCCGCACGCGGCGGAGCATCTGACGAACGATGCACTCGATGTGCTTGTCGTTGATGGCGACGCCCTGGAGCCGGTAGACCTGCTGGATCTCGTTGACGAGGTACGCCGCGAGCTCCTTCTCGCCCTTCACGCGAAGGATGTCGTGCGGGTTCGCCGGCCCGTCCTGCAGCGGCTCGCCCGCGCGGACGCGGTCTCCCGGCTGGACGTGGATGTGCTTGCCCTTCGGGATGAGGTACTCGCGCGCCTGGTCGGCGAGCGGCGCACCGTCATGCCCGAACGGCGTGATGACGACCTTGCGCTTGCCCTTCGTGTCCTTGCCGAAGGAGATCTCGCCGTCGATCTCGGCGATGATCGCGTGGTCCTTCGGCTTGCGGGCCTCGAAGAGCTCGGCGACGCGCGGGAGACCACCGGTGATGTCCTGGGTCTTCGTGCTCTCGCGCGGGATCTTCGAGATGACGTCGCCCGGCTCGAGGAGGTCCCCGTCCTGGACGACGATGTTCGCGCCGACCGGGAGGAGGTAACGCGCTTCGAGCGTGCTGTTCGGCAGCTTGAGCGTGTCGCCCGTCTCGGGGTGCTTGAGCGAGACGCGCGGACGGAGATCCGCGGCGCGCGACTCGATGATGACCTTGCGCGAGAGGCCGGTGACCTCGTCGAGCTTCTCGATCATCGTGACGCCTTCGACGATGTCGCCGAACTTCGCGATGCCGCCGACCTCGGTGAGGATGACGTTGGCGAACGCGTCCCACTCCGCGAGGAGCTGGCCGGCCTTCACCTTGTCGCCCTCGGCGCACTTGAGGACCGCGCCGTACACGAGGCGGTGGTGCTCACGCTCGCGGCCGCTGTCGTCCACGATCACGAGCTCGCCGTGGCGGTTCATGATGGTGACCGTGCCGTCGCGACGACGCGCCAGGTTCGCGCCGCGGATGCGGACGAAGCCTTCGGTGCGCGCCTCGATCGAGCTCTGCTCGATCTTGCCGCGCGCCGCCGCTCCACCGATGTGGAACGTGCGCATCGTGAGCTGCGTGCCCGGCTCGCCGATCGACTGGCTGGCGATGATGCCGATCGCTTCGCCGATGTTGACCTTGTGGCCGCGCGCGAGGTCGCGTCCGTAGCACTTGCCACACACGCCGCGGCGGGTCTGGCAGGTGAGCACGGAGCGGATGACGACCTCTTCGATGCCCGCTTCTTCGATGTTGAAGACGAGGGCCTCGTCGAGCTCGGTGTTGGCGGGGACGATGACCTCGCCGGTGAGCGGGTCGACGACGTCCTCGAGGACGACGCGGCCGAGGATGCGGTCGCCGAGGGGCTGGATGACCTCGCCGGCGTCCTCGAGCTTCGTCACGCGGATGCCGTCGAGCGTCCCGCAGTCGAACTCCGCGATGACGGCGTCCTGCGCGACGTCGACGAGACGACGCGTGAGGTAGCCGGAGTTCGCGGTCTTGAGCGCGGTGTCGGCGAGACCCTTGCGGGCGCCGTGCGTCGAGATGAAGTACTGGAGGACCGTGAGGCCCTCACGGAAGTTCGCCGTGATGGGCGTCTCGATGATCTCGCCGGACGGCTTGGCCATGAGGCCACGCATGGCGGCGAGCTGGCGGATCTGCTGGGTCGAGCCGCGGGCGCCCGAGTCGGCCATGATGTAGATCGGGTTGAAGCTCGGCTCGACCTGCTCCTTGCCGGTCTCCGGGTCGACGACGGTCTCCTTGCCGATGACCTGCATCATCTCGCTGGTGACCTTGTCGGCGACGCCTGCCCAGATGTCGACGATCTTGTTGTACCGCTCACCGTCCGTGATGAGCCCCTCCTGGTACTGATCGACGACGCGCTGGACCTCTTCCTGCGCCTCACTCAGGAGGACGTGCTTCGCATCCGGGATCACCATGTGATCCATGCAGATCGAGACGCCGCCCTTCGTGGCGTAGTGGTAGCCGAGCGAACGGAGACGGTCCGCGAGGAGGACGGTCGCCTTGTTCTGGTGCTTCCTGTAGCAAGCGTCGATCAGGTGCGAGAGCGCCTTCTTGTCGAGCGTCTTGTTGATCAGCTTGAAGGGGAGCCCCTCGGGGAGGACCTCCGAGATGAGGCAGCGACCGACGGTCGTGTCGACCGTGATGCGCTCGCCGCTCTCGGGGTCGATCACGCGGACGCGGATGCCCGTGTGGATCGTGACCTCGCCGTTGTCGAAGGCCATGCGGACTTCTTCCGGCGACGAGAACACGCCGCGGAGGAAGCCTCCCTCGATCTTGCCGTCCTTCGACACCTTGAGGGAGTTGGGGCGGTAGCAGCCCGCCTCGAACTTACGCTCGCGGGTCGCGTAGTAGAGCCCGAGGACGATGTCCTGGGTCGGGTTGATGATGGGCTTGCCGTTGGCGGGCGACAGGATGTTGTTCGTGCTCATCATGAGCACGCGCGCTTCCATCTGCGCCTCGACCGAGAGCGGCACGTGGACGGCCATCTGGTCGCCGTCGAAGTCGGCGTTGAACGCCGCGCAGACGAGCGGGTGCAGCTGGATCGCCTTGCCCTCGATGAGGACCGGCTCGAACGCCTGGATGCCGAGGCGGTGGAGCGTCGGCGCGCGGTTCAGAAGGACCGGGTGCTCCGACACGACCTCTTCGAGGATGTCGAAGACCTCGGGGCGCTCCTTCTCCACCATCTTCTTCGCAGACTTGATGGTGTTGACGTAGCCGCGCTCTTCGAGCTTGTTGTAGATGAACGGCTTGAAGAGCTCGAGCGCCATCTTGGTCGGGAGACCGCACTGGTGGAGCTTGAGCTGCGGGCCGACGACGATGACCGAGCGGCCCGAGTAGTCGACGCGCTTGCCGAGCAGGTTCTGGCGGAAGCGGCCCTGCTTGCCCTTCAGCATGTCGCTGAGGGACTTGAGGGGGCGCTTGTTCGGTCCCGTGATCGTCTTGCCGCGGCGGCCGTTGTCGAAGAGCGCGTCGACCGCCTCCTGGAGCATGCGGCGCTCGTTCCGGATGATGATCTCCGGAGCGTTGAGCTCGAGCAGGCGCTTCAGGCGGTTGTTGCGGTTGATGACGCGGCGGTAGAGGTCGTTCAAGTCCGACGTCGCGAACCGGCCGCCGTCGAGGGGGACGAGCGGGCGGAGGTCGGGCGGGAGGACCGGGATGACGGTGAGCATCATCCACTCGGGGCGGTTGCCGCTCTCGCGGAACGCCTCGGTGACCTTCAGGCGCTTGACGACCTTCTTGCGCTTCGCCTCGCTGGTGGCGGAGCGCATGTCCTGGCGGAGCGTCTCGCAGAGCGTGTGGATGTCCACGCCCTTGAGCATCTCGAGGACGGCTTCGCCGCCCATGCCCGCCTGGAACTTGTCCTCGCCGTACTCGTCGACGAGCTGCATGTAGCGCTCCTCGCTGAGCAGCTCGCCGCGGGAGAGACCGGTCTCCTTCGGGTCGATGACGATGTACGCCTCGCAGTAGAGGACCTTCTCGAGGTCCTTCAGCGAGATGTCGAGCATGTTGCCGATGCGGCTCGGCAGGCTCTTCAAGAACCAGATGTGCGCGACCGGCGTGGCCAGGTTGATGTGGCCGAGGCGCTCACGGCGCACCTTGCTCTGGATGACCTCGACACCGCACTTCTCGCAGACGATACCGCGGTGCTTCATGCGCTTGTACTTGCCGCAGTTGCACTCGTAGTCCTTCACCGGCCCGAAGATCTTCGCGCAGAACAGGCCATCCCGCTCCGGCTTGAAGGTTCGGTAGTTGATGGTCTCGGGCTTCTTGACCTCACCGTGCGACCACTCGCGAATCTTTTCGGGGCTCGCGAGCGAAATGCGGATCGCGCTGAAGGAAAGCGGATCCTTGGGCTTCTCGAAGAAGCTGAAGATGTCGCGCATCGGGGTGCCTTTCTCTCAGTATCTGGAAACAAAGCTTGTGAGTGGGGCCGAGAAGAGAGGGGCGCCCTCCGGTCGGCCTTCGGCCGAGGCGGGAGGGCGCCGCCAGATCACTCTTCCGCCGCCTGATCCGCGGCGCGGACCTGACCCGGCTCGAGCAGCTCCACGTTGAGGCAGAGCGCCTGGAGCTCCTTGATGAGGACGTTGAACGACTCCGGGAGGCCCGGCTCGAGCGTGTACTCGCCCTTGACGATGGCTTCGTACATGCGCGTGCGCCCCATGACGTCGTCGCTCTTGACCGTGAGGAACTCCTGGAGCGCGTAGGCGGTGCCGTACGCTTCCATGGCCCACACTTCCATCTCACCGAGGCGCTGGCCGCCGAACTGCGCCTTGCCACCCAGCGGCTGCTGCGTGACGAGCGAGTACGGACCGATCGAGCGCGCGTGGATCTTGTCGTCGACGAGGTGGTGCAGCTTGAGGACGTACATGACGCCCACCGTGACCTCCTGGTCGAACGCTTCCCCGGTGCGCCCGTCGAGCAGCACGGACTGACCGGAGGTCGGCAGGCCCGCGATGGTCAGCGAGTCCTTGATCGCGCTCTCCGGCGCGCCGTCGAAGACCGGCGAGGCATAGTGGATGCCCTTCCGGAGCTTCTGCGCGACGTTGCGGATCTCGTCCTTCGACAGCTTGGACAGCATCTTGTGCAGGTCCTTGTCGCCGTCGAAGATCTTGAGGATCTGCTCCTTGAGCTGCTCGTCACTGAACTTGTGATCGAGCATGTTCTGGATCTGCCAGCCGAGCGCGAGACCGCCCCACCCGAGGTGGGTCTCGAGGATCTGGCCGACGTTCATGCGGCTCGGGACGCCGAGGGGGTTCAGGACGATGTCCACCGGGCGACCGTCCTGGAGGTACGGCATGTCCTCTTCCGCCATGATGCGGGAGACGACGCCCTTGTTTCCGTGGCGGCCTGCCATCTTGTCGCCGACCTGGAGCTTGCGCTTGATGGCGATGTAGACCTTCACCATCTTGATCACGCCCGGCGGGAGCTCGTCGCCCTTCGAGAGGCGATCGATCTTGTCGCGGAAGTGATCCTCGCGGACGCGGATGATCTCCTCGAGCTCGGCGAGCTTCGCGGCGATGTCCTCGACGTCCTCGACGGGGAGCTCGCCCCAGTACTTGCGCGGGATCTCCTCGAGCGCCGCCTCGTCGAGGGCCTGGCCCTTCTGGAGGAGGACCTTGCCCTTGTCGTCGACGAGCTTGCCGTTCGTCGTCTGCCCGACGAGCTTCTTCTTCAGCCCGCGGAAGAACGAGTCGCGGAGGATCTTCACCTCCTCGTCGCGCTGGCGCTCGAGGCGGATCTTCTCCGACTCCTCGATCGACGCCGAACGCTCGTCCTTCTCCGTCCCCTTGCGGGCGAAGATGCGGGCGTTGATGACGATGCCGCCGACGCCCGGCGGAACACGCAACGACGAGTCGCGGACGTCGCCCGCCTTCTCCCCGAAGATCGCGCGGAGGAGCTTCTCCTCCGGCGACAGCTGCGTCTCGCCCTTCGGCGTGATCTTGCCGACGAGGATGTCGCCAGGCTTCACCTCGGCGCCGATGCGGACGATGCCGCTCTCGTCGAGGTCCTTCAGGGCCTCTTCGCCGACATTCGGGATGTCGCGGGTGACCTCTTCCTTGCCGAGCTTCGTGTCACGGGCGACGCACTCGAACTCCTCGATGTGGATCGAGGTGAAGACGTCGTCCTTCGCGATGCGCTCGGACACGAGGATCGAGTCCTCGAAGTTGTAGCCCTGCCACGGCATGAACGCGACGAGCACGTTCTGGCCGAGCGCGAGCTCGCCCATGTCGGTCGACGGACCGTCCGCGAGGACGTCGCCGGCCTTCACCTTCTCGCCGGCGCGGACGATCGGCTTCTGGTTGAAGCAGGTCGACTGGTTCGAGCGCTGGAACTTGTAGAGCTGGTAGATGTCCGGGATCTCGGCCTTCTCGGACTCGGGACGGACGACGATGCGCGAGGCGTCGACGCTCTCGACGAAGCCGTCGCGGCGCGCGACGACGCAGACGCCGGAGTCCCGCGCGAGCTTGCCTTCCATGCCGGTGCCGACGAGCGGCGCCCAGCTACGGACGAGCGGGACGGCCTGACGCTGCATGTTCGCGCCCATGAGCGCGCGGTTCGCGTCGTCGTGCTCGAGGAACGGGATGAGGTTCGCCGCGACGGAGACCATCTGGTTCGGCGCCACGTCCATGAGCTGGATCATGTCGGGCGTGACCATCTGGAAGTCGCCGTTGAGGCGCGAGGAGACGAGGTTCTCGCGGAACTTCCCCTTCTCGTCGTGATCGGCCGAGGCCTGGGCGATGTACTTCGCCTCCTCCTCGAGCGCCGAGTACCAGTTCACCTCGTCGGAGACGCGGCCCTCGCCGGCGCGGCGGTACGGCGTCTCGACGAAGCCGTACTCGTTGACACGCGCGTAGGTGGAGAGCGACGCGATGAGGCCGATGTTCGGACCTTCCGGCGTCTCGATCGGGCAGATGCGGCCGTAGTGCGTCGGGTGGACGTCGCGGACCTCGAAGCCGGCCCGCTCGCGCGTGAGACCGCCCGGCCCGAGCGCGGAGAGACGACGCTTGTGCGTGACCTCCGAGAGCGGGTTCGTCTGGTCCATGAACTGCGAGAGCTGCGAGCTGCCGAAGTACTCCTTCACCACCGCGGAGACGGGCTTCGCGTTGATGAGGTCGTGCGGCATGAGCGTGTCGATCTCCTGCGACATGGACATGCGCTCCTTGATGGCGCGCTCCATGCGGACGAGACCGATGCGGTACTGGTTCTCCATCAGCTCGCCGACCGCGCGGACGCGGCGGTTGCCGAGGTGGTCGATGTCGTCGACCGAGCCGCGACCGTTCTTCAGCTCGATGAGGTGGCGGACCGTCTCCAGGATGTCCTGGGCCGTCAGCACCTGGGTGTCGAGCGCGGGGCGCTGCTCTTCGGGGAGATCCTTGTAGAACTTGTAGTTCAGCTTGAGGCGGCCGACCTTCGAGAGGTCGTAGCGCTCGGGGTTGAAGAACAGGTTGTGGAAGAGGGTCTTCGCCGTCTCGAGCGTGGGCGGATCGCCCGGGCGGAGGCGCCGGTAGATCTCCATGATCGCGTCTTCGGTCGTCTTCACCTTCTCCGCGAGCAGCGTGTCGCGGAGGTAGGAGCCGACGTTGAGGCCGTCGATGAAGAGGATCTTGAACTGCTCGATGCCCGCCTCGCGGAGCTTCTCGAGCTTGTCTGCCGTGATCTCCTCGTTGACCTCGAGGACGACCTCGCCGGTCTCCTTGTCGACGACGTCGTGCGCTGCGACCTTGCCGGCGAGCTCCTCGACGTCGGCCGGGAGGCGATCGATCTTCGCCTCCTTCAGCTTCTTCATCGCCGCCTTGGTGAACTTGGTGTTCTTCTTGACGATGACCTCGCCATTCACCTTGATGTCGCGCGTGGAGCGCTGACCGGAGAGGAGCTCGTACTCGACCGACTTCGAGTACTTGCCGCCCTTCTCGAGGAAGACGGTCTCGGTGTTGTAGAAGTAGTTGAGGAGATCCTGCGTCGAGTACCCGAGCGCGCGGAGGAGCACCGTCGCGTGCATCTTCCGGCGGCGGTCGATGCGGACGTAGATGATGTCCTTCGGGTCGAACTCGAAGTCGAGCCACGAGCCGCGGTAGGGGATGACGCGCGCCGAGTAGAGGAGCTTGCCGCTCGAGTGCGTCTTGCCCTTGTCGTGGTCGAAGAAGACGCCCGGGCTGCGGTGCAGCTGGCTGACGACGACGCGCTCGGTCCCGTTGATGATGAACGTACCGGTGTCCGTCATGAGCGGGATCTCGCCGAAGTAGACCTCCTGCTCCTTGATGTCCCGGACGATCCGCTCCCCGCCGTCGCGGGTGTCGTAGATCATCAGCTGGGTCGTCACCTTGATCGGCGCGGCGAACGTCATGCCGCGCTGGCGGCACTCGTCCACGTCGTACTTCGGCTTCTCGAGGTTGTAGGACACGAACACGAGCTCGCTCGTGCCGTTGAAGTCCTTGATCGGGAAGACGCTACGGAAGACCGCTTGGAGACCCACTTCCACGCGCTCGTGCTGCGGGACGTTGGTCTGCAGGAATTTGTCGTACGACGACTTCTGGATGTCGATGAGGTTCGGGACCTCGATGACACGTTGGATCCGTCCGAGGTTCTTGCGGATACGGAAGTTGGACTGGATAGCGGTCGCCATCGTTGCTCCTCTTGAGGCCGCCCCCGGGGGGGGAGCGGGGCGCCTCTCTCGTTTCGCTGTTCGGCGCAGCGGAGCGAGGGGCTGTCGAAGCCAGGGGGTGACTAAGCGGGGGCCGGGGCCGGAGCCGACCGACGTGAGACTAAGAGGGCTCTGAGGGGAGACGGGGAGCGCGACCTAGGTCGGTCGGGAGCTTCCGTCGAGCAGAGCCGAAGTTGGCACGCGAAATGCCGAGAGGCGCGAGCGAAGGGATCTCTCCCTTCGCCGCGCCGCGCAGCGTTCAATCAAGCAGATACGAAGCGAGCACTTACTTGAGCTCGACCTTCGCGCCCGCCTCTTCGAGCTTCTTCTTCATGTCGTCGGCATCGGCCTTCGACACGCCTTCCTTGAGATCCTTCGGCGCGCCCTCGACGAGGTCCTTCGCCTCCTTGAGGCCGAGGCCCGTGATCTCGCGGACGACCTTGATGACGTTGATCTTGTTGGCGCCGGCCTCCTTGAGGTGGACGGTGAACTCCGTCTTCTCCTCGGCTGCCGCCGGAGCCGCAGCTCCGCCGCCGCCGCCGGCCATCGCCACCGCCACCGGGGCCGCCTTGACGCCCCACTTGTCCTCGAGCGTCTTGATCAGCTCGGCGATCTGGATCACCGGCATGTTCGAGAGGAAGTCGACGACCTGATCCTTCGTGATGTCCGCCATGACTGCGTTCTCCGTAATCGATACTTCAGAAATCTTCAAACTCTAGAGCGCGCTGCACCGTTACACCGCGCTGAGGGTCCGTCAGGACCCGAACCCTTTTCGTGTCGGCTTCCCCGGGCCGGGGAGCTCGAGGGGGAAGCCCCTCGACGTGCTGCGCGTGTCAGGTCGTCGTGCCGCCGCCCGCCTCGCGCTCTTTGGCCGCGAGGAGGTAGACGAAGTTCTGCGTGGGCGCCTGGAGGAGCGCGACGAACTGCTGGAGCGGCGCTTGGAACGTCGCGAGCAGCTTGGCGCGGAGCTCGTCCTTGCCCGGCATCGACGCGAGCTGTTCCTCGACCGCTTGCGTGTCGAGCACAGTCCCGTCGATCAGGCCCGCCTTGACCTTGAGCTTCGCGCCAGCGTCGCCCTGGTCCTTCTTGAACGCCTTGACGACCTTGGCGGCCGCCGAGGGATCCTCGTAGGACCACGCGACACCCGTCATCCCGACGAGGACGTCGTCGAGCTTCGCGGCGAAGGGCTGGCCCTTGAGCGCGTGACGGACCAGCGTGTTCTTGACGACCTTGTACTCGACGCCTGCCTTGCGGAAGGACGCACGGAGCGTGGTCGCCTGCTCGACGGTCAACCCCTTGTAGTCGAGGAAGACCGCGGAGGTCATCTTGTCGAACCTGCCTTTGACCTCGCCGATGAGGGCGTGCTTGCCCTCGCGGGTCGCGGTTGCCGCTGCCATGTTCAGCCCTCCTCGGTGCCCGCCATGAAGATGGCCGGGTCGATCTTGATTCCGGGGCCCATGGTGCTGCTCATCGTGATGCTGCGGAGGTACGCGCCCTTCGCGGTCGAAGGCTTCGCACGAACCAGCGCGTTGATGAGCGCCTTGGCGTTGTCGGCGATGCCCTGCTCGGAGAACGAGACCTTGCCGATGCGGGCGTGGACGATGCCCGCCTTCTCGACGCGGTACTCGATCTTGCCGCCCTTGGCCTCCTTGACCGCGTTCCCGATGTCGAACGTGACCGTTCCGACCTTCGGGTTCGGCATGAGACCGCGGGGACCGAGGATTCGACCGAGCTTACCGACGGCGCCCATCATGTCGGGCGTCGCGATGACGCGATCGAAGTCCATGAAGCCTTCGCTGACCTTCGCCACCATGTCGTCGCTCCCGGCGAAATCGGCGCCGGCCTCCTTGGCCTCGCGCTCCTTCTCACCCTTCGCGAACACGAGGACGCGCACCGTCTGACCGGTGCCGTGCGGAAGGACCAACGCTCCGCGAACCATCTGGTCCGCGTGCTTGGGGTTCACCCCCAAGCGGACAGCGATGTCCACCGTCTCGTCGAACTTGGCGAACTTGGCCTGCTTGACCAGGGCCGCCGCCTCCTCGACGCTGTACTTGCGCGCACGGTCGACCATCGGTTCGGCCTTCGCGCGGTTCTTCGACAACTTCGGCATCTTCCTCCTATCGGCCTTCGGCGGAATGCGTCCGGCCTGCCACCCCGGTCCAGGGACGAGCCCTGGGTGTTGCGCTTCGAGGTCGAGAGGAATCTCGACGTGATCGAAGTGGGTGGTCTCGAGGTTTGGTTCAGGGGCCCGCGACCCATTTCGCGGAGACCCTCGAAAATCGGTTTGGGGATCAGGCGACGATGTCGATGCCCATCGAGCGGGCGGTGCCCTTGATGGTGCGGATCGCGGCCTCGACGTCGGTGCAGTTCATGTCCTGCATCTTCTGATCGGCGAGCTCGCGAACCTGCTTCTCGGTCACCTTGCCGACCTTGTTCTTGTTCGGCTCCTTGGAGCCCGCGCCCGGCTTCTTGTTGGTCGAGAGACCAGCGGCCTTCTTGAGAAGGACCGAGACCGGAGGGGTCTTCAGGATGAAGGTGAAGGAGCGGTCCGAGAAGACCGTGATCACCACGGGGATGATCATGTCGCCGCCGGCGGTCTTCGCGTTGAACTCCTTGCAGAACTGCATGATGTTCACGCCGTGCTGACCGAGCGCGGGGCCGACGGGGGGGGCCGGGTTCGCCTTGCCCGCGGGAAGCTGGAGCTTGATGTATCCGGTGATCTTCTTCGCCATGGCTCTCTCGTGGCTCCTACGGGGGGTCGCTCGATGTGCGGTTCGTGAACGTGAACGGCACGCCGGCGGTCCGTAGTCGGGTTCCGGGCGGAGGCGTGGCGCCTGTCCGCTTCGTGGGGGGCGCCTTCTTAGCGCATCGCGCAGCGATTTCCAGCGAATTTGGCGCGCCTTTCGCAAGCGCAGCCGACCCCTTCCCTAACGCTTCGTAACAAGAGACTAAATTTCGCCGCCCCTCACGTCCTCGCACACCTGCCGCCGCCGCCCTCGAGGCCGGAACGCGCCGACCGGTCCGAGGCGAGGCGTCATGGAGACGCGGCGAGCACGGGGCTCCGCGCGCTGCACACGATCGCCGGGTTGCGGAAGCCGTAGACGGAGTCCCACGCCTCGGCGAAGCGTGTCATCGGCACCGCGTAGTAGCGTCCCCACGAGAGAAGCACCACCTCTTCGGTCGGGCTGGAAGCAGGTCCGCGGACGCCGGCCACGGCGACCCAGTGGGACGAGAGCCCTTCGGTCCGGAACCACGCGAGCACCGGCCGATCGGTCGCGACGGCCGCGCGGAGGAGCGCAGGTCCGTCGGGGGCGAACGTGATCCGGCAGCCGAGGTCGCGGTGCTTCCGATCGAGGTAGCCGCCGAGATCGGGCGGCCGCGAGCCGACCCACCAGCGGACGCCGGCGTCGTAGGCCGCGTCGGGCGAGACGCCGTCCTTCCCGTAGAGGCGGAGCAGGTTCGCGACCGCCGTAGGCCCGCACTTGCCGCGCTCGTCGAACCATCCGTCCGAGTCCGGCTGCGGCCACGCGCGAGGGAGACCGCGCGGCGGCGCGATCACCCTCATCTCGGAGGCCTGGAGGCCCTTCGCGGCCGAGGTCATCGCGTGGTCCGAGGCGCCGACGGAGGCCTCGTCCTCGTCCGCGACGGCGCACCCGCCGACGACGAGCGCGAGCCCGGCGAGCGAGGCTGCCGCAGCGAGGACGTTGGCCGTGCGCATCGACCGGCTCACGAGCAAGTCGCGGACCGAGAGGACGGGGCCGCTCGTTGGCGCTTTTCCAGGCGATTCCAACGACCTCGGGTGGATCGCCTCGGGCCTGCAGGTGGTGTAAGGAACCCTCCCCGTCAGTTCGAAGTTGACAACCGTTTTCAAGAACCGCAGAACCTCGCAGCGATGCTCCTCTCCCTGACGAAGACCCGCCTCCTCACCGTCCTCGCCGTCGTCTCGTGCGTCTCCGCCGGCGCCGTCCTCGCGTGCGGCGACGACGACAACGCGATCCGCACCCCGGACGCCGGCCTCGTAGCCGAAGCGGGCCTCGCCGACGCCCCGAGCGACGGCGCGACGTCGAGCTGCGGCGCGGCGATCCCGACGACGTACACGAGCGCGGCGTACGAGACGAACGCGGCGCAGGAGCTCGCGCTCCGCCAAGCCTTCGCCGCGTTCATGTCCCCGATGTCGCGGATCGAGGCGGGCTACGCCGACGGCGGCACGCCAGACGGCGGCGTCACGATCGAGCAGCTCTCCGGCCTCTTCGCCGCCGACGCAGGCGGAACCAGCGTCCGCGCCGCCTCGACGGTCTACTACCAGGGCCAGGTCGACGCGCTGCTCGCCGACTTCGTCGCGGCCTACAACGGCGGCGCGCCGGCGGAGTACACGCCGACGGTGCAGGCCCCCGGCGCACGCTCGAACAACGCCGGCACGTCGGTGTGGATGTTCAACGCGCGCGGCGTCGACATCCGCCAGAAGGTCGAAAAGGGCCTCTTCAACGCAGCGTTCTTCAACCACGCCGCGTCGCTCGTCGCGCCGGGCAAGCCCATCACGGAGGCGACGATCGATCGCCTCGTCGCCGCCTTCGGCGCTCACCCGAGCTTCCCGAACAGCCAGGCCGCGCCACAGAACCGCGACGTCAACGCGGCCGGCTACGCCGCGCGACGCGACTCGAACGATCCGGCGAAGGCCGGCCCCTACCAGCGCGCGCGCGACGCCCTCATCAAGGCCAAGGCCTCGGTCGCGGCAGGCGAGAAGTGCAACGCCGACCGCGACGCGGCGATCAAGGCCTTCTTCCTCGAGTGGGAGAAGTCCCAGTACGCCACCGTCGTCTACTACCTCGTCGACAACCAGAAGAAGCTCGCCGCGAACCCGCAGGACATCGGCGCGATCCTCCACGCGCACGGCGAGGTGCTCGGCTTCATCGCCGGCTTCCGGACGATCGACCCGGGCTTCCGCACGATCACCGACGCGCAGGTCGACGCCCTCCTCCAGAAGGCGTACGCGCCCGAGGGAGCGCCGGCGCAGGTCAGCCGCGTCGTCACCGACAACATCGCCGAGGTCCTCCCCAACATCCAGGGCGTCATCGCCGACGTGAAGTCGATCTACGGCTTCACGGACGTCGAGATGAAGGACTTCGAGACCAACTACCCGTGACCCTCTCCATGCTCCACCGCCGTACCGCCTCTCTCCTCTTCGTCGCCGTAGTCCTCGTCTCGTGCTCGCGTCGCTCGGGCGACCCTGGCTCGTCGGGAGGCACGGCGGGTTCGTCGGGAGGCGCCGAGCTCGACGCGGGCTCGTTCGACAAGGCGAGCCTCCTCCGCGCGTTCGGCGAGTGCGCGCTCGGGACGGCGCGCGAGTTCCAGACCGCCGCGGCGGCGTTCGAGGCCGCGGCGAAGGCGGCCGAGGCGAGCGGGACGCCGGAGACTCGCGACGCCGCGCGCGCCGCCTGGCAGAAGGCGATCGACGTCTGGCAGCGCGCGGAGATGATGCAGTTCGGTCCCGCGGCGATGACGGGAGCCCCCGGCGGGCAGGACCTCCGCGACCCCATCTACGCGTGGCCGCTCGTGGGGCGATGCCTCATCGAGAGCCAGCTCGTCGTGCAGACCTACGACAAACCCGAGTTCGCCACCGCGCTCGTCTCGACGCGGGGCCTCGCCGCGGCGGAGTACGTCCTCTTCTACGCCGGCAGCGACAACGCGTGTCCGGCGCAGAGCTCGATCAACAGCTCGGGCTCGTGGACCGCGCTCGGCGAGGCGGAGCTCGCCAAGCGCAAGCTCGCCTACGCGCGTGCAGCGGCGGTCGACGTCGCCCAGCGCGCGCAGAAGCTCGTCGACGCCTGGGACCCGGCGAAGGGAAACTTCGTCGCCGAGCTCGCCGGCGCGCCGAACAAGACGTTCTCCACGCAGCAGATCGCCTTCAACGCGATCAGCGACGGCATCTTCTACCTCGACGATGCGACGAAGACGATGAAGGTCGGCAAGCCCGCCGGTCTCACGCCAGACTGCGCGGCGGCCCCGTGCCTCGACCTCGTCGAGTCGCCCTACGCGAAGCGCTCGAAGGAGCACGTCCGGAACAACCTCGCCGGCTTCGAGGCGATCATGCGCGGATGCGGCGAGGGCGGCGCCGGCCTCGGCTTCGACGACCTCCTCGTCGCCATCGGCGCGGGGCCCCTCGCGCAGAAGATCGAGGTCGCGCTCGCAGACTCCAAGAACGCCCTCGCGGCGCTCGCCGGCGCGACCTTCGACGACGACCTGAAGACGAACCCGGCCGGGGTCCTCGCGCTCTACGAGGCGCTGAAGAACCTGAGCGCCCTCCTCAAGTCCGAGTTCGCCACGGTGCTCGACCTGGAGCTCCCGAAGCGGGTCGAAGGCGACAATGATTGACCGCCTCCGCGCTCGCCTCGGCGAGGGCACCGACGTCTCCGCGCTCGTCGCGTTCCGGGTCGCGCTCGGCGTGCTCGTGTTCGTCAGCGCCGTCCGCTTCCTCGCCTACGGCTGGGTCACGGAGCTCTTCGTCAAGCCGACGTTCTTCTTCTCCTACTTCGGCCTCGCCTGGGTGAAGCCCCTCCCCGGCGTCGGGATGCACGTGGTCTTCGGCGCGATCGCCGTCCTCGGACTGCTCTTCGCGGCCGGCGCGTTCTACCGCGTCGTCGCGCCGGTCCTCTTCGTCCTCTTCGCGTACATCCAGCTCTGCGACGTCACGAACTGGCTGAACCACTACTACCTCGTCAGCCTGCTGCTCCTCCTCTGCAGCTTCATGCCGCTCGGCCGCGCCTGGAGCGTCGACGCCGTCCGCGTCCCGTCCACCCGCCTCGGCGCTTTCCCTGCATGGTGCACGTACCTCCTCCGCTTCCAGGTCGCGGTCGTGTACGTGTTCGCCGGCCTCGCGAAGCTCTCGAGCGACTGGCTCCTCCACGCCCAGCCGCTCAACATCTGGCTCTCGGCGCGGAGCGGCCTCCCCGTCGTGGGCGCGCTCTTCGAAGAGCGCGCGGTCGCCTTCGCGTTCGCGTGGGGCGGCTTTCTCTTCGATACGACCATCGCGGCGTTCCTCCTCTGGCGCCGGACGCGCCCGTTCGCGTACGTGGTCGTCCTCGCCTTCCACGCCGTCGTGGGGTGGCTGTTCCCGATCGGGATGTTCCCGTGGATCATGGTCACGGCGGTGCTCGCGTTCTTCGCGCCCGCATGGCCGCGCGACGTCCTCGCGCGGCTCCGGCTCGCCCGCGTCGCCGCGTTCCTCGACGGCGCGAAGCTCGCGGCCCGGGAGCCCCTCGCGCCGCGTCCGACGAGCCGCCTCCTCCCTGCGCTGGCCGCCGTGTACTGCGTCCTCCAGATCGTGCTCCCCCTCCGCCACCGCCTCTACGGCGGCAACGTGCTCTGGCACGAGCAGGGGATGCGCTTCTCGTGGAAGGTGATGGTGCGGGAGAAGAACGGGAGCATCACGTACGCCGTCCACTCCCCGAAGGCGAACCGCACGTGGTATGTCGCTCCGCGCCGGTACCTGACCGATCGCCAAGAGCGTGAGCTCTCCGGGCAGCCCGACCTCCTCTTGCAGCTCGCGCATCACATCCAGGACGACTTCCGGCAGAAGGGCCACGACGACGTCGAGGTCCGTGTCGAGGCGCTGGTCTCGCTCAACGGACGCTCCGCGCAGGACCTCGTCGATCCGAGGGTCGATCTCGCGCGCGTCCGAGACGGCCTGGGCCGCGCCGCCTGGATCGCGCCCGAGCCCACCTCCGATCCCATCCACCTGCGCCCGCTCTCACGGGGGGGCTCTGCCTCCCTCGCCCCCCGCCGTCGCGCCCTCTCATGGACCGCCGCACCTTCGTCGTCGCCCTCGGGCTCCTGATCCCTGCGCTCGCTCGCGAGGCGCGCGCCGAAGAGCCGTCTCCGACGCCTCGAGGCGCGCCGTCGCCGTCACCACCTCCTCCTCTGCCCGACGAGGTCTCCGTCACGGGCAAGCGCTTCGTCGAGACGGGCGGGTCCGTCCACGCGGTGAAGGACGCGCAGCTCCGTCGCTTCTCCTACGACGACCCGCACCAGGTCCTCCTCGCCGTGCCGGGTGTCTACGTCCGCCCCGAGGACGGGTTCGGCCTCCGCCCCAACATCGGCATGCGCGGCGCGAACTCGGACCGGAGCAAGAAGGTGACGCTCATGGAGGACGGCGTCCTCTTCGGACCGGCGCCGTACTCCGCGCCGGCGGCGTACTACTTCCCGCTGGTCGACCGCATGCGCACGGTGCGCGTGTACAAGGGCCCCTCGGCGATCGTCTTCGGTCCGCACACGGTCGGCGGCGCGATCGACTTCGTCACACGTGAGATCCCCGACGGTCGGAAGGGCACCTACGATCTCGCGGTCGGGCAGTACGGCTTCAACAAGCAGCACCTGTCGTTCGGCGGCTCGGACGAGCGCTTCGGGTTCCTCATCGAGGGGCTCCGGCTCGACAACGCGGGCTTCAAGCAGCTCGATCGCGCCCCCGACGCCGACACCGGCTTCACGCGCAACGAGTGGATGGTGAAGGGAACCTTCGTCCCCGATCCGGGCGCGAAGATCGAGAACGAGCTCTCCTTGAAGCTCGGCTACTCCGACGAGACCTCGAACGAGACGTACGTCGGCCTCACCGATGCGGACCTCCGCCAGACGCCCGACCGACGGTACCTCGCCAGCCAGCTCGACAAGATGAAGTGGCACCGGACGGCGCTCGCGCTGACGCACCACGTGCGCTTCTCGCCGTCGCTCGAGATGACTACGACGGTCTACCGCCACGACCTCGCGCGCGCCTGGCGGAAGGTGAACGGCTTCCGCGGGGCGGACCTCGCCGAGGTGCTCGCGAACCCAGGGTCGGCGCGGAACGCCGTCTTCCGCGGCGTCCTCACGGGGGAGGTCGACGCGACGACCGATGCGCAGACGTTGCTCATCGGCCCGAACGATCGCGCGTTCGTCTCGCAGGGCGTGCAGACGCAGGTGCGCGGCAGCGTGAAGACGGGCCCCGTGTCCCATGCATTCACCTACGGGGTCCGTGCGCACTACGACGAGATCGTCAGGAAGCACACGCAGGACGGCTTCCGCGTCATCGGCGGTCAGCTCGTCCCGGACGGCCGCGTCACGGAGCTCACGGCGGACAACAAGGGAAGCACGCACGCGCTCGCGATCCACGTCACGGACGCGGCGACCCTCGGGCCGCTCACCGTCACGCCGGGCCTCCGCATCGAGGCCATCCACGCGAGCTACCGCAACGCGCTCCTCGGAACGCGTGACGGCGCCACCTATCAAGTCGTCGTCCCCGGCATCTCGACCTACTACGCGGTGACGAAGGAGCTCGGAGTCCTCGGCGGCGTGCACAGAGGCTTCAGCCCCGTGCTCCCCGAGCAGGCGCGCTCCGCCTCTCCGGAGCGGAGCACGAACTACGAGGCGGGCGCGCGCTGGGCGTCGCGACGGTTCCGCGCGGAGGTCGTCGGCTTCTTCAACGACTACCAGAACCTCACGAACATCTGCACCGAGTCGAGCGGGTGCACGGGTGACAACGTCGACCGCCAGTTCGACGCGGGGCGCGCCCGCATCGCAGGCGCGGAGGTGTTCGCCGAGTCGGAGGCCAAGCTCGGACAGGGCCTGACCCTCCCCTTTCGTGCATCCTACACGTACACGTACACCGAGTTCCTCTCGACGTTCTCGTCGGCGGACCCGCAGTTCGGCAACGTCCGCCGCGGGGACGAGCTGCCGTACGTGCCGCCGAACCAGGTCTCCGCCGCGGTGGGCCTCGAGCGCGCGCGCGTCCACGGCTGGGGCGTGAACGTGGCAGGCACGTTCGTCGACTCGATGCGCGAGCGCGCCGGCCAGGGCTCACCCCCGCCGGGCGATCTGACGGATGCGTACTTCCTCCTCGACGCGAGCGTGAAGTACCGTCTCTTCGCGCACCTCGAGCTCTACGCGAACGGCCGGAACCTCCTCGACGACCGCTACATCGCGTCGCGCCGTCCCTTCGGCGCCCGCCCGGGCGCCCCTCGGTGGGTGATGCTCGGCGTCCGCGGCGACTTCTGAGCGAGCTCAGCGTCCCGCGGGGCGACGGCTCGCCGCGCCGCACGCGCGCCCCGTCGGCGCGGTGTTGCACGACCAGCGCCCGTCGCACTGGCAGGCCATCACGAGCCCGCTGCGGCAGCAGGTCATGCCCTCGTCCTGCGGGACGCGGCAGATGCACGGCCCCGTGTCCGGTTCGAGCTCTGCCGCCCGGAGCTCCGTCGAGGCGGGTCGATCCTGCGACCCGCGCGCCCCGCACCCGACGAGGGCGGTTCCGACCACGGCGATGGCGACGACGGTGCGACGGACGACGAGCAGCATGTCCGGAGGCACGTGCAACGCGCGCGCCCCCGAGGGCGAGCTCTTCCGAGATCGTCGCGAGGCGCCCCTCTCACACGTCCGCGCTCTTGCTCGCGTCGAGCTCGGCCTGCTCCTCCGCCGTCGGCGCCCGCGGGTCGGGCGGGTCCTGCTCGAGCACCGGATGCGTGTCCTCGTCGAGCTCGCCGGCGACCCGCTTCTTCTTCGGTCGAAGCGACACCCCGTGGTCGTCGAGGAGACGGAGCGGCGCGAGCGCGGCCTGGGCGAGCAGCCGCGCCTGGCGACAGGGGACCTCGAGCCGACGCGCCGCCGCGAGCACTTCCTCTCGAAGCGGCTCCGCCTCCTCCTCCGTCGCGGGCGCTTCGGTGAAGATGCTGCGCCACGTGCCGATCGCCGCGCGCATGTCCCCGAGAGGCTCCCCGACCACGCCATAATCCGGATCGGCGAGCATGCGCTTCACGTAGGTCGTGGCGAGACGCTTTTCGAGCTCGGAGCAGAACTGCTCGAAGTCTCCGCGGTCGCTCTTGCGCAGCACCGGCATCTTGATCTTGAACGTGAGCGCCTCGATCAGCGGGGACCGCGCGCCGCCTGCCGCGACGATCGCGCCGTGTACGCGCTCGAACGCGTCGAGCACGGCGCCCTGCAGCACCTTGGCGTGCTCGCCCTTCATCGGCTCGAGCTCCGGGACGCGCAGCGCACGGACCGGGAGATCGCCGATCCCCGCCCGCGCCGCCGCGACGCGCTCCTGCGCGACCGCGATCCAGGCCTTCTCGTGATCCAGGCCGGGGCGCTTCGCCAGCTCCGCGGACGCCGCCGCGAGACGCGCCTCGAGTTGCTGGGAGTACGCGAGCAGATCGAACACTTCGAGGAGGGCCGTGCTCATCGGCTGTCTCCCTCGGAGCGGGGCGCGCCTAGGCGCGCTTCTCGACCTGCGAGAAGTCGAGCTCCACGGGCGTCGCGCGACCGAAGATGCTGACCTTCACCTTGAGCTTCTGCTTGTCCGGCTTCACTTCCTCGACCGTGCCGGAGAAGTTCGCGAACGCGCCGTCGATCACGCGGATCTCGTCGCCGATGTCGAAGCTCACGCGGGGCTTCGGCTTCACCGCGCCCTCGACCGTGCGACGACGCTGGTCCTCGATCTCCTGCGGACGGACCTCCTGCGGACGCTGGTTACCGATGAAGCCGGTGACCTTCGGCGTGTCCTTCACGAGGTGCCAGGCCTCTTCGCTCATGTCCATCTCGACGAAGATGTAGCCGGGAAGGCTCGTCTTCTGGCGAACGCGCTGCTTGCCGTTGCCACGAGATTCCTGGACGGTCTCGGTCGGAATGAGGATCTCGCCGAAGCTGGCCTCTTTCCCGTGCTCCTTGATGCGCTGGAGCAGGGCCTCTTTGACCTTGTTCTCGAACCCCGAGTAGGTCTGGATGACGTACCACTTCTTGGCCATGACGAGACTCCGGCACCCCTCGAGAGGGGTCCCCCTGTTCAGAAGCTGTAGATCTTGTCCGTGACGAACTTCCAGAACTGATCCATCAGCGCGAAGAACACCGTCGCGAAGATCGTCGTCAGCACGACGACGGTCGTCGAGTTCGTGACCTCCTTGCGGCTGGGCCACGTCACCTTGGAGAGCTCCTCGGCCACCTCGTCGGCGTACTGCCGGGACTCCGGCTTCCGCCAGTAGTAGAGGGCGACCGCCACGCCGACGACCGCGGCGACGGGGAAGAGCAGCTCGTCCTGCGGCTCGCCGAGCTCGGGCTTCCACTGCCCGAGTCGGTACCACGCGACGTGGCCGACCTTCGCGAAGAGGAAGCCGACCACGACTGCGCCGGCGAGGTACGCCGCGTAGACATAGCGCTTGTACCCCATCTGAAGGGGCGCGGCGTCGGCATCGGCATCGGCTCCGCCCTCGGCGGGCGCAGCGCTCTCACGCGTCTCGGCGTCGGCGCCGGCCTCCTCCGGCGACGGAGAAACCTCGGCCTCTTCCGCCTCGTCGGGGGCGGCCTCGTCCTTGGCTTTCTCGAGATCGTCTTCGGTGGACATCGCGCTTCTCCGGCGCCGTTTACGGCTGGGCAGGGGCTGGGGGACTCGAACCCACGACCTGCGGATTTGGAATCCGCTGCTCTACCAACTGAGCTAAACCCCTGAACGGCCTCGCTCCTTCCCCGGGTCCATCCGCGGCGAACCGCGGGATGGGATGCTCGGGAAGGAGCGAAGCGCTCGTTACTTCGTCTCTTTGTGGACCGTATGGCGGTTGCACTTGGGGCAGTACTTCTTCAGCGTGATCTGCCCCTCCTGCTCTCGCTTTCGCGACGTCCGATAGTTGCGGGATTCGCACTCCGAACACGCGAGCGAGACCTCGATGCGGTCCGACATGATCGGATCGAGCGGCCGAGCCGTGAGGCTCAGCTCACTCGAGGACCTTGGTCACGATGCCGGCGCCGACCGTGCGGCCGCCCTCGCGGATCGCGAAGCGCATCTGCTCCTCGAGGCCGACGGGGGTGATGAGCTCGATCGTCATCGTGACGTTGTCGCCCGGCATGACCAT
>JALHPN010000131.1 GCA_022842465.1 Polyangiaceae bacterium | reverse complement strand
ACGAGGCGGCGCGCACCCGGCTCGAGCAGATCGCTGCGGCGACGGCGGATCCTCGCCTCCGGGTCGCCCTCGAGGCAGCCCTCGTCGGCGACGACGAGCCGCTCGCGCGCGCGCTCGACGAGCTCGCGCCCGTTCGGCGGGCCACGCGGACGTGACGCCGCGGGGACCTCACGGTCCCCGCGGCAGCGCCGCGACCGTGTCGGCGACGATGGCGGTCACCGCGTCCTCGAGCGCCTCGCCCATCGCGCCCGCGACGCGGTGGGGATGCGAGGCGACGTCGCCCTCCGCGAGCGCGCGCTCGACCGTCAGCGTGCGCTCGCGCAAGACCGCCTTCTCGTCGTAGAGCGTGAAGGTGACGCGGAGCCGAACGCCGGGGGTGGGCCTACGGATCTCCTCGAAGTCGCTCAGCGATGCGGTCAAGATCGGGCCGGAGCTCCGCAAGCTGCGCGTCAGGCCGGCCTCCTCGAAGAGCGCCCGCTCGAGGGCGCGGAGCAGGTAGACCTCGGGCCGCTCCGTCCACCGCCGGTCGTCGTGGAAGCCGACCTCGTGATCGGAGTCGCGGAAGACGATGCGCTCCTTCAGGTAGGAGCCGCTCGTGACGCGGCCGAGGCGGAGCGCCGTCCCCGCTCGCGCCGCGACGCCGGCCGACGGCTTTGCCGGGCGCGCGATCGACTCGGGGCTGAAGTACCGCGGCTCGAGCGGCTCGTTCTTGCCGAGGAGCGCGCAGCCCGACGAGAGCAGCGCGAGCGCCGCGACGATGAGCGACCGCGTCACTTCTTCCTCTTCGTGCGTCCCTTGAGGAGCATGTCGGAGTCGGTCTCGAGCGCCTCCGCGAGGCGCTGGATGCCGTCGAGGGCCTCGCGGATCCCGCGTAAGGTCTCCGTGAGCTCCGAGCCGAGGCCCTTCGCGCCGCCTGCGACGTCTCCGACGGAGTCGGTGGCTCGCTGCGCGCTCGCCATGAGTCCCTGGTCGCCGTTCGCCTTCGCGAGGAGCGCGTCGAGCTGCCCGACCGCAGCCGTGAGCGCGAGGATGGCCTTGTGCGTGTCGCTCGAGAGGCGGGGGATGTTCGCGTCCGCGACGGCTCCGTTCAGCGAGGTGAGCACGCGGCTCGCGCGCTCGAGCGTGACGGTCACGCGCTGCGGGAGCTTCTCCTCCTCGAGCATCATCAGCATGCGGTCGGCGCGCGTCATCGTGAGGAGGAGCTGGTCGGCGATCTCCGGGAAGCGATTGACGGCCTTCACGATCGCGTCCTCGAGGTTCTTCATCGTCGACGCCGCCGCCGGCACGTAGTTCTCGGGGACCGGGAACGGGAGCGTGGGCGGCGGGTTGGTCGTCTCGTCGAAGAAGTCGAGGCTGATGAACTTCACGCCCGTGATGCCGGTCGAGCCGAGCTGCATCCGGAGATCGGGCGGCACGAGGAGCGTCACCTTCTCCTTCCCGCCGAACGGCAGGATGCCGCCCTTCTTCTTCATGTCGACGAGGCGGAGCGCCTTCAGCTGGCTCACGGTGAGCTCGCACGACACCTGTACATGACGCCGGTCGGGCGCGACGTCGATCGCCGAGACGTTGCCCAGGGTGACGCCGCGGAACTTCACCGGTGAGCCGACGTCGAGGCCTTGGACGGCTTCGTCGAAGAACGTCTCGTACGTGACGGTGTCCTTCCGCATGCTCCGGGCGCCGAGGTAGACGAGCATCCCCATGAAGGCGGCGATGCCGACGACGACGAAGACGCCGAGCTTCCAGTGGTTCGAGGGCGTCCTCATGGCGTCTCGGCCGATCGGTGGAAGAACCCGCGGACGCGAGGGTCGCGAGAGGTGTCCCGCAGCTCGCGAGGGTCGCCGCGGGCGATGATCGTCTTCGTGTCCTTGTCGAGCATGATGCAGCTCTTTCCGATCTTGAAGATGCTCTCGAGCTCGTGGGTGACGATGACCACGGTCATCCCGAGCCCGGCGTTGAGGGTGAGGATCAGCTCGTCGAGCTGGACCGAGCTCACGGGATCGAGCCCCGCCGACGGCTCGTCGAGGAAGATGAGCTCTGGCTCGAGCGCCATGGCGCGCGCGATCGCGGCGCGCTTCTTCATCCCCCCGGAGATCTCCGCGGGGAACTTGTCCTCCGCCGCGGAGAGGCCGACGAGGAGGAGCTTCGCGCGGACGACGGCGGTGATCGCGTCGGTCGGGAGCGTCGTCCAGGTCTCGAGGGGGAGCGCCACGTTCTCGCCGATCGTCAGCGAGCCGAAGAGGGCGCCGCCCTGGAACATGACCCCGAAGGGGGGGCGACCGACGTCGAGCCGCGGCTGCCCCAGGCCCGCGATCGAGATCTCGCCGGCCAGCGGGTCCTCGAGCCCGACGAGGTGGCGGAGGAGGGTCGACTTCCCGCAGCCGCTGCCCCCGAGGATGACGAAGACGTCGCCGCGCTTCACCTCGAAGCTCGCGTTCTC
Source organism: Polyangiaceae bacterium (assembly GCA_022842465.1). Taxonomy (GTDB): domain Bacteria; phylum Myxococcota_A; class Polyangia; order Polyangiales; family Polyangiaceae; genus Labilithrix. The sequence goes on along the minus strand of JALHPN010000131.1, from coordinate 23,865 downwards.
CTGCAGGACGGCGTCGTCGCTCCACCCCATCGTGAGGTTTCGCACCTGGATGTGAGGCTCCCCCTCGGCCGGCGGGTTCGCTCGGGGCTTCATAGGTGGAACGCGTGGAAGAAGACGGTGAACCCCGCGTCGAGGAGGATCAGCGTGAAGAGGCTGGCGACGACCGACGCCGTCGTCCGCTGGCCGACTCCCTCCGCGCCGCCGGTCGTCGCGAAGCCCTGCTGGCACGAGATGAGCGCGATCGCGGCGCCGAACACGACGCTCTTCACCATTCCCGAGGAGACGTCCCAGACGGTGAGCACCTTTCGCGTCTCGATGAGGTAGCCGGACACGGTGAGATCGAGGGTCGCGAGGCCCACGACGAGGCCTCCGAGGATGCCGACGAGGTCGGCGAGCAGCGTCAGGATCGGCATGACGAGCATGAGGCCGACGGCGCGCGGGAGGACGAGGTAGCGGATGGGCCCGATCCCGAGCGCGCGCAGGGCGTCGATCTCCTCCGACACCTTCATCGTGCCGAGCTCCGCGGCGAACGCCGCGCCGGACCGTCCGCACACGATGATCGCGGTCATGAGGGGGCCGAGCTCGCGCGTGACGGACAGCCCGACGAGGTCGGCGACGTAGATGTTCGCCCCGAACTGCTTCAGCTGCACGGCCCCCTGGAACGCCATGACGAAGCCGACGAGGAAGTTGATGAGGAGCACGATCGGGACCGCGTCGACCCCCGAGCGCTCCATGATCGGCAGGACCTCCTTCCAGTTGGCGGTGCGCGGCTCCTTCAGGATGCCGAGCGCCGCGAGCACGCTGGTGCCGAAGAAGCCGAAGACGCCCTTCACCTCCTGGACGAAGGCGAGCGTCCGACGCCCGATCTCCTCGAACGCGCGCGGAGGCTTGCGCTTCGTGCGTCGCTTGGGGTCGATGTCCCCGCTGTACAGGTGGACGAAATCTTGCACGCGCTCGGTCGTGTGCACGAACTCGCAACCGATGCCGCGATGGCGGAGCCCCGCGCGCACGGAGACGAGGAGCGCCATCGCTCCTCCGTCGATCGCCTCGACATCCGAGAGATCGAAGTCCATCGTGTCGCCCTTCTCGAGGCGCTCGGCGTGGCTCTCGAGCTCGGTCCAGAGCTCGGTACCGTCCGCCAGCCTGAACGTCCCTGCGAGGCGCAGCTCTCGGCCTGCGACGCGACGCAACGTGAACCCCCGCGCCTCGGCGGCCGGTCGAAGGGAGACCGCTCTCAATGTCGAACCTGACGGATGACTCGGAACGCCGCGCAGGGCAGCTCCGCGCGTTCGGTTACCTCGCGCTCGCCGCGACGGCTGCGCTCGTCTGCATCGCGCTCCCCATCGGCGTGGGCCTCTTCCTCGGCGTCCTCCTCGCGTTCACCTTGCAGCCGACCTACGGGCGGCTCCGCAGTCGCCGCTGGCGAGCGGGTCCGGCCGCGCTCGTCTGTACGCTGGCTTCCACCACGGTCGTCGGCGGCGTCGTCTCCGGCCTCGTCGCGCTCTTCATCACGCGCGGCGTGACGCTCGCCTACGAGGTGCCCGCGCTCCTCGGTCCCGGCGGCGCGATCCGCGTCGTCGCCGACCGGAACATGGCGACCCTCCGGCCCCTCCACCTCGATCCGGCCGCGATCTCCGCGAAGCTCGCGGGCGACGCCGTCGCGCTCGGGTCCCGAGCGGCTGGGTTCGCCGCGGAGGCGGCCGAGGCGACGCTCGGAGGCCTCCTGACGCTCTTCTTCATGGCGCTCGCGGCGTACTACGTGCTCCGGCACTGGACCGAGATGGTCGCGCGCGCCGAGACGATGCTGCCCTTCGAGCCGCGCCACACGCATGCCCTGCTCGATCACTTCCGCGACGTCGGGCGGAAGGTCCTGCGCGGCACCGTCGTGACCGGCATCGTGCAGGGCGTGCTCGCTGCCCTGGGCTACGCGCTCGCCGGCGTCCCCGAGCCCGCTCTGTTCGGGGCGCTCACCGCCGCCGCGTCCCTCGCGCCGGCGGTCGGGACGCTGCTCGTCTGGGTACCGGCCGGTCTCGGGCTCGTCGTGACCGGCCACGCGGGTGCCGGCGTCTTCCTGCTCGTCTGGTCCACGCTCGTCGTGGTCGTCGTCCCGGACTACGTGATCCGCCCGCGGCTCGTGGGGCACGAGGAGAGCGTCCCGTCGGTGCTCATGTTCATGTCGCTCTTCGGCGGCGTGGAGGTCTTCGGCCTCTTCGGCCTCGTCCTCGGCCCCGTGATCGTGACGCTCGCGCTCGCCGTCCTCCGCACGTACGAGAGCGCTCTCCGCGCCGACCGCGGAACGTGAGTCAGAGGCGTCGAGGTGCCGAGCGCGGGTCATCGCATGGGCTCCAGGGTCGGCGCCCTAGTCGCGAGCAGGCGCGACGATCGTGCTCGTGTCCAACGCGACGGCCGCCTGCGCGAGGAGTCGGCCGTCGAGCGTGGCCCCTGTCCGGAGCGTCGCCGCCGCCGTCGCGGGGCTGACCCCGAGGTTGCCGGTGATGACCGAGCTCGGGACCGTCGAGATCCCGCTCTTGGCGACGACGACGTCGTTGCCGGCCTCGCCCGCGGCCAGGGCGTCGAGCGTGACGACGAGAGAACCGGCGACAGCCGCCGCCAAGGTGAAGATCCGTGTCATCAAGCTCCTCCGTCGCCCCCGGGAGCGAGGCGAATGGGGGGACCGGGGGTGCAGCCTTCACGCCAGGAGGCCGCGCGTCGGACTGCGGCCGTCCTTCGTGATTTCGGACACGTGGGGCGGTCTGCTACATCAAAATGACGTCCCCGCCCTCTCAATTCGAAGGACCCGATGCGCGCCGACGACCTGGACCACAAGGAGCTGCTCGAGCTCGACCCCCACGCCGGTCTCATCCGGTTCGCGGGCCAGCGCGCCCTCCTCCTCGACGCGGTGGCGATGGGCCTCCTCCGGAAGTACCTGGTCGAGAACTTCGGGCTCACGGCGGCGCGGACGGTCCTCACCCAGTTCGGGTTCGCCCACGGGTGGCGCATGGCCGAGGCGATGAGGGCCGAGTTCACCTGGGACAGCGACGACGAGTGGCGCCGCGCAGGCACGCGCATCCACACGCTCGAGGGGCTCTTCCGCGTCGCGTCCGGGAGCATGGATCTCCTCTCGGAGACGGGCTCGATGCTCGCCGCGTCCTATGAGGCCGAGCAGCACCTCCTGCACTTCGGCCGCGCCGACGCGCCGGCGTGCTGGATGATCTGCGGGCTCACCAGCGGCTACACGAGCCGGAGCTCGGGCAAGGAGATCTACGTGCTCGAGGAGCGCTGCATGGCGAAGGGCGACGCGGCCTGTCGGCTCGTCGGGCGGACGCGCGAGCAGTGGGGGGACGAGCGCGCCGACGAGCTCGGCTTCTACGAGGCGAAGCGACTCGAGGCCTGTCTCGAGGTCTCGCTCGAGCGGGTCACGGCGACCTTGAAGGCGGCCGAGAAGAAGCTCCGCGCGCACCGGCGGGCGCTCGTACGCGTCGCGCCCGACGTCGCTGCGCCGCTCGGGATCATCGCCGAGAGCGCGACGATGCGGCAGGTCGTCGACCTCGCCGTCCGCGTCGCCAAGGTCGACTCCACCCTCCTCATCACCGGCGAGAGCGGCTCGGGCAAGGAGCGGATCGCGCGCCTCGTCCACGACGAGTCCGCGCGGGCGGCGGGGCCGTTCATCGCCGTCAACTGCGGGGCGATCACCGAGACGTTGCTCGAGAGCGAGCTCTTCGGACACGCGCGCGGCTCGTTCACGGGCGCCACCCAGGACCGCGCCGGGCTGTTCGAGGCGGCCAACGGCGGGACGCTCCTGCTCGACGAGGTCGCCGAGCTCCCGCCGCCGCTGCAAGTGAAGCTCTTGCGCGTGCTCCAGGAGCGCGAGGTGCGACGCGTCGGCGAGAACCGCAGCCGGCACGTCGACGTGCGCGTGCTCGCAGCGACCAACCGGGTCCTCGGCGCCGCGGGCGCCGGCGGCGCCCTCCGTCAAGACCTCTACTACCGGCTCAAGGTCGTCGAGCTCCACGTGCCGCCCCTCCGCGACCGCCGAGACGACGTCCTGCCCCTCGCGCGCGTGCTCCTCGCCGACGCCGCGCTCCGGATGAAGCGCAAGCTCGCGGGGTTCGCGCCGGCCGCCGCCGATCAGCTGCTCCGCCACGAATGGCCCGGGAACGTGCGCGAGCTCGAGAACGCGATGGAGCGCGCCGCCGCCCTCGCGAGGGGACGTCGCGTCGAGGTCGAGGACCTGCCGGAGGAGGTGCGGCTCGCGTTCCCGAAGCCCGTCCCGACGACCGGCGCGGTGAGGCCGCTCGAGGACATCGAGAGGGACTACATCCTCGCGTCGCTCGCGCTCAACGGGGGAAATCAGACGCGGACGGCCGAGCAGCTCCGCATCGGCTCCGCCACGCTCTATCGAAAGCTGAAGGCCTACGGCAACGGCACGAAGGCGTGACCTGCGCTCGACAGCCGCCGCCGCTTCCTTGAAGATCCCGCGATGGTCGCCAAGACGAAGCTCGAATCGCGGGTGAAGGTGGTCGGCAAGCCCCGTCCCATGACGGACGCGAACCTCGCCGCGTTCGAGAAGCTCGTCGGCGCCCCGCTGCCTCCGAGCTACCGCGCCTTCATGACCACCTTCGGCCCGGGCAAGCTCGCCGGCTACTTCCTGCTCCGCGGCTCGGCGGCGAGACGATCCGGCATGAGCCTTTCGCAGCTCGTCGAGCTCTACCGCGACAACCTCGACATGTACGTCGACCAGGTCGGCCAGAAGGCCCGCCTGAAGCGCCTCGTGCCGTTCGCCGACACCGTCGGTGGCGACATCCTCGGCTTCGATCGGGGCGCGGTCGTCATGGTGCCGGGAAGCGGCAAGGCGCTCGTTCGACTCGCCGACTCCTTCGAGGCATTCGTCGCGGACGTCGCCGTCACGAAGCGGTTCGGAGAGATCGTCGGCGATCCGGACTACGAGGCGGACGCCACCTTCGCGCCGATGTGAGCCGGACGACGAGGCGTCGAGGGTGTGTGAACGTCCGTCCGCGCTTCGTCGCTTCCTGCGACGTGGAGACAAGCCACGCGCGCACAGACTTCACGGAGGCGCACGATACCCTATCGTGCTCCAGCATGAAGCGGACTCTCGCCAAGGCCATCGCGCTCCTCACGCTCGCCGCGACCACGGGCTGCGCCACGCAGGACATCCCACAAGCGCATCGCGGGAGGCAGTTCTCGCGCACCGGGCTCCTCAAGCTCTACGCGGGCGGCAGCGGCCTGTCGGGTCCGGTGCTCGATCCCGGCACCCACTTCCTCGGGATCTACGACGAGCTCCGGGTCGTGGACTGCTCGACGACCACCGTGCGCGAGTCGCTCGACACGTTGACCCGCGACGGCGTCCACTTCGGGTTCGACCTCGTCACCCGCTTCAGCGCCGACTGCTCCGACGAGGGCGTGAAAGGCCTCATCGGCAACCTCACGTCGGACGCCAACGGGACCATCACCACGCAGAAGATCTATTCGACCTTCATCCAGCCCGCCATCGGCGAGGCCGCGCGCGAGTTCGTCGCCCCCTTGCGCGCGAGCGAGCTGAACGACAAGCAGGGGGAGGTCGCCGAGGGCGTGAAGCGGCGCTTCGCCGACATGATGGCGACCCGCGAGAAGCGCCTCGTCAAGATCTACGAGCTCAACATCTCGCACTTCCAGTTTCCGCAGCAGCTCGACAAGGCCAACCTCGAACGCGCCACGCAGTCGCTCCTCCGTGACAAGGCCATCGCCGAGCGTGAGCGGGTGCAGGCGGAGGCGCTGACCGCGGAGATGCGGAAGACGCTCGCGGAGAACGAGGCGGAGCTCGCGGTCGTTCGCATCCGGCGCGTCGGACGCGCGCTCGCCGACAACCCGGCCTTCATCCAGTACGAGTACGTGCAGAGGCTCCCCGACATCTACAAGGAGGCCGGCGCGCGCGGGAATCTCGTGCTGGCCGCGCCGAACCTCGTGAGCCTCCCGATCGCGCCCGCAGCACCCCAGGCCCCGAGCCTGCCTGCTCCAGGCCGGTGACGCCCGGCCGCTCGAGCGGCGCCGACTTGGTCGCGCTTCCGGTTGGTCGTACGCTCGCACCATGGTGCGCGCCGCCGTGGCCCTGTCTGCTTGCTCGCTCTGCATGACGGTGGCCTGCTCGGCGCTCGTCGGGACGAGCGGGCTCTCACGCGAGGACGACGGGGCCGAGGGCGACGCGAAGGACGGCGCGCCCGGTCCGGGCGGGTCGAGCTCCGCGCAGCCCGAGGCCCCGCGCGGCGGGGACGCCGGGACTCCGGACCCGGTGCCGCCCGGTCGGATCGCGTGCGCAGGGGCGACAATCACGTGCGAGGTCGCGGTCGCGCAGTGCTGCGTCACGATCGTGGGCGAGGACAGCCAGGCCGTGCGACGCGTCGACGTGATCCAAGCTCGCTGCATGGATCCGGGCGGTCCGAACTGCGGCGCCTACTCGAGCGTGGGCTCGACCTTCACCGCCTCGCTCGCGCAGACCTGCGCGCGCAGCGCCGACTGCGGTGGCACGACCCCCGCCTGCTGCGCCCAGCCGCTCGTCGGCAGCGATCCCTACGCGAAGACGATCGGACGCATCGCCTGCTCCGAGACGAGCGCGTGCAAGTCCGGCGGGCGCATCCTCTGCGCCTCCCAGGGCGACTGCCCCCCGACGATGACGTGCACCCCCGAGACGGACCCGATCCGCTCACGGCTCTACGGGAGCTTCTGTCTCTGACGGCGTGACGAGGTCCTTGGCGAACCAGCGCGCGGCGAAGGGGTTGTCGTTGTAGCGGGGGACCTCGACGTAGCCTTCGCGGAGGTAGAGGCGTACGGCCTCGTCGAGCGGGCCCCCGGTGTCGAGCACCACGCGCCGGCAGGCGCGCCGCCTCGCGTGTGCCTCGAGCGCGCGCAAGACGAGGGGCGCGATGCCCCTGCCCCGCGCGGCAGGGAGGACGAACATGCGCTTCACCTCGGCGGTCCCCGCCTCGAGCAGCCGGAGCGCGCCGCACGCGACGGCGCCCGAGGCGTCATAGGCGACGAGCACGACGCCTCGCGCCGCGTCGAGGCGCTGCTGCTCGGCCGAGGGCGGGACGAAGCCCTCCATGCGCACGCGGAGCTCCTCGTAATACGAGGAGACGAGCCCGACCGCGTCGGGGTGCTCCACGTCGACGGCTCGGAGGTCGACGTCGCACTCACGCGGCGAAGGTCCCGGCGCTCGGGGCATCGCGCCAGCATACCGCACTCCGCTGGGCTCTCGTCGCTGGATGGGTGTGGTGGGCCGAGCGGGACTTGAACCCGCGACCTACGGATTAAAAGTCCGCAGCTCTACCGACTGAGCTATCAGCCCGAAGCAAGGGCGCTGCCCTCGACCCGACTGTCTAGCACGGCTCGGCGGGCGTGGCGCCAGCCTCCGTCGAGGGGACGGCCGGCGGGTCGGGATCCGTGGCCGCGGGGGCTTCTGCCACGGGAGGGAGGTCGACGGCGCAAACGCCACGGTCCTCGCGCCGGACGCCGCAGCGGGGCGGCCGACGTCGTGGCGCCGCCGACCCCTGACGTGGCGGCAACGCCCCGACATCCCACGAGCGCATCGGGGGGCGATCGTGCGACTCACGCGCGCGCCGCAGGCGCTCTCGGCGGCACGCGGTCTGCACGGGCGCCGCGAACCCTCGGCACGGCTCGCGCAGCGATGTCGCGCAGCGAGGCGTGCACGAAGAAGAACCGAAGACCCCCACGCGAGCCCCGCGCTCGCCCCTCGAACGGAGATCTGCATGAAGCTCTCGAACGTCCTCGTCGTCGTCGCCCTCGGCGGCCTCGCAGCGTGCGGTGGCAGCAACGAGTCCGCGAAGTCCCCGGACAACCAGACCACCTCGGGCACCATGACCGACTCGTCGGGGACGACCCCGAGCGCCACCGGCGCCACCGGCTCGGGCATGACCGGCGCGGGAACGACCGGCTCCCAGCCGACGGGCACCGGCTCGCCGATGGGCGGCGCGACGGGCTCCGGCACGACCGGAACGGGGACGACGGGCTCCGGCATGGGCACCACCGGCTCCGGCATGGGCACGACGGGCTCGGGCTCGGGCTCGACGACGACCGGGTCGGGCGCGACGATGGGCTCGGGCTCCGGCGCGACGGGCTCCGGGTCCACCATGGGCACCGGCACCACGGGCTCCGGCGGGACGATGGGCTCCGGCACCGGCACGACCGGCTCGGGCTCCGGGTCCACCATGGGCACCGGCACCACAGGCTCCGGCTCCACCGGCTCGGGGACGACGGGCGGCACGGGCACGGGCACGACGGGCTCGGGCTCCGGCACGACGACCCCGAAGAAGCCGGGCACGACGGGCACCACGCCCGCGAAGTGAGACGCGGGCGACGGCCACCGCGCAGCTCGAAGCTGCCCGGTGGCCGTCCGTCATCATGCGCGAGGAGCGTCGAACGCGTCGAGCTCGCCCGCGAGCATGCGGTCGCAGAGCTCCACGACGCCCGCGCCCCGCGCGCCGTCGAGGACGATGTCGGCCCGGGACTTCAAGGACGGGACGGCGTTCGCGACGGCGACGCCGACGTCGCACGCCGCGAGCAGCGAGTGGTCGTTCTCCGCGTCGCCCACGCCCACGACGTGGTGCAACCCGAGCCCTAGCGAGGCGAGCGCGGTCGCGAGCCCCGTGCCCTTGTTGACGCCGGACGGCAGCACCATGACCGCCCCCTTGTTGAAGACGATCTCGAGCTCAAGCCCTTGCTCGCGGATCACGCCGAGCACGGTGACCTCGTGGGGCTGGAGCGTCGCCACGACGATGCGCCCCTCCACGAGCGGGTACACCCCCCGCGCGCGGAGCGCCTCCGCGAACGCGGGCGGCGGCGGCGACGCGAGGGGATGCTCGACGGGGCACCCGCTCGCGTCGATGCGGTAGAGGAGGGCGCCGTTCTCCGCGACGACGGCGTCGAACAGCTCGGTCGGGCATGCGCGCATCAGGTCATCCAGCTCTCGCCCCGTGACGAGGACCAGCTTGAGGCCCGCGTCGCGAGCCCGCCGGAGTGCGTCCTCCACGGCCTTCGTGACCCGTCCGTTCTCGGCGACGGTCCCGTCGTAGTCGAGCGCGAGTGCCTGATGGCGCATCGTCATGACCACTCAGAACGTCCCGACCGCGAACGCGCCGGCGCCTCCCCTGCCCATCTGCCCCGGCATGAAACGGAGCTCGGGCTTCGCAGGCGCAGCCTTCGACGTCATGCTGCTCCGCTCCTTCGTCTCGGGCACGAAGAGCGACGCGATCGCGATCGCGATGCCGGCGCCCTGCGCGACGCCGCTCCCGATGAGGAGCAGGTTGTTGACGTTCTCCCCGGTGCTGCAGTTGTCGCCCAGGTTGCAGGGGCGCTCGCTCATGTTGATCCACGGGCCCGCGACCGGGATGAGGTTCTTGCGATCCGCGTCGAGGTCGCTGACCGCGCCCTGGACCGCCGTCGCGGCGTACGAGCCGAGGAAGATCGCCGAGCCGGTGATGAGCATCGGGCGGTTCGGCCGCACCTTGTACTTCCCACCCTCGGCGTCGGCCGTGACCGTCGGATCGTAGTAACCGGCGGTCGTGGTCGTGGTGCTCGTCGTCACCGGCGCCGTCGTGGTCGGGGGCGCGGCAGGGGGCGGCTGACCGTAGGTGCTCGACTGGCCCCACGTGCCCTGGCTGGGCATCGGCTGCCCGAGCGGGTAGGTCGTACCGCTCTGGTCATACGGCTGGGTGCCCCCCGTCCCCGTCCCCGTCATGGGCGGCGTGGTGGGCGACGCATCGCTCCCGGTGCCGATCGTCTGCCCGGTGCCGGACATCGTGTCCGACGTCGAGCCCGTGCCGGAGCCGCTCGTCCCCGTGCTGCCCGACCCGCTCTGCGTCGACGTGTCCGTGGTCGCGCTGCCCGAGGTCGAGCTCGAGCTGGCGGGCGCGGAGGTCTCCTTGGTGGTCTTGTCGGTCTTCTTCCCCGTCGCCTTCTTGTCGTGCTGCGCCTGGTCGGTACCTCCGGCGCCCGAGCTCTGCGCTCGGCTCTCGGCGCTCCACGCGAGCGACGCACAGAAGACGGAAGCGACGACGACGGATGTTCGAACGAGTTTCATGGCTCACCTTCCTGATGGGCCGCGCTCCTCGCGGCACCCACCCTCTCCCTCAGCAAGCGCGATGCCCGGCCCGTTCGAGACGGACCGGGCATCCTCGGAGACGCGGGCGCAGGCGCCGGCTCAGAACCGTCCGACCGCACCGACTCCGCCGCCGGCCGCGAACGACACGGGAGCGAACTTCACCTCGGGCTTCGCCTTCGCGGAGAGGCGACGGTCCTCGACCTTCTCGGGGATGAAGAGCGAGCTCAGGGCGAGGAGAACGCCCGCGCCCTGCACGACGCCGCTCGTGATGATCATGGCCTTGTTGACGTCCTCGTTGTTGCCGCAGCCGCGCGCTTCGCAGTCGCGATCGGCGAGGTTCATCCAAGGACCGACGACCGGAATGAAGAGCTTCTTGTCCTCGTCACGATCGCTGATCGCCGCGGTCACCGCCGAGGCGCCGTAGCTGACGACGAAGAGGCTCGTGCCCGTCGAGAGCAGCGGCCGGTTCGGGTAGCGCCTGATCTCCCGTTCGCCGTAGTCGGAGCCCGCCGTGTACGGCGCGTACGGGGCCGCGGTGGTCGTCGTCATGCTCGCCGGCGGCTGCTGGACGGTGACGTTGGTGTTCACGGGAGGGGCCGAGGTGGTGGTCGGCGTCGTCGCCGGCGTCGCCGTGGTCTGGCTCGTCGTCGTCGTCGTCACGTTCGACGAGTCCGGAGTGACGGGCGCGGTGTCGTCCGCGCGGCTTTGGGTCGCGTACGTGAGAGCGAGGGCGGAGACCGCCGCCGCGACAGAGAACCGAACAACCGTGTGCATGATTCAACCTTTCCTGGAAGAAGCCGCGACGCGCGGCACGAGACCACCTCCAGCAAGGCCAGTGCCCTGAGCTGCGGCGTAGCGAGGCGCACCTCGTCGCGGCGCCTCGCGCCGCCATGGGCGGGCGGCGAACGTGATGTCGGGACGCGGAGTTCGCCGTGCACGAGCTCGCGTGGACGGCTCCGCGAGCGCCACCATGACGTCCCACCGCGCGACGGCGCACCGCCGAACACTTCGCCGCCCCACGTGAGGCGGCGTAGCGATGCGGCCTCTCGCTCTCTCGGGCTCCGGCCTCAGTCGGTCAGCGCCGTCACGTCCCAGCGCACGCGGCGCGCGCGCGCCCCGCGCACCTCGAGCACGAGGTCTCCCTGCGCGATCAGGCTTGCCTCGGCGAGCGGCGTCGTCACGTACACGCGCGACGCATGCGCCTCCGGCACGGTCACGGTGCAACCCGCCTCGCACGCCACGGCGTCGGCCGTGGCGGCCGCACTCGCGACGATGGGGAGCGTCCCCTGGGCAGGAGCCTGTCCGGCCGCGAGCCTCCTCGCGACGAGCTCGGTCCCGTCGGCGAGCGCGAAGCGCGCTTCGCGCCCTGGACCGAGCGCGACGAGGACGTCGAGCCGGTCCGCGACCTGCGCCGGCGTCACGACGCCGGGCTCGGTCGCTGGCGCGAGCGTCTCGATCGACGCGTCGAGGAGCGGCACCATCCCGCCGTCCTTCAAGAGGAGAGGCAGCTTCGCGAGCGGCGCCGGGATCGACACCTTGGCCCCCCGCTCGCCGCCGTCGAAGACGAGGCGGTCGACGACGTCGACCCATCGGCCCGGCGGGAGCCACGTCTCCTTCGTGCGCTCTCCGCGCGCGACCACGGGCGCGGCCCAGAGCGAGGGACCGAGGTAGAACGCGCTCTCGGTGCGCCAGGCCTCGGGCTCCCTGGGGTGGTAGAGGAACGGGTGACGCATGATGGGCACGCCGCGCGCGTGCGCCTCCCGAGCGAGCACGTCGAAGTAGGGCGCGAGCCGGGTATGGAGACGCGCCATCGCCCCGTAGACCTCCACGGTCTCGTCGTCGTCCCAGAGCCTCCACTTCGTCCGCCGCTGGAGCGGGTTCGCGCAGGCGTTCTGCTCCTGCATGATCGGCGACACGGCGCCGAGCTCCGCCCAGCGGAGGTGGACCTCCTTGTCCTTCGGATCCTCCGTGAGGCACTTGAAGCCCGTCACGTCGCTCCCCCACAAGGGGACGCCGCTCATCCCGAGGTTCAGCCCGCCGCGGAGCATCGCCGGGATCCCTTGCGTGTCGTCGAACGTGGCCTCCGGATCCCCGCTCCACACGGCGGGCACCCAGGCTTGCGAGCCCGTGTAGCCGGAGCGAACGAAGAAGAGGAAGTCGCCCGGCTTCTCGCGGACGAGGAGATCGTGCGCCGCCTTGGCGGACAGGACCGGGAACTCGTTGTGCACGGCGGCTCCGTCGCGCCCGTCGGCGAACCGCCACGAGCGACGCACGTACTCGCCGAAGTCGTGCATCCAGCCGTCGTAGCCCAGGGCGAGCGTCCGACGGAGGAGCGACTGGAACCACAGGACGGCCTCCGGCTTGGTGAGGTCGATCGTCGCGAGCGTCTGGGGCTCGCCCGAGATGAAGAACGTCTCTCCTACCGCGCCCTCCGGCGTCGTCGCGAAGAGGCCGTTCGCCTTGCCGTACGCGACCTCCTCGGCGACCTCCGGCTTCGAGGTCGAGACGTACGGGTTGTTGTACGCCATGACCTTGAAGCCGTTCGCGTGGAGGCGGTCGACCCACGCGCGGAGCTCCGTCTCGCGTCCGAGCTCCGACCGCGCGGGCAGGAAGTGGACGTTGTCGTCGAGGCCCGTCGTCGGCACCTTGCGTTCGCGCAGCAGCTTCCACTCGTCGACGCCGTTCGTCGCGTCGCCGAGGCTCACGCGACGTCGCGGTCCGAAGACCCACGTCGGCGGCACCATGGGCCGCCCCGTGTCGCGCGTGAAGGCGTCCAAGGCCGCGAGCGGGTCGTCGTTCACGTAGATGACCGTCTCGAGGCGAGGCGCGTTCGCGGCCACGCGCCACGCGTCCTTCCGCTCGCTGCCGAGGTGGGTCTCGGTCCGGTACGTGGTCGCGAGGTGGACCGCGTAGCCCGCCGACGAGAGGAAGAACGGGACGGGAAAATACGTCATCGACGGGCCGTTCGGTCCCGGGCTCGCGTCGTCCCTCGGGAGCCCTTCCCCGCGCCCGGTGCCGCCCTCCTCGCTCCACGAGTACATCGAGAGGCCGCGGTGATCGACGCTCGCGAAGCGCTCGCCGAGGCCGAAGAAGTGCTCGTCCTCGCGGAGGGCGAACGAGAGGCTCGTCTTGTTCCGGTCGCTGCTCTCCGCGCTCGTCGTGATGTGGACCTTGCCCGCGCTCGTCGCGATCTCGACCCCGAGCGTCACGTCGCCGGCGAGGATGGTGAAGCGCGCGCGGTCCTTCTCCCTCGCCACGACGGTGCCCACGCGGCCGTGCGACCACGGCTGCTCCTCCGGGGCGTAGCCGTCCCAGCCCGGGAGCGCCTTCACCGCATCGGCGCCGTCGTCGCGCGTGGCCGCCGGGCTGCCGTAGGCGTCGCCCTCGCCGCCCGGGAGCGTGCGGAGGACCTCCTGTCCCGCCGCGTCCGTGACGACGACGACGAACGGATCGAGCTCGACGCGGACGCGCACGCCGTCTCCGGCGATCTCGACGGGCTCGGCGCGCGCGCCCTCGCCGCACGCGGGCGCGACCGCGAGCATGACGGTGACGAGCGCGAGCCATCGCAGGGGCGAAGCCATCGCGGGAAGGTAGCGCGTCCGGGGTCGCCCGTGTCGCTTCAGCCCGGGAAAGGACGGCCGTTCCCGCGGAAGTGATGACGACGCGCTGGAGAGCAGGATGAGCTGTGGGAGCTGCTCGGCCGACAACCGTGACCCGCGCCGCTTCTGCGGAGCGTGCGGCGCGACCCTCGGCGCGTGCTGCGTCCGCTGCTCGTTCCGCAACGACCTCGGCGACCGCTACTGCGGCGGCTGCGGGACGCCGACGGACGCGGCGCCCCGCTCGGTCCGGCCGCTCCCGCAGGCGGCCGAGACCGCCGCGGCGGTCCTTCTCTCCGCCCGGGCGAGCGCCCGCCGTCGCGAGCTCACCCTCGCGGAGCTCGACGGTCTCTTCGATCCGCCCTGACGGCGGCGCGAGAACCGCTCGGCAGCGGGCGGTACGTCGAGGTAGGATGACCCTCCGTCTCCGATGTTGCGACCCCACCTGCTCGAGCCCCTCTTCGACGCGCTCCCGATCGGGGTCGTCGTCCTCGATCGCGCGGGGAACGTCGTCGTCTTCAACCGGCACGAGGAGGTCCTCGCCGGTCGGAAGCGCGAGCGGGTGCTCGGCCGGTCCTTCTTCACCGAGGTCGCGCCCTGCATGGATGTGCGCGAGCTCGCCGGCGCGTTCCGCGATCGCGTCGAGCAGGGCGCCCTCGACGAGCGCGTGGAGATCGAGTTCGCCTTCCCCCACGCGGAGTCGCCCCGAGCGGTCGTGTGCCGTCTGAAGTCGTTCATCGCGGACGACGAGCCCTTCGGCATGCTCCTCGTCGAGGACGTCTCGATGCAGCACGCCGTCGAGCACATGAAGACGACGCTCGCGAACCTCCTCGTGCACGACCTCAAGAACCCGCTCGCGGTCGTGCTCGCGAACGTCGACTTCGCTCGTTCGCGGGTCGCGCGGCTCGAGAACGCACCGCCGCGCGTGCCGGAGGCGCTCGCGGAGGCGCGCGCGGCCGGCTGGCGCCTCCACGCGATGATCCTCGATCTCCTCGACGTCGCCCGGATGCAGACGGGGACGTTCCCGCTCTCGCGGAAGACGGCGAACCTGGGCTCCCTCCTCCGCGAGGCGGTCGACGCGTACCGGCTCGCCGCCGAGCGAGACGAGAAGCGTCTCGTCCTCGACGCGCCGGAGACGCTCGAGGCGCTCGTCGACGGCCCGGTCATCCGACGCGTCGTCGACAACCTCGTCGAGAACGCCGTCCGGCACGCGCCGCGCGACACGAAGGTCGAGGTCCGGGCCTCGCCCGAGGCTGGCGCCGTCGTCATCGACGTCGTGGACGAGGGGCCCGGCATCCCCCCGGAGCTCCGCGACCGCATCTTCGACCCGTACGTCCAGGCCCAGGGCGACGGGCGCGACATGCCCCGCTCGAACCGTGGGCTCGGCCTCACGCTCGTGCAGATGGCCGTCCGCGCCCACGGCGGCGACGTCTTCATCCTCGACAACGCACCGCGGGGCGCGATCTTCCGCGTCCGCCTCCCCCTCGGCTGATGGCGCGCACGGTCGACCGCGGGATCGCGCGCATGATCGCGCTGAAGCGCATCTTCACCGGCGTGACGGCCCTCGTCGCCGGTGTCGTCACGATCGCCGTCGCCCTGTCGCGCGGCGGCCCGCCCCCGGGGATGTTCGTCCTCGCGATCCTCATCTTCTTCGGCGGCGGCGCGTGGTCCCTCCGCGACGGCATCCGGCTCAAGCGCGAGCTCGAGCGGACGGCGCCGCCTCTGCCGGACGAGCGCTGACGGCTCACCGCAGCGCGAGGAGAGACAGCTTCCCGTCGGGGTACCCCGGCACGCCGACCACGAGATCGAGGCGCGCGACGGGCTTTCCGACCTGCGCCGCGAGCGGCGCAGCGAGCGGCGCGAAGAGGAGTGACTCGATCTTCACGTGGCGCGGCGTCCCCTCGATCTCGTTGAAGACCGACGCGGCGATGTTGAGCACCTCGTAGGCGTTCTCGACGAGGTTCGCCGGGAGCTTCGGCGCCCGGATCGCCTCGGCGACGAGCGCCGGCGGGATCATCGCGAGCGCCGCGCCGATGCCGGCGAGGAAGGGCGCGTCCGCGATGGCCGCGTAGACGGGCTGCTTCTCCGCGTCGACGTAGACGGCCGCTGCCTTCGCGGAAGGGCCGGCGAAGGCCGCGCCCTTGGCGACCTTCACGCGCTTGCCCATGAGGTCCGAGACCAGACGGCCGAACGCGTCGGCCGTTGGGAGAGGCGTCGCCATCGCGCTCACGTGAGCACGGGCCGGAGGACCTGCTCGAAGGCCTCGGCGGTGAACGGCTTCGCGATGAGGAAGAGCGCGCCCGCCTCGCTGGCCTGCTGGCGCATCGGCGGGGTGCCCTCGGAGGTGACGAACCCGAACGCCCCCCCGAGCCCCTTCGCGCGCATCCCGCGGAGGAGCTCGATCCCGCTCATCTCCGGCATGTTCCAGTCGGAGAGCACGAGGTCGACGGGCGACTTCTCGAGCGCGGAGAGCGCCTGTGCGCCGTTCTCCGCCTCCACCACCTCGTGATCCCCGAAGCCCGCTTGCCGCAAGGTCCGCTGCACGATCATGCGCATCGCCTTGCTGTCGTCCACGATCATGATCTTCATGTCGATCCTCCCGAACGGCGAACCACCGTCACGCTGAAGCTCTTTCCCCCGCTCTCGAACCAGAGGCGGCGCGCGTCCCCGCCCGGGTCGACCGCCCTCTCGACGCGCTCGAGGCGCGGGAGCGAGAGCGCGCTCGGTCCGGGCAGGATCCCCTTCACGTTGCCGCCGATCATGTTCGCGAGCTCGAGGGCGGCGTCGTGGAGCTCGTCGGGGGGCACCTGGTCCTCCGGGACCTCGAGCATCGCGGCGGCAGCCGAGCGAGCGAGCGCTCCCGGCATCGCGAGCGACACCGTCCCCTCCCATCCGCCCGTGATGTCGACGGACAGGCGGAGGTCGATCGACTCCGACGCGACGTCGCTCCCTCCCTCCACGGCGAGACCGAGCACGGTCTCCCAGATGAGCCGCGTCAGCTCCGCGACATCTTCATCAGCCGGCAACATGAGCGGACCTCCCGGGCAGAGCGGCGGGCTTCAGCTGGTAGCAGAGGCCCTGTCCGACGCGGACGCTCTGGTACGCGTCGTCGATGTTCACGGTCGTCTCGGCGCCGCCGAGGAGCAGGTACCCGTCCGGGCGGAGGATCCGCCGCACCCGACCGAGGATCTGGCGCTTCGTCGGCACGTCGAAGTAGATGAGGACGTTGCGGAGGAACACGATGTCCTGCGGCCCGGAGACGGACCACTGCGGATCGAGGAGGTTCAGCTCCTGGAAGGTGACCATCTGCCGGAGCGGCGCCTTGATGCGCCAGTCGGCGCCGTCCCTCTCGAAGTACTTCACGAGCATGGGGGCGGGCAGACCGCGGTTCACCTCGATCGGCTTGAAGAGCCCCGCGCGAGCGCGGGCGAGGACGGCGGAGTTGAGGTCCGTCGCGACGATGTGCACGCTCCACGTCGCGAGCTCGGGGAAGTGCTCCCGGAGCGTCATCGCGATGGTGTAGGGCTCCTGCCCCGTCGAGGCGGCGCCGCACCAGATCCGGATCGACCGGCTGGAGGCGCGGGCCTTCATGAGCTCGGGGACGAGCTTCGTCCGTAGCGTCTCGAACGGGTGCTGATCACGGTAGAACGAGGTCTCGTTCGTCGTCATCGCCTCGATGACCTGCGTGAGGAGTGGACCGCGCTCCCCCTCCCGCAGCTTCCGAGCGAGGTCGTCGATGCTGGCGAAGCCCGCCTGCCGCGCGACCGGGCCCAGGCGTGACTCGACGAGATACTCCTTCCCCGCCTCCACCACGATCGCCGAGCGCCGGTGGACGAGGTCGCGGACGTACGCGTACGTCTCGACCGACATGCCGTTCATGCAGACCTCGCCAGGGCAGAGCCGCCCGTCCTTGCGCGCGCGACCTTGGCGGCGAGAAAGCCCCCCATGTCCGCGAGCGTCACCACCTCGTTCGCCACGCCAGCCGCGACCACGGCTCCCGGCATGCTCGGCACGACGCAGCTCGCGGCGTCCTGGACCGCGACGAAGCCGCCGGCCTCGGCGATCTCGCGAGAGCCGCGCGCGCCGTCCTGGCCCATTCCGGTGAGCACGGCGGCGACGCAGCCGGCCCCGTAGACCTTCGCCGCGGAGCGGAAGAGGACGTCGACCGCGGGCCGACACGAGCACTCGGGCGCCTCCTGGTTCAAGAGCACCCGCACCCCGGCGCCGTCGCGAACGACGACCATGTGGAAGTTTCCCGGCGCGACGTAGGCCCGGCCCGGCTCGACGCGCTCGCCGTGGACCGCCTCCGTGACCTTCACGCGGGTCGTCGCCGTGAGCCTCTCCGCGAGGAGGCGCGTGAAGAGCGGAGGCATGTGCTGCACGAGCAGGATCGGCACCGGCAGATCGCCCGGGAGCTTGTCGAAGACGGTCGCGAGGGCGTTGGGCCCGCCGGTCGAGCTCCCGACGAGGAGCACGGAAGGGATCTCGAGCCCGGTGCGTCGCCGGATCGGCGCAGGCGGTGCCGCCGAGACGCGGGATGCGAGCGGCGCCGGTAGCGCGACGACCCTCCCGGCGAGGGCCTTCACCTTGGCGATGAAGTCGCTCCGGAACGACTCCAGCGTGTCGTCGCCGTTCGCGATGGCGGTCGGCTTCGCGACGTAGTCCGACGCGCCTGCGGCGAGGGCGCGGAGGGTCACGTCGGCGCCGCGCTCGGTGAGCGTGCTGCACATGAGGATCGGCAGGCGCGGCCATCCTCTCCGGATCTTCGCCGTCGCCTCGATCCCGTTCATCTCCGGCATCTCGACGTCCATGACGACGACGTCGGGATTCGACTGTTCGATCTTCTGGATCCCGATCGACGCCGTCGGCGCCGTCCCGGCGAGCTCGAGCTCCGGGTCGTGCGCGATGATGAGGGAGAGGACCTTGCGGACGACCACCGAGTCGTCGACGACGAGGACACGTATCTTGGCCATCAGAGCGCTCCACCGAGCTCGAGGCCGGCGAGCGAGAGCTTCTCGCCGAGGGCCTGGGCCGTGAACGGCTTCATCAGGTACTCGTTCGCGCCCGCGGCGAGCGCACGCATCACGCGCTCCACCTCCGTCTCCGTCGTCACCATGACGACGCGGACGTCGGCCCACTCCGCACGCCTCCGCAGGGCGCACAGCGCCTCGAAGCCGTCCATGACGGGCATGTTCCAGTCGAGCAGGACGACGTCGAAGGGGCCTTCCCGCGCCAGCGTGTCGAGAGCCTCCTGACCGTTGCCAGCCTCCTTCGTCGCGAAGCCCATGCTCCGCAACATCCGGCCGATCATGGTGCGCACGACCTTCGAATCGTCGACGATGAGAGCGTTCACGAAGACTCGGAACGGCGCTTCGCGCCCGTACTTGACGGTTCGCCCACAAAAGCGCGAAGCGCGCCGCCCCGGATGGGACGACGCGCTCGGCGCAGGCGCGCGAGGTCTCAGTACTGGTAGTTGCCGACGAGGCGCTGGAGCTCGGCCGCCATCCGCGAGAGCTCGCTCGCCGCGCGCTCGGTGTCGGTCGCCCCCGACGACGTGCTGTGGGCGGCCCGCGCGACGGCGGTGATGTTCCCGGCGATCTCTCCGGAGCCTCGGGCGGCGTCTGCGACGTTCCGGCTGATCTCGTTCGTCGTCGCGGTCTGCTCCTCGACGGCGCTCGCGATGCAGTTCTGGATGTCGTTGATCTGGTTGATGATGCTGCTGATCTGTCCGATGGCCCCGACGGCGCCGCGCGTGTCGGACTGGATCGTCTCGATCTTCTGGCTGATGTCCTCCGTCGCCTTGGCGGTCTCCTTGGCGAGCTCCTTCACCTCGTTCGCGACGACGGCGAACCCCTTGCCGGCCTCGCCCGCCCGCGCCGCCTCGATCGTGGCGTTGAGCGCGAGGAGGTTGGTCTGCTGCGCGATGGAGGTGATGACCTTGATCACCTTGCCGATGTCGGCGCTCGACTCGCCGAGCTTGCCGACGATCGTGTTGGTCGTCTCGGCGACCCTCACCGCGCTGGTCGCGACGCGCGCGGCCTCCGCGGCGTTCTTGGCGATCTCGCGGATGCTCGCGCTCATCTCCTCCGTGCCCGTGGCGACGGTCTGGATGTTCTTGTTCACCTGCTCGGTCGCGGCCGACACGATGTTCGCCTGCTGGGACGTCTCGTCGGCGTTGCCCGACATCTGCTTGCTGACGGCCGAGAGCTGCTCGCTCGCCGCGCCGAGCGCCGTCGCGTTGCCCGCGATGCCGCCGATGCTCGTCCGGAAGGCCGCGATGAGCTTCCGGAGGCCGTCCGCCATCTGCCCGACCGCGTCGTCGCCGGACACGGACAGCGCGCGCGTGAGGTCTCCGCGGGCGGCGCCGTTCACGACGTCCAGCATCGCGTCCACCTTCGCGCGGAGCTCCTCGCTCGCCGCCCGCTCGCGCTCCTGGAGCTCCATCGTGCGGGCCTCCATCGCGAGCCTCTCGGTGATGACCTCCCACGTGAGCATCGGCCCCACGTAGCGCCCGTCGCCGTCGTGGATCGCGGTGATGAGGAGCGAGAGCGACTCCGGCCCGAGCCTGATCGACGCGCGATGCGGCAAGTTGCGCGGATCCGCGAGCAGGCGCCGCTGGTGCGCCGGGTTCTTGTGGAAGACGTCGATGCAGGAGCCGACGAGCTGGCTCGCCTTCACCGGCAGGTGCGCTTCGAGCTTCGCGATCATCTCGAGCGACGCCTTGTTCGCGTACCGGATGACGAGGTCCTGATCGCAGTACATGATGTTGACCGGCGCGCTGTCGACGACCTGGCGGAGCCGGGTCTGCGCGTCCTCCGCGCTCTTCTGGAACGTGATGTCGGTCGCGAACTCGACGACGCTCTTGACCCGGCCGCTCTCGTCGTAGATCGGGCTGTAGACGCCCTGGAGCCAGATGACGCGGCCGCCCTTCGCGAGGCGACGGAACTGGCCGACCTGCGACTCGCCGCGGCGGAGCGCCTGCCAGAAGCGCTCGTACTCGGGGGCCGCGGCGTCCGCGGGGTCGCAGAACATCCGATGGTGACGGCCCTTGACCTCGTCCAGGCCGTACCCGGTCAGCGCGAGGAAGGCCGCGTTGCCGCTGACGACGTTGCCGTCCAGCGTGAGCTCGACGACGCCCTGCGAGCGATCGACGGCGCGGAGGCGCTCCTCCGCCTCGAAGGCGCGGGCGCGCAGCTCCTCGACCTCCGTGTCTCCGACGAGCCGCGGGCGCGGCGCTTCGCTGTGACCATTCCGCTGACTACCGACCTCGAATGACATGGTTCCCTCTCCTCCACCCTTCTCCGCTTCGACTTCTGCGCTCGTACCCTTCGTCCTCACGCGGCCTCCTTGCGGCCGGCGACGCCGACGCTCGTGATCTTCTCGACGTCCAGGAGGAGCAAGAGCTGGTGCTCCAGCTTGTAGACCCCCTGGACGAGCTCGCGGAACGTGCCGACCATCGTCTCGGGCGGCCGCTCGAACACGCGCTCCTCGACCCGGAGGACGTCCCCGATCTCGTCGACGAGCAGGCTGACAACTCCGTCCGCGGTGCGCACGACGACGTTCATCGGGAGCGCGTCGGGTCGCTCGGGGAGCCCCAGCCTGGCGCGCATGTCGATCGCCGTCACGATCTGGCCGCGCAGGTTGATGAGGCCCCGGATGGTGGGCGGCGCCAGAGGAACTCCGGTCATCGCCTGGTAGCGGATCACCTCCTGGACGTTCTTCACGTCGACGCCGAAGGAGAGATCGCCGAGCGCGAACGTGCAGAGCTGACGGGTCGCATCGCTGGTCCTCATGCTGCCTCCTCCGATCCGAAGAAGCTCGGGTCGCTCCGGCGGAGGACGCCGTGGACGTCGAGCAGGTCGGTGACCTTGCCCTGGACGACGGCCGAGCCGAGCACGCCGTCCCGACCGCCCCTGTGACGCGTCGTGATCGTCTCCTCGACCGCGTCGAGGATCTGGTCGACGACGAACCCGACGCTCCGCCCGCCCTCGGAGTACACGATGACCTGCAGCGGGCCGTCCAGGGCGGAGGCCGACTCGACGCCGAGCACGCGTCCGAGGTCGACGAGGGGAAGGATCGCCTCGCGATACTGGACCACGTCGCGTCCCGCCGCCCGCTCCACGTCGGTGCGGGCGACCTCCTCGAGCCGCGCGACCATCGAGAGGGGAAGCGCCATGCGGCCGCTCGCTCCGACACGGAAGAGGAGGAGGGCCTCGCGGTCGTCGACCTTCGCCTTCTGCTCCGTCGCCTTGTCGCCGAGGGCGCGCTCGCGGCTCGCCGAGACGACCCCTGCGCGCTGCGCGATCCCGAGGACGTCGAGGATGAGCGCGACCCGTCCGTCGCCCATGATCGTCGCGCCGGCGAAGCTCGTGATGCTCTTCAGCTCCTTGCCGAGCGGCTTCACGACGATCTCTTCCGTGTCGCTGATCCCGTCGACGACGAGGCCGAACTGCCGATCGTCTGCCTGGAGGACGACGATGTTCACGACGTCGTCGGCGCCAGCCGTCGTGGCGCCGAGCGCTCGGCTCAGGAACACGAGCGGGAGGAGGTTTCCGCGGAGGCGGTAGACCTCGGTCCCGTGGAGGCGCTCGATGCCGCGCCGCGCCTGCTCACCCTCGAGCCGCACGAGCTCGAGGAGGTTCACCTGCGGGATCGCGTAGCGCTCCCCCGTGCTCGTCACGACGAGCGCGGGGATGATCGCGAGGGTCAGGGGGATCTTGATCTTGAGCGTCGCCCCGTTGCCGGGCCGCGTCGAGAGATCCACCGTGCCGCCGATCTTCTCGATGTTGGTCTTCACGACGTCCATGCCGACGCCACGGCCGGACACGTTCGTGACCTTCTCTGCCGTCGAGAAGCCCGGCTGGAAGACGAGGTGGACGATCTCCCTCTCCGTCATGCGGCTCGCGCGGTCCGCCGTCACGATCCCACGCTCGATCGCGCGCTGGCGGATGCGGCCGACGTCGAGGCCGGCCCCGTCGTCGCGGATCTCGATGTTGACCTGCCCTCCCTCGTGGAACGCCCGGAGCGCGAGGCGACCCGCCGCGGGCTTGCCGGCGGCCAGGCGCACCTCGGGCCGCTCGATGCCGTGGTCGACCGCGTTCCGTACGGCGTGCGTGAGGGGGTCCTTGATCGCCTCGATGATCGTGCGATCGAGCTCCGTCTCGGTCCCGTCGAGCTCGAGCTCGACCTTCTTTCCGCACGCGTGCGACAGGTCGCGGACGACCCGCGGAAACTTGTTCCAGACGTTCCCGATCGGCTGCATGCGCGTCTTCATGACGCCCTCCTGCAGCTCGGTCGTGAGGAGGTTCAAGCGCTGCGACGCGTTCGCGAACGCGGGCTCCTTCACCGTCGTTCCGAACTGGATGATCTGGTTGCGCGCGAGCACGAGCTCGCCGACCAGGTTCATCACGCGATCGAGGAGGCCGACGTCGACGCGGATCGTCGTGTCGCTCACCGAGGGGCCTCGCGCGCCGGCCTGCTCCACCTCGGCGGGCGCCGCGACCTCGGCCGCGGGCGGCGCTGGTGCGGGCGCGCTCGGGTTCGTCAGCGCATGGAGCTTCGAGACGAGCGAGCCGTGGTCGCCGTCGCCGTCGGAGCCCGAGGCCTCGACCTCCGTGAGCATGGCCCGGATCACGTCCACCATCGCGAGGAGCGACGACGTCATCTCGGCGTCGAGGACGAGGTCGCCGTCGCGGAGCCGGGAGAGCAGACTCTCCCCCGCGTGCGCCACGGCCTCGAGCTTTCCGAGCGCGAGGAAGCCGCTCGTGCCCTTGATCGTGTGCACGCATCGGAAGATCCTCCCGAGGCGCTCACGATCGCGGGGCGCCTTCTCGAGCGCGACGAAGTCGCGATCGAGCTGGTTCAGCCCCTCCCAGCTCTCCAACAGGAACTCTTTGATCAGCTCGTCGTCACCGGACATCGTCCTCGGATGACCAGCAGCGCCCATGCCATCCATCGTCCGTCGGCCGGCTGTCGCGTGAGCGGTCGGACCGCTCGAAGGTCCGCGGAATGACAGGCGAGAATCTCGATCCGCTCGTGTCAGGCACGTGACGTCGTCACCCGCCTGACGAAGCTCACCTTGCGCGCGTGACCCGCATGGCCGCGGTCGCGAGCGCGGCGGCCGCGCGCGACGCGCTCCTCGGCCGCGCCGAGGCGATC
>JALHPN010000130.1 GCA_022842465.1 Polyangiaceae bacterium | reverse complement strand
GCCCGCGTCGGCAACGCCGCCGCCGTCCGCCCCGAGGTTGCCGGTGCCGGCGTCCGTGGAGGACGACGTCGTCCCGGCATCGCGCGACGCGGAGCCCGCGTCGGCCGCCTCGTCCCCAGGAGCGAGCACGTCCTCGGGCTCGGTCCCATCGGCCGCGGACGGCGTCGTCTCCCCGGGCGGCGCGCCCCCGATCTCCGAGCCGCACCCCACGAGAGCGCCGGCGGTGAGTAGACCGGCGACGAACATGACGCGTCGAGGCGAAGGGATGGCGATCACGCGACTCACCTACGAGCGCGCGCCCGGAAACCTTCCCGTTCGGGGTCGAGCGTCCGGCGAGGACGGTCAGAAGGCGCTTCGACCGCGCGGGCTCGCGCCGTGAAACCCGGTGTCGGCGCAGGATGTGCCGCGAGGTCTCACCGCCGGCGAGGCACCGGCGCAAGGAACGCGCCGGTTTGGTCGCCGTGCCGTATCCTGCGGAGCATGGGGAGTCAGGGGCGCTGGGCCTGCACGGCATGCGGGGGCGCGTACACCATCGACGGATCGCGCGGGGCGGACGACGTCGTGTTGCGGTGCGTGAACTGCGGCTTCGAAGAGCACGCGTCGCTCAGCGAGGACGCCGTGACGAAGCCGCTGACCGCGACTACGGCCGCGGTCGCGGCCAAGAGCGGGCCCCCGAAGGCGGACAGCACGGCGCCGGCGGCCGAGCCCGCGGGCACTCCGACGCCGACGCCCGTGATGGCCTCCGTGGCGCCCGACGGTTCGCCGCGGCGGTCGGCGGCGGCGATGCTCGACGATGCCTCGCCGAGCCGGGAGGGCCGGCGTTTGTCGCTCGTGTCCGAGCCGATCCTGCCGCCGGCCAAGGCCGTCGCGAGCAGCTCGCCGCCGAGCGCCCCCCAGGCGAGCGCGCCGCCGTCGGATGCCACGCCGTCGGGGCGGAGGATCGAGGAGATGCCGTCCGACGAGCTGGAGGACGCGCCGCCCTCCGTGCACGACGTCGCGAAGGTCGCCGCCGTGGCGGCCAAGCCCGAGAGCGGGCCGCCGCCTGCGAAGCGGAGCAGCAAGCCGCCGCCGCGGATGGAGCTCGCGGAGGACGGCGACGACGACGACGGCGACGACGACGCCGAGCTCGTGTCGCTGAAGGACGTGCAGGTCGTCGGGACGAGGACGCCGCTGCCGCCGAAGGCAGGCGCGCTGCGGACGCTCCCTCCCAAGGGCCTCTCGGCGCCGCCACCGACGATCGAGGTCCCGTCCGGATCCAAGCCGCCCCCCTCGGTGGCCACGGGAGCGAAGCCGGCCAAGGACGCGAAGGCCGCGAAGGGACGCGACGCCGCGAAGACGGCGAAGGATCGCGACGCCGCGCCTCCCGCCAGCGCGAAGTCTCCGGGCGCGGACGACCGCGCGGGAGCCGGCCGGAGCCCGCTGAAGACCATCGCGGGCGTCGCGGCGATGGCGTTCGGCGCCTGGCTCGTCGTGCGCGGCATGCGCAACGACGGCGACGCGAACGGCAACGGGAACGCGAGCACGACGGGCGCCGGTACCGCGCCGACGGCGACGGCGCCCGATCCGACGACCACCGCCCCCGTCGCGCCCCCCACGGCGAGCACGACGGCGCTCGCCTCTGCTCCCGACGCGAGCGCGAGCGCGCACATCGATCTCCCGGTCACGGCGCTCGTGAGCGCGAACGCCGACGCGGGCGCCGCGAGCCAGCCCGTCGCGAACGTCGTCGCCACGGGCGCGGCCCGTGCGGGCGTGAACCTCGGAGGCTCTGCCGCCGAGGTGCTCGACCGCGCCGCCACCGCGCGCCGCGCGGGTGAGCTCCCGAAGGCGCGTGCACTCTACACGCGTGTCCTCGAGCTCCATCCCGGCGACGTCGAGGCCCACGCGGGGCTCGGCGAGATCGCGCGCATGAACGGCGACCTCCCCGGTGCGAAGAAGTCGTTCCAGGACGCGCTCGCGGCGAGCCCCTCGTTCTACCCGGCCCTCCTCGGGCTCGCCGACACGCTCTGGGAGCTCGGCGAGAAGGCCGAGTCCCAGCGGCTCTACGGGCGCATCCTCTCGACGCGCGATCAGGTCCCTGACCGCGTCCGCGACCGAGGCCCCTCCGGCGGAACGGGGGGCGCCGCCGCAAAGCCGTCGCCCGTCCCGCTCGTCACTGCCCTGCCCCCGTCCCCGCCTCCGCCGCCGTCGCCCACCGACGACGGCGACTGACGTGCCTACGCGAGCGCGCCGACCTCGCGCTCGACCTCGGCGACGAGAGCGCGGCTCGCGATGAGCTCCGTCGCGCTCGCGATGTCGATGTAGAGCGGACGGTCCCCCGTCATCGGCGCGATCTTCGTGCGGATGCAGGAGAGCGCCGCGTCGACACCGCGGGACGGCCGGAGCGGCGCCCGCTGGTCGAGGCCCGCGGCCGCGGTCATCATCTCGATCGCCAGGCACGCGCGGACGTTCCTCACGACCTCGCGGAGCTTCTTCGCGCTCACGCTCCCCATCGAGACGTGGTCCTCCTTGCCCGCCGACGACGGGATCGAGTCCACGCTCGCGGGGTGACAGAGCACCTTGTTCTCGGAGACGAGCGAGGCGCTCGTGACCTGCGCGATCATGAACCCGGAGTGGAGGCCGCTACCTGCCGCGAGGAACGGCGAGAGGCCGCTCGAGAGCGACGGGTTCACGAGCTGCTCGACGCGCCGCTCGCTGATGTTGGCGAGCTCCGCGGTCGCCATCGCGGCGAGGTCGAGGGCGAGAGCGAGCGGCTGCCCGTGGAAGTTGCCGCCGCTGATGATCTCCGTCTCGCCGCGGTCGACGAAGACGCTCGGGTTGTCGGTGATGCTGTTCACCTCGCGCTCGAGGACGGAGCGCACCCAGGCGAGGGCGTCGCGCGACGCGCCGTGGACCTGGGGCATGCACCGGAGAGAGTAGGCGTCCTGCACCTTGTTGCAGTCGCGGTGGCTCTCGGCGATCTCGCTGTCCGTGAGGAGGGCTCTCAGGTTCGCGGCGACCGCCTTCTGGCCCGGGTGCGGGCGCGCGTCGTGGAGGCGCGGGTCGAAGGGCCCGCTCGAGCCCTTGAGGGCCTCGAGGCTCATCGCACCGGCGACGTCGGCCGCGACGCACAGACGCTCGGCCTCCATCACCGCGAGCACGCCGAGCGACGCCATGTACTGGGTGCCGTTGATGAGAGCGAGCCCCTCCTTGGCCTCGAGCACCACCGGCTTCACGCCCACTTCGGCGAGCACGTCCGCGCTCGGCCGCATCGGTCCGTCGCCGAGCTGCGCCTCCCCTTCCCCGATCATGGCGAGGGCGAGGTGTGCGAGCGGCGCGAGGTCGCCGGAGGCGCCGACGGAGCCTTGCGACGGGACACGCGGATGCACCTTCGCGTTGAGCATCGCGAGGAGCGTGTCGAGCACCTCGGCGCGCACGCCGGAGTGTCCGAGCGCGAGGACCTGCGCACGGAGGAGCATCATCCCCCGCACCTCGGCGGGCGAGAGGTCGGGGCCCACGCCGGTCGAGTGCGAGCGCACGAGGTTCTGCTGGAGGGCTCGCACGTCGGCGGCCGAGATCCGCGTCTCGCTCAGCGCCCCGAAGCCGGTGTTGACGCCGTAGACGCGCGGGGCGGCGTCCCCGGCCTTCGCGATCGCCTCGATCGCCGCGCGCGACCGCGCGACCTTCTCGCGCGCCCCCTCGTCGAGGCGGACCTCGCGGTGGCGGACGGCGACGTCTTCGAGGTCCTTCAGCGAGATCGGGCTACCGACGAGCACGGGCATGGGGGACCGCGGATGTAGCGCCGCGCACGGCCGGACAAAAGGGGAAAAGCCGACCACGCATCTCCGGCTCCGGGCGACCTCGTGCGTGGGAGCAGGAGGAGCCCTCGGGCGGAGGCGTGGTCGGCCTTGCGATCCGTGCATGCGCGCCGAAGCGCGCGTCGTGTGGCGATGGCAGTGGGGGGAACGACGAGCTCGGGAGAGGCTCCTTTCTCGTGCGCGCGGAGGGCGGCGATTCGCGGGGGGCGGAGGAGATCACGGACGCTTCTCCGAAGCGGACGTGCTCGTTCGGGCCTTGGCTCGTCGTTCGTCCTGCCGTCTACGCCGACAGTGTCTTACATGAGTGCACATACCGGACCGGCCGTTCGGATCCGGCAACCCTGCGACACATCGTCCTTGCTGGGTATGAGCTGAACCCACAAGTCGGACCATGTGGTGGTCAAACGATCCACCCGACGGCGCGCGGCGACCCGAGAACGAACGCGCGTATGCTGCGCGCGCTCATGCGTCGGCCGTCGCGCTCGCTCGCGCCCTCTCTGCCCCTCGTCCTCGCCGCGATCACGACGGCGCCGTCCGCAGGGGCCGAGACGAAGGCGTCGCTCGCGACCGAAGGCGCCGATCCCGTCCCTTCGGACTTCCGCCGCCTCGTCCTCGACACCGGCCGCGCGGCGCCCCCGCGACCGGAGCCCGATGCCCTTCGCTTCGTCGTCCACGGCGAGGAGCAGATCCGCCTCCAGGCGCAGCGGAGCTTCCTCCTCACCCCGACCGCGTCACGCATCGCGAGCCGCCCCGGGCTCCGCGAGGACTCGATCGGGCAGAACGCGTTCGTGAGCCACTGGCTCCGCGTGACGCCGCGCCTCCTCGTCCGCGATCACCTGGAGCTCGTCGGGCAGGTCGACGTCGTGACGGGCCTCCTCTTCGGTCAGCTGGCGCACGACACGAGCGCGGATCAGACCCCGCGTGACGAGCACGACGGCTACTTCAACGTGCAGCCTCGCTGGCTCTATGCACAATACAAGCTCCCGTTCGGCCTCGTCCGCATCGGCCAACAGCCGAACCACTGGGGCATGGGCATCCTGGCGAACGACGGCGACCACCCCACGCTCTTCGGCGACTACCGGTACGGCTCCATCAGCGAGCGCCTCCTCTTCGCCACACGCCCGGGGGGCAAGGACTCCGACTTCGTCCTCTCCGTCGCCGGCGACCTCGTCTTCCGCGATCCGAACGCGCGGCTCACGCGCGGCCAGCAAGCCTACCAGGGCGTCGTCGCGGCGTACTTCGAGCGTGGCCAGAACAAGCTCGGCGTCTTCAGCACGCTCCGTCACCAGGAGAACGACCGCATCTCGGGCTCGGCCCTCTTCCCGTACGCCGAGACGATCGACGCCTTCGCGGTCGATCTCCACGGCCGCGTCGCCGCGCCGCTGAACCGCGAAGAGGACGAGCTCGTGTTCGCGGAGGCCGAGGCGGTCGGCATCTTCGGCTCGACGAACCTCCTCCGGACGACCGCCCAGGCGCTCGAGGACACGAAGACCACGATCCGCTCCTACGGCGGGGCCGCGTCGCTCGGCTACGTCAGCCGGGCGTACGAGAAGGCGTCCAAGGAGATCGCCTTCGGCCAGATCGTCGCGCAGGTGGAGCTCGGCTACGCGTCCGGCGACGCGGATCCCACCGACGGGGTCCAGAAGCGCTTCGTCTTCGATCCGAACCATCGCATCGGTCTCCTCCTCTTCGACGAGGTCCTCCGGTTCCAGACCGCGCGCTCCGCGACCGCCGCGCGAGACCCGCTCCTCACGAACGGCGACCGGCCGCCCGCCGGCTCCGACGCGCTCCCGTCGAACGGCGGCGTGTTCGGCGCGCAGTACGTGAACCCGACCTTCGTGTACCGGCCGCGCCACTGGCTCGATCTGAAGGGCGGCGCCGTCCTCGCGCAGGCGACGTCGGACGTCGTCGATCCGTACCGGGTCAGCGTGAACGGCGCGTACGTGAACGCACGCGGCGGCTCTCCGAAGCCGCGCGACCTCGGCCTCGAGCTCGACGCGGGAGCGGAGGCGCGCATCCCGCTCGAGTACGGCCTCCTCGCCCAGGTGGGCGCGCAGGCGGGCGTGCTCTTCCCGGGCCGCGCCCTCGCGAACGCCGAGGGTCAGGGGCTCGGCACGCAGTGGATCGCCATCGGCCGCGTCGGCCTCCTCTTCTGAACGCACGACGAGACCCCATGTCCCGGAAGCTCCTCCTGGGTTCGCTCCTCCCCCTCGCCTTCGGCCTCGCCGTCGCGTGCGACGACACGGTCCCGGAGGGCCTCCGCCGCACCCCGGACGGGGAGGGCGCCGTCGTGCGGTGGGATCCGCTCCACCGGCCCCTCCCCGATCTCCCGCTCCCCAACGACGTCGCCACGTTCGCCGATCCGACCAGTCGCACGGGGCTCCGCGTCAACGTGAGCCTCGTCGCCCCGACGGCGATGGAGCGACGCGCGCGCGAGGCGTGGAGCGAGCTCGAGGGCTGGGGCACGTCGGCGCCGATCAACGTCGCCTTCGATCGCGCAGAGGGCGACGATCCGCGCCTCCCCGCGATCGACCTCGAGGACGTCCTCGGCCGCATGGCGGACGACGAGCACGATCTCTCGAACGACCCGATCTACCTCGTCGACCTCGTCACGGGTGTCCCGGTCTTCCTCGACGTCGGCTCGGGGATGTATCCCGTGTCCGTCCGCGATCCGTTCAAGTACTTCGCGAACGATCCGAAGAAGGACGAGAACAACGTCGTCTTCGAGACGGTGGAGGAAGGGGCCGGGCTCCCGCAGGAGGCGTACCGTCCCGCGCTCGATCTCGACTTCGACGGGGTCCTCGATCACCCGAACACGCTCGGGCGTCCGCTGCCGCGCGGCGGCGTGCGCGGCGTCGACGACATCCTCACCTGGTACGAGCGCGAGACCGACACGCTCGTCCTCCGGCCCGTGCTGCCGCTGGAAGAGAAGCGCGAGTACGCGGTCGTCGTCACCGATCGCCTGCGCGGGCAGAACCGCCAGCCGGTCCGCTCGCCGTTCCCGGCGATCCACCATCCGTCTCAGCGCACGTCCGTCGCGCGCCTCCGCGAGATCTTCGCCGATCAGCGCTTCGCCTCGTACTACGGCGACGTCGCGGGCAGCGGGCTCGACAGGGTCGCCTTCACCTGGACCTTCACGACGATGCCCACGCACGAGGACATGCGCCTCCTCCGCGACGGCCTCTACGGGAAGGGACCCTTCGCGCGATTCGCGACGGACGCGCCCGCCGAGCTGGCGGCGCGTCAGGTCGTCGGTCTCTACCCTTACGGCGAGGAGCCGCCGGCGGGATGGCAGGCAGAGAACCCGGCGTGCGCCGAGCGGCTCACGCGGCCGTACGTGATGAAGCTCTCCGCCCCCGACGTGCGCGAGTCGCTGCGGCTCCTCTTCACGCAGGTGTTCTCCCTCTCCCCGGGCGAGATCGCGGCGCTCGACCGGAGCTACGAGGCGATCGACCACGTCGTGGTCGGCACGTTCAAGTCGCCCTTCCTCCTCGGGGACCCGAAGTCGACCGACCCCGACTCGCGCTTCCACGTCGACATGCGGAGCGGCAACGGCGACGTTCGCGTCGACGACGTCGGCTTCATGCTGGTCGTGCCGAAGGCGCGCGGCGAGCTCAGGCAGCCGTTCCCGGTCTCCTTCTGGGGCCACGGCGTGACGGGCCACTCGGACGAGATCCTCCTCTACGCCGGCGACTACGCCCGGCAGGGGATCGCGCTCTTCGCCTACAACGATCCCGAGCACGGGCTCGTCCTCGGGGACAGGGAGCGACAGATCGGCCGGGGGGTCCTCACGAAGAACTGCCTCGTGCCGTTCCTCGGCGCGTTGGAGAACGGGCGCACGCGCGACGTGACGGGCGACGGCAAGGGCGACAGCGGCTGGACCTGGTGGACGAGCCACATCGCGCACACCCGTGACAACCTCCGGCAAGGGGTGCTCGACGGCATGCAGGCGCTCCGCGCCCTGCGCTCGTTCGACGGGAGGATCGGGCCGCAGGACTACGACGCGAACGGCACGCTCGACGCCGCCGGCGACTTCGACGGCGACGGAACGCCGGACATCGGGGGGCCGAACGTTCCCTACTTCGCGGCGGGCGGGTCGCTCGGGGGCATCAAGAGCGGGATCCAGGGCGGAATCGAGCCGTACATCGTCGCGGCCGCGCCGATGTCGGGCGGCGGTACGCTCGCGATGGACGTGGCCGTCCGCTCCTACGGCGTCGTCGAATCGGTGACCTCGCAGATGATGGGACCGTTCGTCGTCGCGGTGCCCGCGAAGGAGAGACCCGCCGAGAGCACGGACCGCCAGCGCGCGCCTTCGTCGTGCGCCTCGCCTCAGCGGAGCGTGCGGCTCGTCGTGAACGAGGGCGTCGAGAACCGCGAGCTCGAGATCGCGTGCCTCGAGCCGAAGGAGCTCGGCGAGCGCGTCACCGTCGTCGTGACGAACCTCCGGAGCGGGGAGGCTCGCTGCGCTCGAACGGGCGCGGACGGGACCTTCGGAGTCCCCATCCCGACGAGCATCGGCGACCGGCTCGACATCCAGATCTACGACGCGCCGGACGCGGTCGAGTCCTACGAGGGGTGCAAGGCGGTGGCGGGAGCGCCCGTCGGGCGGCGCATCTCGACGTGGGAGAGGACCCCGCCGCCGTTCCGGGGGCGTGTCTTCGCGGCCGAGGACGAGCTCGTCGCGCCGAACGAGGGCCTCGGCCTCCGTCGCCAGTCCCCTTCTCTCCGTCGCCTCCGCGACCTCGCCCAGATGGGCATGGACCCGGCCGATCCCGTCAACTTCGCGCCGCACTACATGCTCCGTCCGCTCTACGACGAGACGGGCGAGCGCGCGCCGCCCCATGCGCTCCTGAACGTCACGACGGTGGGCGACAACTTCGTCCAGGTCGCCGCCGGCCTCGCCTTCGGACGCGCGGCGGGCGCGATCCCGTTCCTGCCGCCGAGCGCCCTCGAGCGCTTCCCGGCCTACGCGGAGTACGTCACGCCGGCCTCTCTCTACGAGGAGCTCGGGCGGCGCACCCCGATGAAGCTCCTCGTCGACACGGGCGCGGTCGAGGGGATCGCGCGATTCGGGCGGACGAGGGCGGGCCCCGGTTGCAAGGCGAACGCGCGGCCTGCAGACGCGACGTGCGCGGCGCCTACGCCGATCGAGCCGGCGGACTGCGCGGTCGCGCTCGCGGACCCCGACTGGCTGTCCGAGGGCGCTCAGCTCTTCGATCAACCGCACCCCGAGGCGCCGCTCCGGCTCGCGCGTCTCGCCGAGCGTCGCGTCACCGACGGGACGACGCTCGCGGCAGCGTGGGAGCCGCGACTGCGGGGCGCGCCCCGCGCGCCGGACGAGACCGCGTGGCGCGCCGGCGACAAGGTCGTCGCGAACGTGGGCGTCTACATCGAGCCGCAGGGGCGCCACACGTGGAACGTCGGAGACGTCTGCCGCGCGTGGGACCACGCGACCTACGGCAACGCGCTCATGGCGCGCTTCTTCGCGACCGAGGGCAAGGACGTCTACTACCTGAGCCACCCGCGCACGCACGGCTGCCTCGCGACGGGCACCTGCGACTTCCTGCGGTGAGGATCCTCGCGCGACTCCGTGACGAGGTCCGTGCGCGACCGGCTCCGTGGACGGAGGCGGACGTGCTCGGCCTGCCCGCCGGCGCAGCGGGAAGGACGATCCGCGTCGGCGAAGGAGCGTCGACCCTGGACGCTCTCGCGGGCTCACGCGTCGACGAGGTCGTCGTCGTCCGCGGCCTCTTCGCGAGCATCGCCGGGCGAGAGGCTCGCGTCGCGCTCCTCCGCCGCGCGGCCCGGCTCGCGCCGCGTGTCGTGCTCCACGTCGCGGTCGGCGATCCGCCCGGCCTCGCCTCTCGGCTCGCGCGGCTCGCGGTCGACGGACCGCGTGCCGCCAGCGAGCGCCTCCTCGGCAACGCGAGCCCCCTCCCCTCCCCCGGTGACCGCTTCCACGGCGAGCGCTTCGTGCACCACTTCCCCGACGACGAGCCGCTCCTCCGCGAGCTCGCGGACGCCGAGCTCGTGATCGCGTCGCGAGACGGCGAGGCCCTCGTGCTCGAGGAGCGCCCCTCCGCGCGCGACGAGGCCGACCCCTTCGCGACCGAGCTCGCGCGAGTCGCCCTCCTCGTCGCGGCCGCCGAGCGAGCCCGGAACGCCGCGTCCCCCGAGGCCGCCGTCCGCGCGATGCGGGCGCGAGGGCTCGCCGCACCGGCCCGGGGGGCGATCGGTCGCGCGCGTCTCCGGCGAGCGATCGGATGGGTCGACGCGCTCCATCCTCGCGGCGCGAACTGTTACCGCCGCACGCTCCTCGAGCTCGCCCTCGATCGCGGCGCGGCTTCCGAGTCGCTCGTCTTCGGGCTCGACGTGGGGCGCACGGGTCACGTCGCGTTCAAGGGGCGCGAGGAGCTCGGCTTCGACGTGCTCTTCGAGCTGCCGACCGACCTCTCGCCTTGACGGCTCGCCGCTTTCGTCCGATGAAGTGGACCCTCACATGCGCTACTTCGTCACTCTCGATCCGACCCCTGGCGCGAAGCCTCTCGAGGTGGACGTCACCGAGCTGCCGACCGGCGCGCTCGAGGTCACGATCGGCGGTCGCCGCGTGCCCGTCGACGTCGTCTCGCTCGAGGGGACGTTGTCGGTGCGCGTCGACGGCCGCGTCGTCGATCTCACCACGGAGGGACAGCCACCGGAGATCGGCGCGATCGCGAGCGGTCACCGCTCCTACGTCCGCGTGGAGAGCGAGCGCCAGCGCGCGGCGAACGCCGCGAAGAAGGGCGCCTCGGGCGGGAGCGACAAGACGGTGAAATCGCCGATGCCGGGGCGCGTCGTCCGCATGCTCGTCGCGAAGAACGACGAGGTCGTCGCCGGGCAGACCCTCTGCGTCGTCGAGGCGATGAAGATGGAGAACGAGGTCAAGGCCAAGGGGCCTGCGACGGTCGTCGAGATCCACGCCAAGGAAGGCGCGACGGTCGAGGCGAACGCCAAGCTCATCACCCTCGGATGACCGCGACGCGCCCCCGCCTCGCGCTCGTCCACGGGCCGACGCCGATCGTGCGGCGGCCCGCGCTCGACCCGCTCTTGAACGGCGTCGAGCTCTGGGTGAAGCGCGACGACGCGACGGGCGGTGCGGAGTCCGGGAACAAGCTCCGGAAGCTCGAGCTGCTCCTCGCCGACGCGCGCGCGAAGGGAGCGCGCGTCGTCGTCACGTGCGGCGGCCTCCAGTCGAACCACGCCCGCGCGACGGCGCTCGCGTGTCTCGGCCTCGGCATGCGCGCCGTCCTCCTCCTCCGCGTCCCGGATCCGGCGCGGGCGCGGCGCGAGCCTCCGCCGCCCACGGGCAACCTGCTGCTCGACCGGCTCGCCGGCGCCGAGATCCGCTTCGTCTCTCCGGACGAGTACCGGCAGCGAACGGGGCTCCTCGAGGAGGTGCGCCTCGAGCTCGAGCGGAGCGGGGAGCGCACCTACGTGATCCCCGAGGGCGGGTCGAACGGCCTCGGCTCGCTCGGCTACGTCGAGGCGATGCGCGAGACGCGAGAGCAGATGAACCTCGGTCTCACGTTCGAGGGCGCATCGGCCGGCACCCCCTTCGACGTCGTCGCCCACGCGTGCGGATCGGGAGGGACCGCGGCGGGCGTCGCGCTCGGCGCGGCCAGGTACGGCGTCGCGCGCGAGACCTGGGCCTTCGCCGTCTGCGACGACCGCGCCACGTTCGTCCAGCGCATCGCCGCGATCGCGCTGGAAGCGCGCGCGCTCGAGCCGGACCTTCCGGCGCTCGATTTCGTCGTCCCGACGCAGGGCGGCAGCCCGGAGGGCGCCGCGCGCCTCGTGGTCGACGATCGCGCGAGGGGTCCCGCGTACGCGGTGATGACGGACGAGCAGAAGCGCTTCCTCGTCGCGGTCGCGCGCCTCGGCGGGCTCGTGCTCGATCCGGTCTACACGGGGAAGGCGCTCTTCGGCGTCGCGAAGGCCGCCGCACGCGGCGAGATCCGGAAGGGCGCGCGCGTGCTCTTCCTCCACACGGGCGGCCTCCCGGGCCTCCTCGCGCAAGGCGACGAGCTCGCGTCCGCGCTCGAGGACGCATGACCAAGGACTCCGAGCCGAGGGCCGCGAAGGCGCCGCCCGGCCCTGCCGCCACGGCGGCGGCGGGGCTCGCGATCTACGCGCTGACGAAGGTGGCGGCAGCTCTCCTCGCGCAGCTCGCGATGGCGGCGTTCGTCGCGCAGGCCGTCATCGCGGACTGGGGCCTCGGGCGGGTGGGCGTGACGTGGAGCGATCCTGCGGGCCCCGAGCCGACGGCGGGGACGATCTCACGACGCGCCGGTGTCGGCGCCGGCGTCGGCGCCGCGATCGCCCTCCTCCTGACGTCGATGCTCGCGCTCACGGGGGGCGCGCTCTTCCCGCGCGGCGACGCTCCCGGCCTGGCGATCGCGTACGGGCTCGTCTCGGCGGGCTTCCTCGCGATGAGGGACGAGCTCCTCCTCCGCGGCCTCCCGCTCCGCGTCGTGCATCGGATCGACGCGCGCCCCGCGAAGCTCGTCGCCTGCGCGGTGACGAGCGCGGCCGCCGCCCTCTCCGCCCCTGACGCGAACGTGCGCACGGTCTCGGTCGCGGCGCTCCTCGGCGCGGTGTCCGGCGCGCTCTGGCTCCGCGATCGCGGAGCGTGGCAGGCGTGGGGGGCGACCGCGGCCCTCAACTTCGCGACGAGCACGCTCCTCCAGGGCGTCGTGTTCGACGCGCGCGTCGCGCGGAATCCGTGGGGGGGCGCCGACTCCGGGCTCCTCGGAGGATGGGCCGCCGTCGCCGCCGTCCTCCCCTTCGCGCTCGCCGCGGTGGCCTGGGCAGCTCGTCCGGCGCCGCCTCCGCCGTCATGAGCTCGCACGTGTGAGCGCGGAACGTGTACGATCCGCCCTCGGATGACGGACGCGCGGCGTGGCCCCGGCAGTGATCGCGAGAAGGCGATCGAGTCGCGCCGTTCGACGCCGGCGATGGGCGTCGACATGGGGCACGACGCGCCCCCCCCGCAGGAATCGGCGAACGAAGACTTCCTCTTCCACCTCTATCGCGGGAGCGAGCTCCTGCAGGACAACCGCGTCCACGAGGCGAAGGAAGAGCTCGAACGCGCGCTCGACCTGCAGCCTCGCGACGCGAAGGGGCAGGACCTCCTCGCGATCGTCTACTTCCGCCTCGGGCACTACCCGCGCGCGATCACGATCTACGAGCAGCTCCGCAGGAGCGCGCCGCGGGATCCCGCGCTCCTCCTGAACCTCGCGCTCTGCTACCTGAAGACGGGCCAGCCGACGTTCGCGCGACGCGAGCTCGCGGAGCTCGTGAAGCACCACCCGACCCATGCGCGCGGCTGGGGGTATCTCGGGCTCGCGTGCGAGCGGCTGGGGGATCTGGAGGAGGCGCGCGCCGCCTTCGAGCGAGGCGGTCACGTCCAGCTGGTCGCGCGGATGGAAGCCGCGATCGCGGGGAAGAGCGCGGCGTCTCTGCCGCCGGTGAGCCTCGGTGCGCGTCCCTCTGCCGAGGCTCGCGAGGCCGTCGCCGCCGCGTTCGAGGAGCTCGACGCAGGCGAGCTCTCCTTCGCGATCGCAGACCCCGCGAGCGATGATCCGCACCGCTCCGCCGCGCGCGACGCGTGGCAGGCGGTCGAGCTCGGTCAGCTCGTCGACGACGGCATCCGGCCGTCGGTCCCTCAGCTCGCGATGCCGCCCAGCGCGGCGACACGCCGGCCGACGCTCATCGCCCCGGCCCCTCCCGCGGCGGACGACGGCGGGATCCTCCCCCCCTCTCAGCGGCTCGTCGCCCCCCCGCCGTCGAGCGCGTACGTCGCGCTGGCGGCCGGCGTCGGCGCGGGGCGGACGCTGCCGCCGGTCCTCCATCGGCAGACGGCGCCGCCCCCGGCGGCCTCGCAGCTCGCGCGCGACTCGGCGGCCGACTTCCCGCCGCAGGGCGAGGTCGTCGTACATGCGTCCGGTGTCGCGCTCGTTCGAACGGGCGAGGCGGGCTTCCACGTGCGCGTCGAAGCGATGCGGGCAGGCACGACGTCTCTGACCTCGGAGACCACCTCGCGACGTCAGCGCGGCAAGGCGACGAGCGAGGCGCTCGGCGGGCTCACGAGCCCCATCGCGCTCTTCCGTGGCGACGGCCAGA
This sequence comes from Polyangiaceae bacterium, assembly GCA_022842465.1. Lineage (GTDB taxonomy): Bacteria > Myxococcota_A > Polyangia > Polyangiales > Polyangiaceae > Labilithrix. The sequence continues at coordinate 12,372 of JALHPN010000130.1, read as the reverse complement.
TCGTCATCGGCCCTCGTCCGTCACGCAGCCTGTCCTCCTTCCTCCTCGAGGACGAGACGGCGTTCGTGCGCGAGGACGTGCTCCTCGGGTTCGACGGTCGTCTCGCGTACGACAACGGCCGCGTCGCGGACGCGGACGGAGAGGTCCTCTCGATGGTGCACCTCACGGGCTCCGGCGCGGTCCTCCTCGAGGCGCTCGGCCCCGTCCTGACCCTCGACGTGACCGAGGGGCGCGGCCTTCACGTGCGTCGCGAGACCGTCGTGGCGTGGTTCGGCCGGCTCGTCCCTCGCGCCGTGCCGCCGCAGGAAGCGCCGGGCGGGCAGCGGGGCCTGCTCGCGTTCGCGGGCGAGGGCAGCGTGCTCTTCGCGACTGCGTGACGCCGGGGGCGACACGGACTAGACGTTCTCCCGTGGAGGATCGTGGCTCGGCACCGCATCTGGCGAAGAGCGAGCGCGTCGCGCGGAGGAAGACGCTCGCCGAAGACGCCCTGAATCTGCCGAACCTCCTCACCTTCGGCCGGATCCTGATGATCCCGCTGTGCCTCTGGTTCCTCGACCAGGACACGCCACGCTCGGGCTTCTGGGCGTCGATGACGTTCACGGCCGCCGCGATCACCGACGTGCTCGACGGCTACCTCGCGCGGAGGATGGGCGTCGTCAGCGTGCTGGGCAAGATGATCGATCCGCTGGCCGACAAGCTGATCGTGATGGCGACGCTCGTCTGGATGGTGCCGATGCAGCGCATCCCCGCGTGGGTCGTGATCGCGCTCCTCTCGCGCGAGTTCACGATCACGTCGCTGCGGAGCGTCGCCGCCAGCGAGGGGGTCATCATCTCCGCCGGACAGGAGGGGAAGACGAAGACGGCGTTCCAGATGCTGGGCATCATCCTCCTCCTCGCGGGGTACCCGTACCATCTGAGCTACGGCTTCGTGGACCTCGGCATCGTCGACATGGTCCGCGTCGGGCGCGTGCTCGTCTACCTCTCCCTCGTCTTCTCGGTCGCGAGCGCGGCGCAATACTTCTCGCTCTTCGCGACCGCGGTCGAGGCAAAGGCGCGCGGCCGGCGCGAAGGATAGGGCTTGCCTGGGCAGGAGCTTCCGTGCCATCAAGAGGCCGATGAAGAAGCGGGCCCGCCTCCTCCGGTCGAGTCTCGTGCTCGCGCTGCTCGGGTTGGGCGTGGTCGTCGCCTGCGCGGATCAGGCCGAGGGAGAGCGATGTGAGCTCGAGAACGGCGACCTCGATTGCGGGGCCGGCCTCCTCTGCGTCGGCGCGCAGGGCCGTCCTGCGGGCCGCTGGCTCGTCGAGTACTCGTTCGGCGTCAACGAGCCGTTCACCGGCGTCGACCGGTGCTGCCCCGAGGTGCGCGCGAACGCGACGCATCCGGCGTGCGTCTTCCCGACGAACCCCGGCACGAACGTCACGCCGCCGGCCGACTCTGGCCCCGGCGTGAGCGTGGCCGACGGGGCGAGCGACGGCGGAGCCGACGCGGCCGACGCCGCCGACGCCGCCGACGCGGTCGCGGACGCCTCGGACGACGGCGGCTGAGGCGTCGTGCCCGTCGCGACCCTGCTCGAGCACGCGCAGCAGGCGCTGCTCCTCTCGATCGCCGTGGTGCTGCCCGTCCTCGTCGTCGCGGCCGTCGTCGGGCTCGTCGTCGCGGCCTTCCAGGCGGCCTCGCAGGTCCAGGATCCGACGCTCGCCCACCTCCCGCGGCTCCTCGCGGTCGTCGCCGCGCTGGTGGTCATGGGACCGTGGATGGGCGCGCAGATCGGCGCCTTCGCCCAGCGCGTCCTCGTCGCCGCTGCCGCCCGCTGAGGCCCCGCGAGTTGACCCTGGGAGGGCCGTTTGGTACTCGCCCTGCTCGATGAGTGAATCCTCACTCAGTTCGCGGGCCAGGGGTGGGGCGGGCGGCAAGAAGCCGAAACGCGCCTCGAAGTCGGCTGTCCCGGCGTCACCTCCGCTCGCGAGCGCGACCGCGCACGCGAAGCGTCGCGGGGGCGACAAGCGCGACCGGATCCTCGAGGCCGCGATCAAGGTCTTCGCCCGGAGCGGCTTCCACGCCACGCGCGTGAGCGAGGTCGCGAAGGCCGCGGGCGTCGCGGACGGGACGATCTACCTCTACTTCGAGTCGAAGGAGGATCTGCTCGTCTCCCTCTTCGAGGACCGCGTCGAGCGCCTCCTCGCCTTCATGCGCGGCGAGCTCCCGAAGCAGCCGAACGCGCCGGCGAAGCTCCGCGCCGTCATCGACATGCAGCTCGGTCTCCTCGAGGGGGAGCGCGAGCTCGCCGAGGTCATCACGATCATCCTCCGCCAGTCGACGCGCCTCATGAAGGAGTTCGCGGCACCGCGCTTTCTCGCCTACCTCGACGCGATCGCGAAGATCGTCGCCGAGGGTCAAGCCGCAGGCGACTTCCGGAAGGACATCTCCCCGCACATCGCCGCCCGCGCGGTGTTCGGCGCGCTCGACGGCATCACGCTGACGTGGGCGCTCGGGCGAGCGGAGCAGGGGGCGCTCCGTCGCGCCGCGACGCAGCTCGCCGACGTGCTCCTGCGCGGCCTCTCGCCGTGACGAAGGCGCTCGAGGCGCGCGCGCGCGTGCTCGCGGACACCCGCGCGTTCTTCGCCTCGCGCGGGTACGTCGAGGTGGAGACCCCCGTCCTCGTCCCCTCCCCCGGCCTCGATCTGCACCTGGACGCCTACGAGGCGCAGGCGACCGGCGTTTCGCCGCCGCCTCCGGGGTCGCCGCTCGCGGCGGCGCGGTTCCTCAGCACGTCGCCCGAGTACCAGATGAAGCGGCTCCTCGTCTCGGGCTACCCGCGGATCGTCCAGCTGACGCGCGCCTTCCGCGCCGGCGAGCTCGGCGCGAGGCACAACCCGGAGTTCACCATCCTCGAGTTCTACCGGGCGGGCGCCGACGCCGAGGCGATCATGCGTGACACCGAGCAGCTCGTCGCGCGCGTGACCGGCGGGCGCGTGACGTTGCCCGACGAGGAGACCGGGGAGCCGCGAACGATCGACGTGCGCCCTCCCTTCGAGCGGCTCCCGATCTGCACGGCCTTCGAGCGCTGGGGGGGCGTCTCGCGCGACGAGGCGCTCCGCCTCGCCGACGAAGACGAAGACCGCTTCTTCCGCCTCCTCGTCGAGCGGGTGGAGCCGGCGCTCGCGCGCGTGCCGCACGGCGTCTTCGTCACGGACTACCCCGCCGTGCAAGCGTCGCTCGCGCGAAAGAAGCCCTCCGATCCGCGCTTCGCGGAGCGCTTCGAGCTCTACGTCGCCGGCGTCGAGGTGTGCAACGGCTTCGGTGAGCTCACGGACCCCGTCGAGCAGCGCGCGCGCTTCGTCGCGGACCAGGAAGAGCGCAGGAGGCGGAGCAAGCCCGTCTACCCGATCGACGAGCGCTTCCTCGAGGCGCTCGCGCGAGGAATGCCCGCGAGCGGCGGCAACGCGATCGGCTTCGATCGCCTCGTGGCCCTCGCCTGCGGGACGACCCGCATCGGCGACGTGATGGCGTTCACGGCCGAGGAGCTGTGAGCGGTCACCGGCCGACGGTCGGGACGACGCCGCGCGCGACATCCGCCACGAAGCCGTCGACGTCCTTCACCGCGTCCGCGTCGCGGAAGACGACGACGTGCCCGTCCTCCCCCGGCGCCGTGTACTGACGCACGAGCGCCGTGTACGCACCCGACGCCACGTTGCCACCCGCGGGAAGTGGCACCGTCGTCGCGCGGATCGGCTCGCTTCCGGTGACGTCGGACGGCGGCGCGGCGACGGCGAGCCCGGCCGCGAGCGCGTACGCGATCTGCGAAGCCGCCGGGCTGTGGGAGTCCGAGAGGCCGTGGACCATGAGCGCGTGGCGCTTCGGGGTGGTCCCCGACACGGCGAGCGCCGCGGCATGGGAGAGCGGATCCGTCGCGTCGACCGCGGTCTGGAAGAGCGTGAGGACGGGCGAGCTCGCCGCGAGCGGCGACTCGCCGAGGACCACGGGCGCCACCGAAGCGAAGTCGACCGCGCGCCTCTTCGTCGGGACGAGATCGAGGAAGCTTCCCCCGTGGCCCGCGAGGACGACGGCCTCCACGTCGGTGCGCGGCGCAGAGGCGGCGACGGCCGCGGCGCCCTGACCGTGGCCCATGAGGATCGTCGGGCCGAAGCGGAAGGGGTTCGAGGTGGGCGACGCGCCGGCGGGGACGTCCAGGGTCCGCGCGAGGCGCACCATCGCGAGCACGTCGGCCGCGGCCTGCATGGACGAGCCGCGCATCGCGCCCGGGCTCCACGTCGGGATCGCGCTCGCGATCGAGCTCAGCCCCGCCGGCCTCCGTGTGCCATGGCCGACCTGGTCGAACCCGAGCACTGCGACCGCCGCGGCGCCGGCGTCTGCGGCTGCGAATCGCTTCGCGAGGCCCCGCGTGACGTGGCTCCGGAACGAGTCTCCCGTGTCGTGGGCGTAGACGACGAGCGGCCAGCCGCCGGCCGGCATCACCGCGCCCTTCGGGATCGTCAGCGAGAGACAGACGTTCGCGCGCGTCTGCACCGCCGGCGTCCCGTCCGCCCCGAGCACGAGGTCGCCGTCCGTCGGGCTCGCCCGGTACGGCGGGGCCCCCGTCTGGAGCATCGGCAGCGAGACCAGCGCATGCAGCTCGTCGAAGCCCGGGTCCTCCGCGGCCGGACAGGCGCGGTCGAGCGTGGCGTCGGCGCACGGGGACGGCGCCGACCCGCACTTCACCCAGCTCGTCACCTGCGGCGGTGGAGACGACGCGACGAGCGCGGCGGTCTTCTCCACGAGGTCCCCTGCCTTCGACGTCGTGAAGACCGTGGCGGACACGAGCGCGCCGAGGTCGTACGCGGCGGGCCCTGCCCACGCGCGTAGGGGCGACCAGGTCGCCCACGCCTCGGAGAGCGGAGCGCCGGGGTCACCCGCCGAAACGAGCGCCCTCAGATCGGGAGACACCTCGATCGCGCCGCCGCCCTTCGCCTTCGCGGCGTTCGACACGAGGACCGCGAAGGTGTGCCCCTGGGCGAGCGGCTCGCCGATCGTCGGGCGCAACGTCATCGACGTGCCGCACACGTAGGGCGTGCGGCCCGTGGTCGAGGACCACGAGAAGCCGACGTCGGCGTTCGCCGTGAGGTCGACGAAGCGGATCGTTCCCTGCCCCTTGAAGGTCTCGAAGTCGATCGGACCTGCGAACCGGAGGACGACGGACGAATAGGGGGAGAACCCGTCGACGTTGGCCTCGACGAAGGCGCGCCAGCGGTCGACGAGATCGAAGCCGAGGACGTCCGCGCCGGGGGTCGGGAAGCCCGCGAGCACGAGGCGCCCCGCCTTCCGCCGAACGTCGTTCGGGAACGGGAGACGGAAGAAGTCTCCGTCCTCCGTCCCGCGCGGGACACGGAAGTGCGCACGCGGAGAGGCGTTCGTCTCGTCCTCGCACGCCACGCCCGCGAAGGACGGCAGCGCGAGCGGCATCGTCGCCTTCGACTCGGGGGGCGTCGCACACGTGCCGCTCCCGCAGAGGAGACCGCCGAAGCACTCCGCGCTCGTCTTGCAGGCGCCGCCGACGTCGGTCGTGCCCTCGGCCGCGCACTCCGCCGAGAGACCGACGGGGTTGCATCGCGTGCCGCTCGCGCAGTCGGCCTCGCTCGTGCACGTGTCCCCCGTCGCGGCGCGACCGCTCGGGCGGCACTTGCGGTCCGCCCCGCAGTGGAGGCCTTCCTTGCACTCTGCACTGATGAGGCACGCGGCGCCCTCCTCGAGCGAGCGACCGGGCGCGCACACCCCGGACACGCACGCGAGGCCGGGCCGACACGGCTCACCCGCCGAGCACGCCGCCCCGACGCCGCGACCGGCTCGCGCGCCGAGCGCCCCGGCGTCCGGTGGCTCTGCGAGCGTCACCGGTCCGTAGTCGCCGCAGCCTGGCGCGCCGAGAGCCGACGCGAGCGCGACGGCCACGAAGGTGGAAAGCGGAAGGAACGCCCCGATGATTCCTCGGCTCACATGGCCATGGTACGCCCTCCGGCCATGTTGCGCTTCGAAGATGCCCTCGCCCGCGTGCTCGCGCTCGCGACCCCGGCCCTCCCCGCCGAGGACGTCTCTCTCGAGGACGCCGACGGCCGCGTGCTCGCGGAGGACGTCGCCTCCGCGTTCGATCTTCCGGCGTTCGACTACAGCGCGATGGACGGGTATGCCGTCTGCGCGGGCGACCTCGCAGGGCCTCTCCCGGTCCGGCTCCCCGTGCGCGGGGAGAGCAAGACGGGCGCCCTCGCGCCGCCGCTCGAGCCCGGCTCCGCGATGCGGATCTTCACCGGCGCCGCCTTGCCGGCGGGGGCGGACGCGATCGTCATGCAGGAGAACGTGACGCGTGAGGGAGACGTGGCGGTGCTCTCGACCGCGCCGCGCCCAGGACAGTTCGTGCGCCGACGGGGGGAGGATCTCGCCGCCGGCGCCCTGGCCATCACGCGCGGAACGCGGCTCCGACCTGCTCACCTCGGGCTCGCCGCCGCGTGTGACCGGGCGCGCGTCGCGGTCACACGGCGGCCGACGGTCGCCGTCCTCGCGACGGGAGACGAGCTCCGGGCTCCGGGCGAGCGAGGCTCCGCCGCGACCATCCCGGAGTCGAACACCTGGGCGATCCGGGCGATGGCGCGTCGTGCCGGGGCCACCGCGCGCGTCATGCCCTACGTGCCCGACGACGCGGCGGCGACGAGGGACGCGTTCGAGCGCGCGCTCGACGAGGCGGACGTCGTCGTGACCGTCGGAGGCGTCAGCGTCGGGGACCACGACCTCGTTAGGCCCGCCCTCGAAGCCGCCGGCGTGACGATCGATCTCTGGCGCGTCGCGATCAAGCCGGGCAAGCCGCTCGTCGTCGGACGGAGGCCCGGCCGTCCGGGCGCGCGCGACACGATCGTGCTCGGCCTTCCCGGCAACCCCGCGAGCGCCATGGTCACGTTCGCGATCTTCGGCGTCCCGCTCCTCCGCGCGCTCCAGGACGATCGGCGCCCGTTCCCGCCCTTCTTGCGCGCACGGACGACACGGCCCCTCGCTCACGATCCGGGGCGCCTCGAGCTCGCGCGCGCCACGCTGGAGCCGAGAGGCGATGGCCTCTGGGTCACCCCGCTCCCGAACCAGGCGAGCGGCGCACCGACCAGCGTGGCCCAGGCGGACGCCCTCGTCTGCGTCGCCTCGGACCGCGGTGACGTGGAGGCGGGAGACGAAGTCGACGTCCTCCTCCTCGAACGACTCGGCGCCTGAGTCCGCTATAGTCGCCGCATGCCGAAGCGCCTCACCCACCTCGACGCGAAGGGTCACGCCCGGATGGTCGACGTCGGCGCGAAGGACACCACCCTCCGTCGCGCCGTCGCGCGCGCACGCGTGCGGATGGCGAAGGCGACCTTCGCGCGGCTCTCCGCGGGAGACACCCCGAAGGGTGACGTGCTCGCGACGGCGCGGATCGCCGGGATCCAGGCCGCGAAGCGGACGAGCGAGCTCATCCCCCTCTGTCACGCGGTCGCGCTCACGAAGGTGGCCGTCGACATCGACCTCGCGCGCGGCGAAGCTCGGATCACGGCGACGGCGGAGGCCCGCGATCGGACGGGCGTCGAGATGGAAGCCCTCGTCGCGGTGAGCACCGCGGCGCTGACGCTCTACGACATGCTGAAGGCGATCGACCGCGCGATCACGTTCGAGGTCGCGCTCGTGTCGAAGAGCGGTGGCAAGAGCGGAGACTTCAGCGCGCCGTGAAGGTCGACGTGCGAGAGGCGCCGATCGGGCTCGACGAGGCGGTCGCAGCGGTGGCGCGGCCCTCCGCGGGCGGGATCGCGACGTTCCTCGGCGTCGTGCGCGACGTGAGCGAGGGCCGCGCGGTGACGCGGCTCGAGTACCAGGCGTACGCCTCGATGGCCGTGCGCGAGATGGAGGCCGTCGCGCGCGAGATCGAGGCGGAGGTCCCCGGCACCGTCGTCTGCGCGCTCCACCGGACGGGCTCGCTCGAGGTGGGAGAGGTCGCCGTCGTCTGCGCGGCGAGCGCGAAGCACCGCGACGAGGCCTTTCGCGCCTGCCGCCTCTTGATCGACCGGATCAAGGCGAGGGTGCCGATCTGGAAGCGGGAGCACGGACCCGACGGCGCAGCGTGGGTCGGGTGGGTGGACGCGCGGTGTGGCGAAGGCCACGCCCACCGAGGCTAGCCTTCTCCCCCGTGCCCGTGCCCGTGCCCGTGCCCGTGCCCGGCTTCTCTCTCTCCCCACCCCTACCCCCCCGACACCGGCGGGATCAGCGCGATCACGTCCCCCTCCGCGATCCCCTCGCTCCCCTCGGCGAACACCTCGTTCCGCGCGATCCGCACCGCTCCGAGCCGCCCCGCGAGCGCCCCGTGCACGCCCTCGAGGTACCTCGCGACGTCGCCGATCGTGCGAACCTCGCTCGGAAGCTCCCGCTCCTCCTCGGCGACGCCGACGAGCTCCCGCACGACCGCGAAGTACAAGACGGTGACCTTCACGCCGGCCCCTTCTCTCCGTGGCCCGTACGCCCGTTCAGCAAGTCCACCGCGTGAGCGAGCACGGGCGCCACGAGCGCACGCGCGCCGAGCCGCGCCCCCTTCACGCTCCCGGGGAGCGCGACGACGAGGCACCTCCCCACCGTCCCCGCCACCGCGCGCGAGAGCACGGCGCGCGGACCGACCTCGTCCCACGAGAGTCGCCGGAACGCCTCCCCGAACCCGTCGAGCGTCTTGTCGAACAGGGGCGTCACCGCCTCGATCGTCCCGTCCCGCGGCGCGATCCCCGTTCCCCCGGTCAGGACGATCGCGTCCGTCTGCCCGCTCTCGGCGAGCGCCCGCACGAGGTCTTTGATCCGCTCGCGGTCGTCCGCGACGATCTCGTGGCGGACGAGCTCGAAGGCCGCGAGCTCTTCCGCGAGCGCGGGCCCCGAGCGGTCGTCTCCGGGCGTGCGCGAATCGCTCACGGTCACGGTCACGACGCGGGGGCAGAGGGGGGTGGTGCTCACGTCGCCACTGTAGTCGAGGAGCCAGCGCCCCGCTCTTCGGCTAGAGTCCTCGGGGTCCCCGTGGTCGCTCTCCCCGTGCTCCAGCCCTCGACGCCTCCGCGATCGGTGCGGCTCTCGCTCACCGATCGGTGCGACCTCGCGTGCGTCTACTGCCGCCCGCACCGGCACGACGGGTACCTCGAGGAGCGCCTCGACGTCGACGCCTGGAAGACCATGGTGCACGGGCTCGTCCGCGCGGGCATCCGTCGCGTCCGTCTCACGGGCGGCGAGCCGCTCCTCCACCCCGCGCTCGTCGAGGTGGTTCGGTTCCTCGGGACGCTCGGGCTGGAGGACGTGGCGCTCACGACCAACGCGACGCGCCTCGCCGCGCTCGCGCGCCCGCTCCGAGGCGCCGGTCTCCGTCGGGTGAACATTTCGCTCGACACGCTCTCTCCCGACCGCTTCCGGGAGATGACGCGCGGCGGGCGCCTCGACGTCGTCCTCCGCGGCGTCGAGGCCGCCGTCGAGGCCGGCTTCGACGAGATCAAGCTGAACGCCGTCGTCGTCCGCGGCGCGAACGACGACGAGCTCGAGGACCTCGCGCGCTGGTCGTGGGCGCGAGGGATCGTGCCACGGTTCCTCGAGGTCATGGCGGTCGGCGAAGGCGCCCACCTCCAGGACCGCGTCGTGACGACGAGCGAGATGCGCGCACGGCTCGTCCACCTCGTCCGAGGCGGAGAGCCCGAGCCCGAGCTCGATCGGGGCCCCGCCCGCTACCTCGTCGCGCGCGAGGATCCGCGGAAGAAGATCGGCTTCATCAGCGGCACGAGCGACACGTACTGCAAGGGCTGCGACCGCCTCCGCGTGGCGGCGGACGGCACGCTCCGGCCGTGCCTCGCCACGAACGACGGTCTCTCGGCCGCGTCCGTCGCCCGGGGCGGCGACGTCGAAGCCGTCGCCCGGGCGACCTTCGACGCCTGGCGCTCGAAGCCCGACGGCGAAGTCTGGAAGGGCTGCACGGAGGACACCGCCGCCGGCGTCTCGATGCGCGGCATCGGCGGGTGATCTAGACTCGAGGGCGATGCGCGAGACCCTCGCCGCCTCCCTCGGGAACGTCTTCTTCAGCGACATCCGCGCGCACCTCGCGCGCGACGCCGTCGTCGTCGTGGCCGCCGAGCTCGACATCCTCGACGTCGGGGAGGCGATCGCGAAGGACGACAAGACGAGCGTCGCCGCCTGGATCGAGAGCGGCCGGCTGCGGAAGCCGACGCTCGAAGAGCTCGGGGCGTGGGCGTCGATCAAGGACGACCGGTGGGAGTCGCTCGTCGTCGCGCCGTACGTGCTCGTGCGGCTGCGGCACGGGCCTTCGTGACGCCCGGGCTCAGCCCGCCGGGGCGACGTCGAGGCCCACGATCTTCATGAGGCGGAGCGCGTTCGAGCTCTGGACGATGCCTTCGCGGAGGCGGTAGTCGAAGCTCATCTCCTCGCCCTCCACCTGCTCCTCGAAGTGGACGTTGCGGACCTTGCCCGGGATCTCGCCCTCGAGGTCGCCGAGACCGAGGTCGTGCGTCGAGACCGCCCCCATCGCGCCCTTCGCGAGGAGATCCTTCAAGATCGCGCGCGCTCCGATGAGACGTTCGCGTGTGTTCGTACCGTGCAGGATCTCGTCGAGGAGGAAGAGCACGGTGCCCTCCTCGGCCCCTCTCCCCTCCTTCGCGGCGGCCTTCCGCGCGAGATCGAGGACGAGCTTCAGCTTCTTCAGCTCGGCGTAGAACCGGCTCGTCCCCTCCTCGAGCGAGTCGGAGACGCGCATGCTCGTCGCCACGACGAGGTGCCCGAGGCGGAGGCTCTTCGCGCAGACGGGCGCGCCGGCGTTCGCGAGCACGGCGTTGATCCCGAGCGCACGGAGGAGGGTGCTCTTGCCCGACATGTTCGAGCCGGTGACCACGAGGGCGTGCCCGGGCCCACGCAGCGAGACGTCGTTCGAGACGCGCTTGCCCGCGTCGATCAGCGGATGCCCGAGCGACTCCGCCTCGAAGACCGGCTCGCTCACGAGCTCGGGGTAGACGTGATCGGGCCGCTCGAAGGCGAAGCCCGCGAGCGACGCGAGCGCCTCGAGCTCGGCGAGCGCGCGGAACCATCCGTAGACGGAGCGCCCCGCGCGCAGCCTCCACGCATCGAGGGCGAGGCCGCACCAGAGGTCCCAGAGGAGGGCCGGGCCGAGGATGAAGCGGAAGACCTCGTTCTGACGCGCATCGAGGAAGCCGACGATGCGCGAGAGCGACGCCATCTCGGCCGTCGCCGACGCGCCGCTCTCGCGCAGGCGCTCCTGGAGCGCGAGGAGCGCGGGCGCCTCCAGCTTCTCGCGCTCGAGGAGGGCGAGCATGCCCCCGTAGCGCGCGAGCACGCCCTCCTTCGACGACGCGGCGTGGAGCGCGGGGGCGAGCTTCTGGCGGAGCGCGCCGAGCAGCACGACCGAGAGCGCGAACGGCAGGAGGAAGGCGAGCTTCGGCGCGAGGCCGACGCTGCCGAGGATCATGCTGCCGAGGGTGAGGGCGGGGAGGACGATGGCCGCGATGCGGAGCGATCCGGGGAGGTTCCCGGCGTCTCCAGCCGTGCCGCTCTGGCCGGCCCACATGACGAAGGGCCGGGGGTCGGGCTTCCCCTCTTCCTCGGTCTCGATCGAGGAGGCGACCGCGAGCTGCTCGCGGAGCTCCACGCGCCCGGCGAGGTCTCGGACCGCCGCCTGACGTGCACGGACGGTCGCCTCGAAGCTCGCCGCGCCATCGTCGCCGGAGAGCCACTTGGCGAGGACCTCTTCCCCGAACCGGGTACCGGTCGCGTCGAGGAGCTGGAAGAGCGAGGCGCCGCCGAAGACGTCGAGGTCCCCCGCGAACGGATGGGTCGGCGAGGCGAACCGCTCTCCCTTCGACGGGAACGAGCGCCACTCCCCTCGCATCCGGGCGAGCGCACGCTCGTGGAAGCGGACGGCCGCGAGCGCCTGATCCTTCTGCGCGTGGATCCTCGCGTGGACGACGACGAGGGCCGCGAACCCGAGCACGAGCCCGACGACGCCGACCCACGCCTGCGCGGGGAGCTGTGCGAAGCCGATCGCGCCGACGAGGACGATGGCCGCGAGGAACACCACGAGGCGAGCGGTGCCGATCGTATTCGCCTTGGCCTCGAGGGCGGCCTCTCGCTCCTTGCGCGCGGCGAGCGCGGCCTCGTGGATCTCGCGGGGTCCTTTCACGACGCGGGTGATACCACGCTCCCGGCTGACGGGGGGCAGAGCCTCCCCGGCGCTCACGCCGCGGGGCGACGGCGGAGGAGCGGGAGGACGGCGGCCGGCGCGCGAACGGGCTTCGCCGCGGGCGCGGGCCTGCGGCGCGCGATGGGGGGGCA
>JALHPN010000129.1 GCA_022842465.1 Polyangiaceae bacterium | reverse complement strand
GCGCTCACGGCTCCCGTTGCTCGTTGGCCGAGCGACGCGCCTTGCACCGCGACCTGCCTCACGCTCTCGCGGAAGCCGGCGCGCGCCGCCTGGGGCGCCGCGGTCGCGACGGCAGCCTCGGTGGCGTGCCCGAGCCCGACGCGCATGCCGGTCCGGATGGCGCCGACCACCATGAGCGGGATCTGCGCGATGCCCGTCACCATCGAGATGTTGTCGAGGAGGTCGATCAGCGAGTTGACCCGCGCCTCGTCGGGATCCTGCGTGGGCGCGCCGGAGTCGGCGGACGGACCGCCGACGAACGTCTTCGACGCGCCGCTGAGGACACGGCTCGCGCCACAGGTCGCGCTCTCGCCGACGCGCGACACGAGCTTGCTCTGCTCGAGGACCTTCTGCGCGCCGGACTTCAGCGGCGCGCGGTTGTGGGTCGTCGCATCCGTGATGCGGGCGAGCGCCTTGCCTTCGACGATGGTCTTGGCGGAGCCGTCCGCGATCGTGCTGCACGGCGGGCCGCCTCCGCCTCCTCCCCCTCCGCTCCCGCGGCCGAGGTACCGTCCGATCTTCCCGCCGAGCGCCGCGGCGCCCGTGACCATCGAGGCCGTGCCGAGCCCGATGACCGCGGCCCCGAGGAGACCCGTACCGACGACGCCGACGCCGACGAGGACCGGAAACGCGGCGACCAGCGCGACACCGGCTAGCGCACCGAGGATGATGCCGCCGAGGCCCCACGAGGCACGGCCACCCGAGTGCGCACCGACGGGATCCGAGACGCGTGCGATAGCTGCGGTCATCGGGGAACGACACCTCGGAAGGGCAAGCCCAGGAAGGGTAACATCGGCGCTGCGACGGCGCCACGCCCCGCGGTCGTCGAACCGGGGCGCCCGCGGGAGGCGGAGCTGACGTTCTACGGTGCCCACGCCGATTCCTTCCCGGGACGCGCGGGAGAACGTTGTCGGAAGGACCCTCGGCCTCGATGATATCGTCGAGCTCGCCGAGAGGAGCACCGTACATGGCTCGATACGACAACCGGGACGTCAGCTTCGAGGTGCCGGAGGGCTGGGAGGACGCCTCGGTCATCTCGTTCCGCGTGCCCGGCAGCCCCGCAGGGAAGCTCGACGCGAACGTGACGCTCATGCGCAGCGATACCCGGCCGATGTCGACGCCGCTCGCGACCTACGCGATGCAGCAGGTCACGACCCTGGCATCTGCGCTGCCGAAGTTCGAGCTGGTGAGCCAGCGGGACGTGATGTTCGGTGGCCTCCATGCCGTGGAGGTCCTCTACTCGTGGAGCACGCCGGACGGCGGCGTGACCCAGCGGATCACGCTCTTCGATCGAGGCGCGCACACGTGGACCTTCACGGCCACGGCGCGGCGCGCGGAGTTCGAAGGCGCGAAACCGCACTTCGACCGGATCGCGAGCACCCTGCAGTTCGCGCAGGGAGGCTCGCCGAGCAGCCCGAGCAGCCCGAGCACTCCGTCATCCGGTGGTGGGCTACCGCCGCTGACGAATCCGTTCGAGCCGCCGAGGCGACGTTGACGGTGGACTCCGAGGCCGCCGCGGTACCGCGGAAGCGCTTCGCGATCCGTGGAGCCTCGTTCGAGGCGCCTCGCGCTTGGGTCCAGGAGAACATCCTCACCCTCACGCTGCCCGGTCCACGTCCGCGCCCGACGATGACCCTCACGCGCCGTCCGCTCGCGGAGGGCGAGACTCCGACGACGCTCCTGTCGAGGGCGGTCACGGCCTACGCCCCGATCCTGGCGATGATGCAGGTGCGCCAGTCGGGCGCCGTCGCTCTCCCCGGCGTCACCGGCCAGCAGGTGCGGCTCGTGTTCGAGGAGCTGGAGGGCCGCATGGTAATGCGCGTCCTGGTCGCCGAGTTGCCTGGAGTCGGCGGCGTCGTCACCCTGACGGGGCGGGCGCTCGCCGAAGGCGAGGCGACGCTCGACGCCGCCTTCGACCTGGTCGCTGCGAGCCTCGCGCCGGCGCCGCTCCGCGCGGGTTCGAGCGACCGGGGCGGCGGGCCGTCGCCGATGCGTTTCGAGTACGAGGGGATGACGATCGTGACACCACCTGGCTGGGAGGAGGAGACGATGGCCGTCGTCGGCCCGCTCGGCCGTAGCCCGCGGCCCACGCTCACGCTCACGCGCATCGGGTCGCCCCCGGGGACGAACCTGGACACCGTCATCGCGCGGTTCGTCACCGAGCTCGCGACGACCGTCCCGGCGGTTCTGCTCGAGACCGCGCGGACGCACGTCGGTCGGCTGGTCGGAACCGCCGTGCTCATCGGCTACCTGTCCGAGGTGGAGGGCGCGACGGAGGACGAGATGGTGGTCCAACGACTCGTCTTCGTTCGCGGCAGCGGAGCGACCTGGGTGCTGGCGGGAGCCGCCTCGACGCGTGGCGCTCGTTCGATGAACGCGGACCTCGTCCACGCGCAGGCGACGCTGACCCTACCCACGCTCGACGAGATGCGGGCATGACGCCGGCCGAGATGAAAGCGTTCGCCGAGCGCAAGCGCGTGGACGACTTCGAACGCGGCGCGTGCGGAGGTTCCGTCCGCGAGCTCCGCCTCGCGCATGCCAGGCCGCGCGAGGCGCACGACCTCCTCGTGCGTCGCGGGTTCCGTGGGCATCGGCTGCCGATCCCGGGAGCCACCACGCGATCCGGCGACGCGCGCTGGCGGGCCGACCTCTTGCTCACGCCGACCCCCGAGAAGGCCGCGTGCGAGTACGTGTACGTGCACATGGACGGCGGCGTCGTCCGGCTCTACCCGACGTGCGCGCCGACGATGGCGTACGCGGAGGTGACGCGCGGTCCGTTCGCACGAAAATCGGTGCTCCTCCCGGGCGTCACGATGCTTCGGATGCAGGACGAGGCGTGCGTGGTCACGGACGAGGACGCAGCGGTACCGAAGGCGCTTCGTCCTTCGGCGGGCCTCAAGTTCGACCCATCACAACCCCTCGAGAGCCATCGGCTCGCCGAGGTCGTCCTCTCGAGCCACGTGATCCCCCTCTCGCCGGGTCCCGCGCCGGACATGCCGCTCGAGGTCGGGCTCCTCGGCCTCGGCGGGGGCTTCACCGTCGGCTTCGAGGGGGATGCGTCCGACGCCTTCACGCGTCTTCGTGAAGTACTCGAGCGGGTGGCCCCCTTGCCGCTCATTCGTGCGCGCGACGCCGACCTCGAAGTCTTCATGCCCGGCGCTCTACGTGTCGCGCGGGAGGTGAGGCCGAAGCTGAAGTGGCCGGCGCTCGGCGCCGTCGGCTTTCGCGCGGGCGCGTCCGTGGTGACGCTGGAGCCCATGGGCTACGAGGCGTCCGTGGCGCAGCTCGCGGCGTTCGTCCCGGAGATCTTCCGCGTCGCTCCCGACGCGCGCCTCTTCGAGGACGTCACGGGAAGGGATCTGACTGCCCTCGCAAAGCGGTTCCCGCACGCGCTGCTCGGACACGAGGGCCCCGAGCCCCCGCCCATGTCGTAGCCGCTCGGCGTCAGCGCCGCGGAGATGGGACCGGCTGCACGGGACGAGCGGGTTCTGCTGCCCCTGCCCCGCCGGAGCCCCTGCCGAAGCGCTGGTCGATATCCATGTTGATCTGGACGCCGTCCATCCAGTTGCCTGTCATCTCGCGGCCGATCGCGCGGCCCATGCCGTTGACGCCGTCGGGCATCGCGAGCGCCGGACCCGCGGCGCGGAGCATGAGCTGGCGCTGCACGGACGGCGGCAGTGCGGCGCGCTCGCTTGCCGAGAGCGCGCGGAGGTTCCCGCCGTCGTCGACTTGCACGCCGCCCTGACCGACGGTGTACTGACGACCATCGGGTCCACTGACCATCCGGCGGGCCGCCATGCCGGGATTCTGATTGCGTAGCATCTGCTCGCTGACGCCCATCTCGGCCGCGACGGGGATGCGGTCCGGCGTGGTGGTCCCGAGGTAACGACCGTCGGGCGAGAACTGATGAACGACTGGCGCGTCCGGCGTTCCGCCGACGCCGTAGACGACGTTGCCGACCTGCGATCCGCCCGTGCGCATCGCCCGCTGGAACGCTTGGTCGGCGTCCGCGGGCCGGGGCGGACCGGCCGCAGCGGCGGCCGCGCCCGAGGGAGCCGGACCGCACGTGCCGCACGACGCGCCCGCGCGCGCCGCTGCCATGGAATCGGCATGCGCCTGCGAGGCACGGGCGTGGCCCTCCGGGCTGTAGTTCTGATCGTACCGCACCGTGTAGGCCGGGCGCCCGTCGCTCGGGACCGACACGATGTAGGCATGCTGTTGCCCCCGTCCTCGCAGGTCCGCGTGGTCGGCATCCGAAGCAATCGGATTTCCGCCGGGATGGGTGTGGGCGATGACGCGTCGCGTGTCGTGCGGCACCGCGATGCTGTTGGGTCCTCCCTCGACGAGGACGCGCCGACCGTCCTGGAGCGCGAAGACGCCGTGCTCGCGGTTGGTCGCGAGGGTGCGCGACGAGAGCTCCGCGGACAGGTCCGAGACCCGCTCGCCACGCCCGATCTCGCGAATCACCGTGCTCCCCGCAGGCGGAGCCCGGAACGGGTCGCTCATGGATCCGAAGTTCGGGAGCGCGCTCGTCCCCTGAGCGGGTGCGCGGGGGAGCCCGGCCATGGGGTCGAAGTCCGGCGGGATGACGGCCCGCGGGGCCTGTCCCGCGGCCGCGGGCGGAGCTGCCGGGCGCGGAGGAACCGCGTCGGTCCTCCAATCCCAGTCATCAGGAATCCACGGTCGTCCAGGCGGATCGTTCGTTCCCATGAAGCCTCTTCCGGTGCTCGCTCACCTCATTCTACGCGCAATCTCGCGGAACGCTCCCTCGTTCAGCTCACGGGTCCTCGGAGAACTCGGGCTCCGGATCGAAGAGCGTCTCCGGGCAAGCCTCGATGCGCCAGGTCAACTCGTCGCCCGTCTCGTCGTCGAAGATGCGACACGGTCCGTCCCCGATGATCCATCGGACGTACATCGCGAGATGCCTCGCGGAGGCCTCGTAACCGTCAAGGTCGACGGCGACCACGAGGGAGCCGGGCAGGATGCGCAGGGACGCCAGCCCGCGGCCGCCCATCGAGAGCTCGCGGACCTGCCTCACGCCGCCGAAGTACGCGAGCACGTCGGGCCCGCTCTGCGAGACCTCCACCGCGGGATCGAGCGTGAGGCGCTTCTTCAGGCGCTCCGTGCGGCCGTGGAAGTCCCCTCCGACGGCGATCGTGAAGCGGATGCTCATCGGGTCTCGGCTTCGAACGCGAGGGGTATGCAGGCCATCTCGCCGAGATGGACCTCGGCGAACACCCAGCTCGCGAGCGGCTCCGACGGATCGTAGGCGACGCCGTAGACCTCCCGACGGCTCTTCGAGAGCGCCTTGCCATCTTCGGCCACGCGAAAGGCGACATCGTAGAAGGTCGCCGGCTCGATCCCCTTCCGCGCAGGTGAATGCGGGAAGAGCACCGCCTTGACCGCGTAGGGTCCGTCGGGAGGCACGTCGCGGCCGCGCGGATCCCCGACTGGATACACGCGCACGAGGCCCGCATCGAAGTGCGTGTACTCGCGGACGAGCAAGCGCTCGGCATCGGCCTCCTCCATCGTGGAGGTGCCGTCGACCTTGAGCCAGCGAGCCTGCCCGCGCGCGCTCCGCTCGGAGACGATCGGGCGAAGCGCGTGAGAGAACCCCAGCGCGACGAGCCGGGTATGGACGTCGTCCACCTTGCGATCACGAAGTCGCAGGCCTCGCACGGAGCTCCCGAGGCGGCCATCGCGAAAGTCCGCCATCAGCTCGACGACCTGCCGATGCATCCGACGTCCTTGTTACCCCGAGAGGGGCGCGCCGCGAAGCACGATCGAGCGCAGCCGCGGCGGCAGCGCGCCCTATGCTGCCTGGATGCGCGTCGTCCCGAGCCCGCCCCAGCCCGGCCAAGAGTCGGTCTGGGACTACCCGCGTCCCCCTCGCATCGAGCCGACCACGCGGCGCATCCGGGTCGTTCTCGGCGGGCAGGTCCTCGTCGACAGCACGCGGGCGCTCCGCGTGCTCGAGACGAGCCATCCGCCCGTCTACTACGTCCCGCTCGAGGACGTTCGCGAGGGCGCGCTCCGCGCCGCTGCGCGATCGACGTTCTGCGAGTGGAAGGGCGCCGCGCGCTACTTCGACGTCGCCTCTGGCGAGCAGGTCGCGCCCGCGGCGGCCTGGACGTACGACGACGGCCCGCTCGAGGGCACGGTCGCGTTCTACGCCGGACCGATGGACGCGTGCTTCGTCGACGACGAACGCGTGACGCCGCAGGAGGGAGGCTTCTACGGCGGGTGGGTGACCTCGCACGTCGCCGGGCCGTTCAAGGGAGGACCGGGCACGGCCGGCTGGTGAGCTCGTCGATCTGCAGCCGGCGGCGTTCGTCGTGCGGCGGCATCGGCCGGCGACCGCAGCTGCTGCGCGTCGCGCAACGCGTGCGCGGTCCGCGCGGAAAAACGCCGACCCCGCGGGTCTCGCGCCTCGCCGAACGAGTGGCACCCCTCGTGCTTTGACGCGTGCCCATGGGTACCTTCCACGTCGCGGTCTGGATCGATCACCACGAAGCCAAGCTCTTTCACATCGACGCGCAGTCGTTCACCGAGGAGACGCTTCGCGCGCCCAAGCACCACGTCCACAGGCACCCCAAGGGCGTCGGCTGGGACAAGGCGCACCCCGCCGATCTCGAGAAGTACTTCCACGCCGTCGCCGAGGCCCTCGGGGACGCGGGGGAGATCCTCATCTCGGGTCCGGCCAAGGCGAAGCTCGAGCTGATGCGTCACCTCCACGCGCATCACCCCGCGATCGAGAAGAAGGTCGTCGGCGTCGAGAGCGCGGACCACCCGACCGACGGTCAGCTCGTGAAGCACGCGCGCGCCTACTTCGATGCCGTGGACAGGATGCGCGGCCTGCGGCCTTGACGCTTCCGTCGGGAAGGGGACGGGTCGACGTTCCGTGGACACGCGCGCGTCCAGGGCTTCGCGCAGTGTTTTTCGGGGCCAGGGTGAGGCGCGGTGAGGGAACGAAGCTTGCTGACGCCTTTGCATGGCCTGTCTTCGACCTTCGATTCCATCGTTCTTCGTTCGCGTGCTCTCGCTCTCCATCGCGCTCGCAGCGGCGTCGTGTGGAGGCCGGGTCGTCGAGCTCCCCGAAGCTTCCGGCGGCGGGCCGACGACGTCCGCACCCTCGCCGAGCGCGCCGTCGCTCGCCTGCACCTCCCCCGCCGCGAAGCCAATCGTCAGCGAGAGGACGCGCGTAGGCGGCCCCGTCGTCAACGACGAGACCTGGGTCTACTGGGTCCGCCGCGCCAGCGGCTCCACGGAGTCGAAGCAGATCGTTCGCGCCCCGCTCGGCGGAGGTCCCGTGGAGCTCCTCGTCTCGGGCGTGCAGCCGACGGCGATGGCCGTCGACGAGAGCCACCTCTACTGGGCGGAGGGGGCGTCCGCGTACAGCGCGGTCGCGCGGATCGCCAAGTCTGGTGGTGAGATGGAGAGCATCGTGGGCAGGAAGGGTCGAATCTCGTGGCGAGAGGACCCGACCGACGCCGATGCCGATCTCTGGGGGGGTACCGCCCTCGTGGTGCACGGTGACGACGTCTTCTGGGCGGGCCGCGCGGAGGCGGACCTCCCGACCGAAAACGGGTGGAGCGGCGTGCGCGGCAACCACGTCATGCGCGCAGCCAAGACCGGAGGAAGCGTCGCCCTCCTCGCGGACGTCGAGCACGACACCTCCGCGCTCGCGAGCGACGACGCCTTCCTCTACTGGGTGGACGCCGAGCCCAACGGGCGAGACGAGGCCGTGCTCCGCCGCGTGGCACGTCGAGGCCGCGTCGCGAGCCCGATGGGCGACGTGGTCGCGACGAGCTCGATGCTGCGGCCCCCGTCGCCGTCGGCGCCGAACTGCGCGCGGTGCCTGGCATCCGACGGCGCCTTTCTCTACTGGTTGTCGAGCCGCGACGGCTCGGTCGTCCGCTTCCCGAAGGACGGCGGGCGTCCGCTCGTGTTGGCAGCCGACCAGAGCGACTTCGTGGACCTCGCCGTTCACCAGGGCTTCGTGTACTGGTCATGGTCCCGTAGCGGCGGCGGCGGTGTCCGGCGCGTCGCCATCTCCGGGGGTGACGTGAGCGACGTCGCCACCGACGTGCAGGGAGCTCGCATCTCGGCGGGCGCAGGTGGCGTCATCATCATGAACGAGCTCTCGGCAGCACGTCTCTCGTGCGACGAGTGACAGGTCCCGCTGAGCCCGACGGATCCCCGAGGCCGTTCCGACCCGTCAGGCTCGCGGCCGCCCCGCCGCCGCGTGCGAGGATGGCGGATGCCCGAGCTCGAGCAGGCGGCGCTCGACCGTGCGGCGACGCTCGTGGACGATCTCGAGATCGCTCGACACGCGCGCGCCTGCGTTCCTTCGCGAATCGCTCGGCAGCGGAGATCCACGGTCCGAGGGTTCATCGGCGATCAGCTCGAGCCAACCTCGGTCTCCTCGACGGTCGCGCGAGACGATCGAGTCCTCTCCCGGGGGTGCGTCCCGCCTCGGAAGATGCCTCGTCGACGGCGAGCCTCGCCGCGTCGCACGGAGCCTCGGCGTGGCGGCCGGTCGTCGTCGCGACCGCGTCTGACGTGAAGGTATCCCGATCTCCTCGTCTGATGCACCGCGTGCGATCGCCTCTGGGTGAGAAGCAGAGCGGCCTCACCTATGCCTCGTCACGGGCGCGCGACGCGCTTCCCGCGTTCCATCGAGGTGTCTTCGTACTCGTACCAGTTGCCCGTGGCGGCATCGATGACGAGCGGGAGGAAGCCGGTGAGGATGCCGAGGACGAGCCATCCTTTGCCCACGAAGCGCTTCGCGGGGAGCTGGGTGACGGTCCCCCCCGACGAGACGCGGACGGTGCGGGCCGGGTCCGTGACGGAGAGGACGACCTCGTCGGTGAGAGGCTTCCTCGCCGTGAGGCCCCGCTGACGCACGACGTTGATGCCGTCCGCCGTCTCGACGACGGCGTCGTCCGGAAGGCCTTCGATCTGCATCGTGCTCGTGTCGCCCTTCAGGAGCGTCGCGCAGCCGGCGTTCGCGAGGGAGAGCAGCACGAGGAGGAGGAGGTGATTTCGCATCTGGCAGCGCGCGAGAGCACCTCTCGTGCCGCGCGTGCAATCGGGGACGATCGCCGCGATGCGCGGTGCCGGTGAGAAGGGCTCACTCCGTTGCAGGTGTGTCCGCGCGTTCTCCCTGCGCGTCGTACGAGGAGCGCTCGCCTCGGGGTCAGAAGCAGAGCGGCGTGACCGATGCCTCCCACGGGTACGGGCGCGGCTGGTTGCACTCGGAGCACGCGGGCGAGCAGTATGCGCCGCAGTTGGAGATGAGCCTCGGGTTCCCCGGCGTCCCGTTGCACGTCGAGGTCACGGTCGTGCAGCCCGGTGCGATGCAGACGCCGGTGAAGTCCTTCTGGACGTGCGAGACCGAGCAGACCTCGCGGCGGTTGGTGATATCGGGAGGGTTGGGCGGATCGCTGTCGCTGTAGCCCTCCCACCGCTTCGTGACCGGGTTCCAGTCGAGCATGTAATAGACGACGTAGTCGGGGCTGCAGTCGGGCGAGCCCACGGCGCAGCAGGACCGGATCTCGATGTGGCCGTTCGAGCCGGTCCAGGTGTTGGTGATCCCCGCGTAGGTCTTGCCGTCCGCGGCCATGCAGGAGCTGGTGTTGTAGACGGCGTCCGCGACCGAGCCGTCCGGAAAGAGCGTGAACTCCTGGACGGTCGTGGCGTTCTCGCATTTCTCGAGGCTGCTCTTGAAACGAAGCACTCCGGCGATACCGGGCGGTACGAGCACGTCCCCGGTGACCTTGACGTCCACCGCGCTGTTCTTCGCCACCTCGAGCGCGGGCAGTGCGCCGAACCCGAGCAGCTTGGGTCGCACGAACGCGACGATGCGGTGGTCGCCGGACTCGTCTCGGGTGGGACCCCACGCGTACCTGAACTCCGTCTGCCCGGGCGCGGCCTTGACCGCTCCCAGCTTCACCAGCTGCAGGGGCGGCTTCGGCGCGCGGTAGAAGATGACCTCGTCGACGTTGTCGACGCCGAAGATGCTCGTGGTGTTGGGATCGAGGTTCACCACGAGGTTCACGGCCTCGTTCGGATCGACTTCGGCCGGCGAGGCGGTGAGCTTGCCGAGGGGCGAGACCGCGAGCACGAGCTCTTGGGTGAGGTCGGGAGGCGTGACCACGAGCTTTCCGCCGAGAAACTTCAGCGCGTCGGTCACGGCGGAGCCGAAGCCGAGCTTGGCGCGCATCCGCAGCCAGTAGCTCGAGGCGTAGTCGGTGTCCGCGATCTGGGCGTTCTCGCTGGCGTAGTCCACCTCGGCCCGAGGCCCGAGGGTGCCCTCGAAGAAGTCGAACTTGGGGCCGTTCAGGTAAGGGAAGAAGCCGAGCGAGAGCCGCGTGAACCAGTATTCCTGGATGCCGAGCTTGAGGTGGGTGTCCCCGCCCATCGGCGCCGGCAGCTCCACGACGGGCTTGGCCTCGCCCAACGGCTCGAACGTGTTGATCGTCGTGAGGCCGCCGCGGGCCGTGTAGTCGAAGCCGTGGCTCACGCTCACGCCGGCCTTGCCTTCGAAGCCGAGGCGCATCTGGGCCAGCTCGAGCACGCCGTCGACGGCGAGCCCCACTCCCATCGGGAGGACCGGCGCGACGATGAACGAGATCGCGCCGCCGACGGGGAGGATCGGACGGAGGAGCTCGAGCTCGCACTTGAGCTTCGCGGAGAAGGCAGCGGTCACCTCGAGCCACCCGGAGGCGGTGAGGTAGACCGACCCGCCGAAGACGACGCGGAACTTCTGGACCTCCCCATACTGGAAGCGCAGCTGGAAGTCGGCGTCGATGCTCGGATCCAAGCGGAGCTTCAGCGGCAAGGAGAACGTGAGCGTCTCCCCCAGCTCCGACTTGCACTTGAACGGCCCCTTGCTGAACTCGCTCACGAGCGGCGAGCGCGACACTCCCTCGTCCGCCTGCTCGGGGGGCACCGGCATGGCCACCTTCTGGTCGATCGACAGATCGACGAACGCTTCGGGGAGCCCGATCGTGGCGCACGTCACGACGAGCCCCTCGGGGCTCGGGGCCGACGACACCACCCGCCCTGCCAGCGGCGTGCTCTCGCGGGAGAGGAGCACCGCGCCAGGCAGAGGAGGCGGCACGTCGCGCAGCGTGATCGTGAACTGCTCGTACCCTCCCCCGACGCCCACCGCGGGCGAGGCGATCTGCGCGTCGGTGACGAGCACCGTGCCCGGGTGGACCTCTGCGACGATCACAAGCGCCGGCTCGGACTTGACGTCGCCCACCTGCGCCACGAGCTGCGCGGATCCGACCTGGGCGATCGCCGTGACCTCGCCCGAAGGCGAGATGGCCACGTCCTCGGGTCGCGACGAGGTCCATGTCACCTGCGCCGCGACGGGCACCCCCGCGGCGTCGACCGCACGCGCCGACAGGGCGTGGCGCTCGCCGACAGCGACGAGCAGCACCGACCCGGGCACGACCGTGATCTTCGCCACGGCGCGCTCCTCTGGCGGCGACTCACTACACCCCACGAACGCCAAGCACCACGCCACCGCCAGCGTCAATAGAGCGATCCCCCGCATCATGACATGGAGCCTACGCGCCTCGCGGTGGACGGGCGAGGTCCTGTCAGCGTGACGCTCTTCGCGGAGGGTCCGCTGTACGCCGCTTCACACGTTCGGAGCCGTCCGAGCGTTCGGCGTTCCTCCGTCGTGAGCCCCCCGATGGCGACCTGGGAGAACGCGACGGAGATCCGCCCGTCGCCGCGATGCATCCTGCAACGCGGGTGCGTGTGAACGCGCGTTCGGCCCGTGCAGCGAGGCGGGGGAAGACCGGAGATCGGCCGCACGGAACGGCGCGTGCAATGCCGCTCGCCGCCGATGCTGCCGCTCGTTCGTCGCCTGGCCATGCTCGTCGTCCTCGCGTCGCTCGTCGCGCTCACCGGATGCTCGGGCGGGCACGCGTCGCGGACGCGGCCGATGCGCACCGCGCTCGACGGAGGCCGGTACGTCGAGGCGGTGACGAGGCTCGATCGCGCGCTGCACGTCCGGAACGGCGAGCTGCCCACGCGCCTCCGCGGCGACGACGCGCTCCTCGTCCTCGATCGCGCCACGATCCAGCAGGCGCTCGCGAGCTTCGAGGAGAGCAAGCGGGACTACCAGGCCGCCGACGCGGCGCTCGATCTCCTCGACCTCTCGCGCAACGGGAGCGACGCGGCGGGACGGATGCTCTACTCCGACGACGCCGCTCGCTACGCCGCTCCCCCGCACGAGAAGCTGCTGCTCAACACGATGAACATGCTGAACTACCTCGAGACGAACGCGCTCTCGGGAGCGCGCGTCGAGGCGCGGCGGCTCGCGGTCTGGGAGCGCTTCTTCCGCGACCGTGGACGCGAGGACCATCCGACGCTCGCGCTCGGCGCGCTGCTCGCGGGCTTCGCCTACGAGAAGAGCGGCCACGCGGACGAGGCGGCGCGGTTCTACGCCCGCGCCGCGCGCGCAGGCGCGGCGGGAGCGCTCGCGTCGACGCCGGAGCTCCCCGAGGGCTCGGGGGAGCTGCTCGTGGTCGTCGGGGAAGGCCGGGCGCCACGCAAGGTCGCCGAGCGGGTGCCGATCGGGCTCGCGTTGACGCGCGCCGCGCCGCTCCTCGCCGCGACCGACCGCGACCTCGCCGGGCGCCTCGCAACGGCCGGCGCCGTCACCTGGGTGAGCTACCCGCGCCTCGTCTCGGGCACGACCGCGAAGCTCGGCCCGTCGAGCGTCACGCGCGCGAGCGTCGGCGGCCAGGACGTCGCGCTCACCCTCGGCCTCGACGTGGAGGCGGTCGCACGCGCCGAGTGGGCGGCGATCGAGGGCGAGGTCATGGCCGCCGCCCTCAGCCGGACCCTCGCACGCTTCGTCGCCGGCCAGGCGATCGAGCAGGGCACGAAGCTGTCGGACGACAAGGGCGTCCGTGCCGTGGGCGCGCTGGTCTCGCTCTTCGTGCAGGGCGCGCTCGCCGCCGCCGACACGCCCGATACGCGGAGCTGGGAGACGGCGCCCGCGCGGATCCACGTGGCGCGGGTCACCGTGCCGTCCGGGACGCACGAGGTCTCGCTCGAGGCCCGCGGCGTGCGACGCGTCCAGGACGTCGTCGTGTCGCCTGGCGGCCACGCCGTCGTCAGCCTCCTCGCGCTCCGGTGATCCGCTTTCGACGGCTTGCCGTGCGCGGCATCCATGGCGTCGAGGATCGGCGTGAGCTCGTCACGACGAAGCTTCTGGGCGTCGGGGGAAGGTGTCACGGAGGGGCTCGTCGACGTCGTCGAGAGGCGCGCGAGATCGTCCGCGTTCGCGGCCGCAGGCCTCGGATCCGCAGCGCCAGCGAGGAGCGGGCCGGGGTCGAGCGCGGCGTCGAGGCTCGCCCCTCCGCCGCGGGCGTCGCTCTCGAGCTGTTCGAGCATTCGTAGCGTCGTCCGCAGCGGCCTTGCACCGGAGCGTGCAAGTGGCACGCACTTGGCATCTCCCCACGCGATGAGCACCTCCGACGCGACAGAGCGTGCCCCCCGTGCGCTCTTGTTCCTATACGCCTACACAATCGTCGGCGCCGGAGTCACCGGGGCGTGGACCGTACTTGCGCCCAGCAGCTTCGCCTCGGCGTTCGGGATCCGGGCACACGATCCGTTCACGCTCGGCATCGTCGGCTGCGTTTATGCCGCGTTCGGCGTCGTCGCAGCGCTCGGCGTGCGCGCTCCGCTCGTGTTCGCGCCGATCTTCCTCGTCCAGCTCGGCTACAAGCTCCTCTGGCTCGTGTTCGTGCTGGTTCCGAACGCGGCGCGCGGCGCGGTCCCGCTCTACGGTTGGGTGCTCGCGGTGGTGTACGTGAGCTACGTCGTGCTCGACCTCGTCGCGCTCCCCTTCGCGCGGTGGTTCGGACCGCGCCGGCGAGGCCTGAGCAGCGTCGACGCCCCTTCGCTCTCTCGCACGTGACGGTCGTCCGACAGGTGACGTGATTCGACGCAAAGCCTCATGGGTTCGAGCTTTGCGATGTGCTCGAACGGCACGCAATCGCGCTGACCCGACCGTTCGGAGAGTGCCAGCCCACGCCGGATGTCCTCGGCGGGTACACGCTCCAGGTGAGCGGTGACGGATACACCGGGACCGCTTCGGTGCTCTCGTCTTCATCGAGGCGATCGACGCGCCCGTGTTCTGGCGAGACACACACGTGCTCGCCCTCGCAAGCACCATGGTGCAGACCTACGAGTTCACGACGGGGCGTTCGACGTTCGCAGGCGACCCGAGCGTCGGCATGGGGCGACGGCGGAGAGCATCGCGTCCAGCTCGGAGAGGAACAGGTCAGGCGCCGTGGCGCGGTTCTTTTCGCCACCAGTCGCATGACGAAGCTTGGCGAGCACGACGACCTCGGCTCCCTCCGGCAGCGCGGCTTCGATCTCGATGTGCCCTCCGCGGACGCGGTCCCCGTCGAAATCACGCAACCGCCGGCGGCGCGGGGCCGACGCGGGGGCCATGCGAACGTTCACTCTCTTCGGGGCCGTTGCCTTCTTCGTGGTGGGCTGCTCGGGGGCCGAACCGCGAGCCGCCGACGCGCAGGACGCTGGCACTCTCGACAGGGCGCCGGGGCCCGATGAGGTCCTGCCGGTGGAAGCCTCTGGAGACGCGGGGGCCGTCCCTGCACCGCGCGAGTCCATCAACATCGACGGGACGGTGATCGACTACGTAGGCCAGCCGGTCGCCGGTGCGCGCCTGCTCGTCGTCGATGCCCGAGGAACGAAGACGGAAGCCCTGGCGGGCGCCTCCGGCGCCTTCCACGTCACGAACGTCTCGCCGCCGTATGACCTCAAACTCTCGTCCGTCGGGGGACGGGAAGGGCTCGACAGGGCGTTCCTCGGGCTCATGCGCGGAAACCCCAGGGTGGTGGACTACGGCGCGACCGTCACGCCGCCCGCCCGATTCAAGGCCAGCGTGAGCCTGTCGGTCTCGTTCCCGGGGTGCCCTCAGAACTGCTCGCTCCAGGTGTGGACAGGCTCGGCGAACGGAGGTTACGGCCGATCACCGTTGTCGTTCGTCAGCGCGGCCACCAGCGCCGCGGTGACCGTCGAGCACGAATGGTCCACGCCGCCAGGCGCGCCGACGGGGTCGGGTAACGTCGGTCTCGATGTCCTCGTCGCCAACCAGGCGTACACGTCGTTCTGGTACGCGCATCTCGACACCGGGACCTTGCAGCCGAACGGAACGCTGAACATGGGCTCGGTGACGCCCCAGCCGGTCGGCACGTTCGGGCCGACAACGATCATCACCCATGACGCCACGATTCCGTCGGAGTGGCGGAAGGACCTCCAGGTCTTTCTCTTCCTGCCCGGGGTCGGTGCGCCGATGTACCTGCAGCGCGTGAACGCGAGTACGCTCGTGACGTTCCTGCCGAACATTCCCGGCGCGACCTTCAGCGTCGGCGCCTGGCGGAGCCTCCCCGATGTCCGGGACCCGGTCACCGGAGCACCGTTACTCTCGCGACGCAGCAACGCGAGCACCGACGCGATGCCCCTCTCGGCCGCGACCGTGCCGCTCACCATCGAGAAGGGGCCTGAGCCGCTCCGGCCCACCCCGTCGGGCACGCTCTCGCGCGGCTCCAGCGGAATCGCGTGGCAGCCTGCTCCCGGTCGGCTCGCCACGATCTCGCTCGTCGATCGCGTCGAGAACGTGAACATCGGCATGATCACCACCTCCGGCTCGGAGCTCCGACTCGACCGACTCGCGGGACTCGGCATGACGCTCCGTGAAGGCCGCCACTACCTGTCGCTCCAGACCTCGCGAGCTCCCTCGCTCGACGACACGCTCGACCCCGCGGGTCCGCTCCCCAACTCGACCGCGATCAAGGCCTTCGACTGGACGGAGCTCGGCTTCACGTTCGACGTGACTCCCTGAGCCACGGCGCGCGCGAACCCGACGTGTGGCGCTGGCGCCAGGGTAGGACGAATCGTAGGATGCTGAGTATGACCGCGCCCAAGATGAAGGTCAGCCTGACGATCTCTGCGGATCTTCTCGCGCTCGTCGACCGGGACGCCCGGCGTCGGAGCGAGACGCGTAGCGGCGTGGTCGAGCAATGGCTCCGACGAGCGGCGAGCGCGAGCGTCGAGCGGGAGATCGCGGACGCAACGACCGCGTACTATGAGGCCCTGCGCGCTGACGAGCGCGCGGACGATGAGGCCCTCGCAAGGGGGCTCTCCAAGGCTGCACGGCGGGTTGCGTATGACGATGCGGCGCCTCCGCGTCGTCGACGTCGAGGCACCGCGTGACTGCGCGTGCGAAGCCGCCGGAGCTCCGTCGCGGATTCGTCTACCTCGCCCGGCTCGACAAGCTTCGTCCGGTGCTCGTCATGTCTCCGGATGTTCGAAACGATCTTGCTTCCGACGTGATCGTGGTCCCCTGCACGACGACGCTCTCGATCGCGCCGACCCACGTTCGCCTGCGGAAGGGAGAGGGTGGACTCTCCGCGGCCTCCGTCGTGAAGTGCGAGCAGATCACGACCCTCCACAAAGACGACGTCCGGCAGAGGGCTCTCGGTGGTCCGCTCCTGCCAAGGCGAATCCTGGAGGTCGAGCGTGCCGTCCTGCGGGCGATCGGCGTCCCCGTGCCGCTCGAGTCCGACTGAGCCAGAGCGAGCCCCACGAGCTGGGCAACTGCGAGGCAACGAGCCTTGATCACCTCGCGTTAGTCCCGCGATTTCAGGTCCTTCGTGCTGTAGGGGAGGCGGGAATCGGGGGCCATGACGGAGCTTGGCGAGCACGGCGTCCGCCGGCTCGACCTCGCCCCTGTCTGCCTCGGTCATGCGGCGCTCCAACTCGGCCACCTGAGCATCATCGAGCTCGATGACATCGCCGTCGCGAAGGACTGGTCCGACTTCTCCTCGAGGATGCTGAGGCTCTCTCTCAGAGGGCGGTTCTCGCGTCCGATGGTGAGAAGACCCGAGAGGCCGACGCGGTCCCCGTCACATCTACCGTGTGCTACCGTGTTCGCACCATGCCGAAGCGCGCAGGCTCGACCGAAAAGATCAGCATCTCCGTTCGGCCGGCGGATCTCGCTTCGCTGCGAAGGCGGGCCAAGCGTCTCTACGGCGGCAACGTCTCGGCGGTCATCGCAGAGCTGGCGGCGGACGCCGCGTTGCTCGAGGGAATGCACGACCTCGTCGATCGTCTCGGTGGAGCGAGCCTGACCGATGCCACCCGCGACACCCTCGACCGCGAGTGGGCGACGCCGGCTTTGCGTTCTCGGAAGCCGACGCGGAGTCGCAAGGTGCGGACCGGCGCGTGAGGGACGGACTCACCTTCGACACGGGCGCGCTGATCGCGCTCGAGCGTCGCTCCGCACGTGCGCGTCAGATCCTGGAGCGCGCGATCGAGTTGAAGATCCGCATCACTGTGCCGTCGGTCGTCGTCACCGAGTGGTGGCGCGCACGAAGCGACATGCGGGATCACATCCTCGGCGCCGTTCGCGTCGAGCCGGTCTCCGAGCGCATCGCGAAGCTCGCGGGTGAGGCACTGGCAGCGGTTCGAGGGTCGACGGCGATCGACGCGATCGTCATGACGTCCGCGGCGCAGCGAGGGGACATCGTCTACACGTCGGACGTGGACGATCTCCAGCGACTGACGGCGCACTTTCGAGCCGTGCGCGTCCTCGCCATCGGATGAGACGAGCCGCGGAGTCGACGGGAAAGCGACCATCGCCTCGTGACCGTCGACCGCGCGACCACACAAGAGAGCGCCCGCTCACATCGCGAAGTGAGCTGCACGACGGCGAGGGAACAATCCGTGCGTCTACACGTTGCTCCGCACGATGATGCTTTCGCGTGAGAAGCTCGGTGGCTCGTTCCTCGGCGTGCTCTCGGTCGTCGTCGCCGCGTGCGGTGGAGAGGTCGAAGCGACCGAACCTGCGGCCTCGACGCCGCCCAGCAGCGGCGCCTATCGCGTTCGCGTGCTCGAGGCGACGTGCTCGTACGCGCTGCCCGAGACCGACCTGTTCGTCTCGCTGTGCCCGGAAGACGGAGGCGCGAGCCGCGCGAACATCCCCCTTCTCACGCTCCGTGACGGTGAAAGGGTGGGGATACTGCGGCAGGATGTCGAAGTGCCGGGGACGCTCTCGTACGTCGCGGCCAAGGGCTCCGGTGGCGCCTGCGCCGGCCAGAGGTATTCGCGGACGGTCGACGTCGAGCCGAGCGCGTCGGGCCTCGTCGTGCGCTTGCGCGACACGTACCGTGCGTGCGCCGGCGGCACTGAGGGCGGCGACACGGCGTGTGAGCTGCGTTACGCGCTCGACCAGGTGCGCACCTGCCCCGCCGACGGGGTCCTGCTCCTCGGGGAGCCACGCGGGAGCGTGCGCGCCGAGTGCACATGCCCCTGAGGGCGGCGCGCCGTCAGCCGTTCCACGCCCCTTCGACCTCCAGAGCGTGCTCGCCATCGTGCCGTCACGTCTTCACGTGACCATGCGACGCGTCCTTGCCGACACGAGCTCTCCCGATGGAACGCCTGCGGCGCGGGGCGTCGTCGCTCGCGAAGCGGACACGCGGATGTCGTCCGGGAAAGGCGACTGTTGCGACGAACCTGGCTCCTCCTCGCGCGCTCTCCTGGCTCAGGGACGACCGGTAGCGGCCGCCTGCTCGCCGCTCACCGAGGCGACGCCGACCTTTGCGGGCTCGTCGTAGACGACGCACGTCGCGCGGAAGCCGCGGAGCGTCCGGGTGTTGCTGTATTTGCCTCCGGTCGAAGCGATGTTGCCGCTCGGCGAGAGCACCATGATCGCGTCGCAACCGAGCTGACCACCGCGCTTGCGGAGCGCTGCGAGCACCGCGCTCTCGTCGTGGTTCGCGTACACGCTTTCCTCTTCGGCCTGCAGCAGAAGCACTTCGTGGTACGGCTGCGCGGGCCTGCCGCTCGTGAACACGTGGACCTCCGCCGCTGCTTTCGGCGTCATCGGCCGGGGCGACGGGTTGAGAGCGGTGGCCTGGTGGCGAATCCCGCAGCCGGCGAGGAGAGCCGCGACGACGAGGACGATGCCTTTGCGAATCATTTCATGGGGGCGGCTGCACTTGCCATGCCGACGACCTGGAGGCTTCTTTCCCGCTGGCGCGTCGCTCCGCGCAAGGGCGTGTGAACCGATCGTCGTGGCGCATGTTGTCCTTTCCATCGGTGGGGAAGGTCCCACCCGGCGAGAGCGTCGCTTCGAACACGATCTCCGCCGTCTCGGACGTCGACTTGCAGACACCGGCATGCAGCCGACGGGCGCTCGATCCGACGTCATGTGAGGTCCCCACGACGTTCGTCACGCACCGTCATGCGACCCATGACCGTCACCATCTCGGAGAGGTCCACGCGTTCGTCCCCGGGGGGCGTCGACCGTGGGCCACGGCGAGGACGTGGATGTCGTCACCGGCCACGAGGAACACGACGCGGTACGGGAAGAGGGCGACCTTCGCCGAGCGCACGTGCGGCGCACGAACGAAAGGGAACGTGAGGGGTGCCGTCACGATGCGCGCGAGCGCGACGTCGATGGCCGCGAGGAAACGATGTCCCCGGCCTTCGAGCTGGCGCTCATAGCGCCGAAAGTCCGCTTCGAGCTCTCGTGACGCGCCGGACGAGAACCGGATCAACCGCCCGCAAGCCTCTTCCGAAGCTCTTCCCAGGGAACGCCCGGATCCTCGCCTGATAGCGCTGCCGCAGCGCGTCGGTCGATCTCGTCCGTGTCGGCAATCGAGATCCCCTCCGGAGCTTCGAGAGAGTCCAGCAGGATCGCAGCGAGCTCTTCGCGTTCGTCGGGCGGAAGGGCCATGGCTTCATCGACGACCTTCGGAAGACCCATGGTTTGCAGCTCACCTCACCCGGCCGCGCCCGGCAGGGCGACAACGCTTCGGCTCGCGCCGTACTCGAGGCCGTGCTCGAGCCGCTCTGCCGAGGCGACATCGACCTCGGCCAACACGAGCTGGTCGACGAGGTGCTTTCCGTCGACCTCCATGAATGCGGGCGGCGGTTCATGACGGCCGTGTACATGACCACGCCGCTCGGCGAACGCGCCGACGCGATCATCGCCGCACACGATCTCGCTCGCGATGTCATCTACACACAGGACCATCGACGAGATGGTGAAGGTCCTCGACGGCAACCGGCAACGTGCCCGACCTCGACGCATTCCTGCCTCTCTGGACCGCTCGCCTGGAGGGCGACGCGATGGGGGTCGTCGGGCTCGCGCGGCTCGCGCGCTCGTCGAAGACGGCGGACGCGGCTCGCGCATGGTGCACCGCGCTCGTCAGCAAGGGCGACTGGGCGGCGGCGCTCTTCGCCTACGAGGAGTGCGCCAAGTTCATGGAGAGGGACTACTCGAGGGGAGAGTTCCTCGATGGGGCTGCGCTTGCCGCCCAGGTGCTTGGGCGCGAAGACGTCACCAAGAAGCTCGAGGCAGCATGGCTCGGCGACCCATCGCTGCTTCGCCTCTCGCGTTGGATCCTCGCCGACGCCGCGACGACCAGCACGATCCGCAAGCGTGCGACATCTGCCCTCGCCGACGGGCCATCGAAAGCACCTGTCGTCGTCGGCTTCCTCACCGGCATCAGGTGGTTGTCGTTGTCCTTCAGCTTCAGCATGAGCCGGCCGGGGCCGTGATGAAGCTTCGAGGCGTGTCACGGCGCGCGCTCTTCGAGAGCCTCGAGCGGCCTGCGCTCAGCTGAGACCGTCGGACCGATGACGAGTTCCATGGCCAAGCGCGTCGTCGACGCGAACCCGATTCGCGAGCAGGGCGTCCGCTCGGCACTCGGCCTCCGGCGGCTCGCCGAGAAGTACGGGGCCGACAGGACCGAGCTCGCGTGCGGTCGTGCGCTGCGCCTTCGCGCGAGGCCCTCGTCACGGCTGGACGTGGGGCGCGACGAGGTCGCGGGCCGTCTCGCGATCTCCGCGCACGAACGCGACCCCTGCGAACACCGCAGATGCGAGCGCCACGGTGCCCGTCCCGATCCCGAGCCCGACGAAGAGCGGCTGCGGCGGGTCATTCCAGCGCGTCGCCAGGTGGAACATCGTCGCGCTGAGTGCGCCGCCGAAGACCGTCGCACCGAGGAGCCAAAAACCGGTGCTCCTGCGCTCGACGGTGACGGCGCGCAGCCAGCGCACGTTGCTCATCGGCGTCGAGACCGTGACGCTCGGCAGATGGACGGCGTCCTCGTTCACGAGCCCGCCATGGGTCCAGGACAGCGCCGCGTGCGTCTCGACCACGAGCCGCGGCGCGCTGCGGTCGAAGCGCCACGTCGCCGCGTCGCTGGCCACCCAGGTGCCGGAGGCGCGAAGGCTCGCGTTCTGGAAGCGCAGCTCGTCTCCGTGGCGCGTCCAGAGGACCACGCGCTTCACGAGCTCCGGATCCTGAACCGGTGGGTCGTCGTCGTCCGGGAGACGCGCAACATGGAGATCGAGCGCGCCGTCGCCTCCGCGCATGGCCCGTGTCTCGAGCGTGTGACGCTCGGCGAGCAGGCCCGTATCGTGGAGGGAGGTGCGCCCGTCCCCTTCTTCCCCTTCGTCTAGGGTGAGCGACGACGGCTCGTCCCCGAGGATCGAGCGCTGGCGGACCTCGACGCGAACCTGCGTCGGGTCGCGGAGCCCGAGGTCGAGGCGGTCCGTCCGCGGATAGCAGCCCGCGAGCGCAACCAGCGCGAGTCCGGCGCGCGAGACCTTCGCGATGGAGCTCACCGGCAGACGAGCCGTTCGAGACCGAGCACGACGCGCAGCGGATCGGCTTCGTCGCTCGCTACGGTCGACAGGAGGTAGCCTCCGACGATCGGGACTGGACAGAGCGCTCGCGGGTACTTGCCGACGACCGTGGTCTCGTACGAAGCCTCGGCTTGCCCGGAGTACGGCACGCGCGCGATCGCGACGCTGCCCTGTCCGTGCACGGAGACGAGCGTCGCTTCCTCGCTCGACGTCAGGCAGAGCTTCGCGTCGTGCGGACCGTCCTCCGCGCGGACGAGCTCCGCGAGCCGCGCCGGCGTCGGCGACGAAGCGCTCCTCGCCACGACCGTGAAGCGCGTGCCGATGGGCGCGGTGCCGACGTTGGGGCAGCTTCCCGGCGGAGGCTCGAGAGCCACGAAGCGGGCGTCGTCGTCCGAGAAGACGGTGTTGCGCGGGAAGTAGGTGAGCGAGCTCTGGTCGCAAGCTCCCTCCGAGAGGGCATAGAAAGGCGCGGGCTCGTCGACGACGAGCTCGCCGGCCGTGCTCACGACGGCGCGCCGCCCGGCTCCTTTCACCCTGAAGAAGCCTTCGAAGCCGCGCGCCGTCCAGCGGAGACGATCGGGGCCGAACACGGACCAGGCGTCGCTGCTCAACGGCGCCGCGAGCTCTTCGCTGCCGGACGCGTACGCCGACTTGTCGACCAGGAGCACGCCTCGATAAGGCACGTGCGACGCCATGATGGTGGTGATCGCCACGTGTGTCGGGGAGACCGCGAGCGTGGTCGTCTCGAAGGCGCCGCCGGTACGGAGGGGTCGGGAGAGGATGGGGCGCCCCTCCGCGTCGAGCCTCGACAGGACGAGCTCGTAGGCGGTGCGGTGACCCGAGGACGCCAGCTCCTTTGCGCCCGCGAGCCAGTAGCCGTCGTCGTCCTCGGCGACACCTAGGTTCACGAGGCCGTCGCACACGACGTGCTGGCCGAGGACCTCACCTGCGCGATCGAGGCGGATCATCCGGCACGAGTCGAAGAAGACGTGCTCCTCCGCGCGCCTCGCGAACGACGCGATCGGCCGTCCCCACGCGGCGTCGTAGGACATCGCCTCGCGCCGGAGGGGACCACGGCATCCGACCGGCTCCGCCGTCAGCGGCACGCGACCTGCGTCGGGGACGACGCGTGTCGAATCGGCGTCCGCGCCCGGAGGGGCGCTCGGATCGGGCTCGAACGGCAGGGACGACGTTGCCGCGCATGCGGCGAGGAGAGGCGCGGCGACGACGACGCGCCACGGCGCGCGAAGAGGGGAGGTGAGGAAGTCCATCGACGCGTCATGCTCGCCCGGACACCGAATTATGAACTTCAGTAGCCGACTCACGCGGCACGGCACCGTCGCGACCAGGTCGCCGTTCGGACACGTGTGCTGGAGACGCCCGCACGTCGCGTCCGGCGTGCATGCCGGCGGGGCGACCAGCGCGTCCCTCGGGGGCTCTGTGCTTGCCGCGCCGAAGACACCTCCTGCGACGGGAGGTGCCGCCGGGAACGGAAAGACGGAGACGAAGAAGCGTCGACATGTAAGGGGCAATGCCGGGGGCCCCTGAGACTTCTGAGAGGATCTTCTCAGAGCGCGAAATCACCGGTGCCGGTCTGCAGCGTGTCGGCCGCACCACGGCACGAGACCGAGCGGTCCGCCCCGAGGACGCACGTGTGCGCGATGCCGGCTGCCACCGCGACGGCACCGAAGGAGGACTCGGTCACGCGCGTCGCGGCCTTCGGTCCGGGGGTCGGAGCGATGCTGCCGCCGTCGTTCGCGCCCCAGCACACGACCTCGCCCGCGGCGTCGATCACGCACGTGTGCGCGCCGCCGGCGACAATCGATCGCGCGCTCTCGATGCCGGGCACGACGCGCGGGCGGAAGCCTGCGCTCGCGCGGCCGGAGCCGAGCTGCGCCGCCGCGTCGGCGCCCCAGCACGCAACGCCGCCGCTCGCGAGGATCGCACATGCGTGCGCGCGCCCGGCCGCGGCGGCGATCGCCCGTTCGGGAAGATCGGTGACCCGAGACGGGACCGCGCCGGGCGCGGAAGGCGCGACACCGAGCTGCCCGGCCCCATTGTCGCCCCAGCAGTAGACGTCGCCCCCTGCCGCGACGGCGCAGGCAAAGAGCCCACTGCCCGACACGGCGAGATCGACGAACGGCTCGCCCGCCGTGTCGGCGACGTCACGCGCGACGATCTCGTCGCCGGTCGATCCGTTCCCGAGCTGGCCGCTGCCTCCCGTGCCCCAGCACTTCACGCGTCCCGTGGTGGTGAGGGCGCACGCGAAGCGCAGTCCGAAGGCGACGCGCGCCACGTCGGCACCGAGCCCGGTGTGCGCGTGGGGCGAGCTCATCGCTGAGATTTCGAACGTGTTCGGTCCGGCGATGATGCCGAAGAGCGAAGCGCCCCAGCAGCGCGCCGTGCCGTCGTCGAGGACGGCGCAGTGCGCTCGGACCCCGCCCGACACGGCGCGCACGTTCGTGAGCCCCTTGACCGGCAGCGGCGCGGCGCTGCGCGTGGGTTCGAACGCGCCGTGACCGAGCTCTCCTGACGCGTTCGAGCCCCAGCAGACGACGCCGCGCGCCACCGTGATCGCGCACGTCGACTGGCCGCCGGCGGCGAGCTGCGTCGTCGCTGCGGGCACGGTGACCGCCGCGCGAGCGGCATCGGGGGTGCCCGCCTCGGGGAGCTCGCCCGCGTCGGGTGTGACCTCGCCGCGCGCCCCGGTCGCGCCGACGTCCACGCGCGAGGTGCACGCGATCAGGAGGACGGACGCGAGGAGGAGCTTGCGCACCGTCGCGAACCATGAAAGCGAAGAGGCGAATGCGCAACCAGAACCTCGCGGCGAAGCGGACGATCACGGGGATCGCCGGGGTGCTCGCGCTCGTGTCAGCTCGCGGCGCGGAGGCCGCCGACGCGACCTCGTCGCTCGCGTGGGTGCGCCTCGAGGGGGCCGAGACGTGCATCGGCGCGAACGCGCTGGCCCGTGCCGTCGAGGAGCGTCTCGGGCGTGCCGTCTTCGTGTCGGCTTCGCAGGCGGACCTCACGGTGGAAGGCGCCATCGGACCCGCGACAACGTCGGGCTTCCGCGCGTCGATCCGCGTCTCGGATCACGACGGCGTGGTGATCGGCTCGCGCGAAGTCGAGACGCTCGAGTCGTCGTGCAACGCGCTCGACGGGAAGCTCGCGCTCGTGGTGTCGCTGCTCATCGATCCGGATGGCGCGCCGGCGCCGGCGCCCGTCGCGCCGCCCGCCGCGCCGCTTGTGATCGAGCGCACGGTGGTCGTGCCGGCCGCCCCGCCGCGCGTGTGGTCGTTCGATCTCACCGCCGGAATCGGGCTCACGCTCGGCCTCCAGCCCGGCGCCGGGGTCGCGGTCGCGCCCGCCGTGGCGATCACCCCGCCTCGACTGTTTCCGATCATCGCGAGCGCAGCGATCGCCTTCCCGTCGACGACGGACGTTGGGGCGGGAGCGCGTGTCGAGACGTCAACGTCCTTCGCCGACCTCGCGCTCTGCCCGCTCGCCGGCGAGCGCGGTCTTGTACGCGCGATGGCGTGCGTGGGCGGCTTCCTGGGTGCGACGCGCGGTCGTGGCGTCGGGCTCGACGACACGCGGGCGTCGGCGGGGCTCGTCGGGGGACCGAGCGCGTCCGGGCGCCTCGCCTTCGTGCTCGCGGGTCCGCTCGTCGTCGCCGCATCGGTCGAGGTCCAGATCCCGCTCGCGCAGGCCGAGGTGGCGTACCGGACCGGGGCCGGCGACAACGTCGCGTTTCGGACCTCCGACGTCGCGGGACACGCGGACCTCATGCTCGGTGTTCGGATTCCGTGATAATCGGGACGAGGAGCGGACATCTCCGAGAGGGGCGTCACGGAACCCAACCGACAATCTTACGACGTCGACGTGGCGCGCGTGGTGCGGGAGCACGGCACGTTCGTGTGGCGCACGCTCCGGAGGCTCGGCGTGCGCGATGCCGACGTCGACGACGTCTGTCAGGAGGTCTTCCTCGTGGTGCACGGCAAGATCGCGGGGTTCGAGCCGCGGGGCTCGCTCCGGAGCTGGCTCTACGCGATCTGCGTGAGGCTCGCGGCCGCCTACCGTCGCCGTGCGCCCGTCCGCCGCGAGGTCCCGACGGAGAGTCCGGAGTCGACCGATGTCGCGCCTCCACCCGATGCGAGCTACGAAGGGAAGGAGTCGCTCGTGTTGCTCGACCGCGCCCTCGATCAGCTCGACGACGACAAGCGTGAGGTGTTCGTGCTCTACGAGGTCGAGCAGCTCGCCATGCCGGAGGTCGCCGACCTCCTCGGCTGTCCGCTGCAGACATGCTACTCGCGGCATCGGGCGGCGCGCGAGAGCGTAATCGCGTTCTTCAAGCGCGCGGCACTCGCGAAGGGAGGCGTCCGATGAGCGACGAGCCCGCGCGGATCGACGAGCTCGAGGACGCCCCCGTCGAGGTTCGTGGCGCGCTCGCCCTGGCACGCGGCGACGGCCCCACCGCGGAGCGGCTCGCCGCGCTGGAGGCCGCGGTCGTCGCACGCACGGGCGGTGGGGGGCCAGGTGATGGCGGCGGGACGCATGGAGAGCCGGGAACGGCAGGAG
>JALHPN010000128.1 GCA_022842465.1 Polyangiaceae bacterium | reverse complement strand
GTCGACGGCGCCGCGGACGCGGGAGGCCCCTGGGGCACCGGAGGTGGCGGCGCGGGCTTCCCCTCCCGCATCGTCATCGGCAGCGCATCGGGGCGGACGGCCGGGATCGGCACCTCGAGGACGTTCGCGGGCGCGGTCTCCCCGTAATAGACGCGGATCGCGCTCCGGATGTCCGACGCCGACGCGATCATCGGCTTCGCCGGCAACCCCGCGAGCCCCGCGACCTCGGCGAGGGCCGCCTCGTTCGTCGGGTCGTCCATCGCCACGTACAAGGTCTCACCGTGGCCCTTCACGTGGCGCACGAAGATCGGGATGAGGCAGTGCCGGTCGGCGAGCTCGCGCGACACCCGGTTCAGGAGCTGACGCGAGAAGTCGATGTGGTAGAGCGAGACCCAGGGCACCGAGAGCTGGAGGCTCAGCGTCTGCGTGAGCTGAGCCTCGGAGACCCAGCCGCGCTCGATCAGCGTCTGCCCGAGCTTCTTCCCGGGCTCGCGCGGGACGAGCAGCGCCTGCTCCAGCTGCTCGCGGGAGAGCACCTTCGCCTGCACCAGCAGCTCGCCGATCGGGACACGCGGAGCCTTCGGTTCCTGCCCGGGCGGGGAGCGATCAGACGACACGCCCCCATGATAGGCAGCGCCCCGAGGGCCGGCCAACACACCTGCAGGTCGAGACGCGCCGAGACCGTATCTCTCGCGAATTTTCCCGTGATAGCCTCGAAAATCTTCCGATGCGGCCGTGCCCTCAATGCCAGAGCCCGTGCGACGAGACGCACAAGTTCTGTCCGCAGTGCGGCTTTCCGGTCAGCAAGGTCGCGACGACGACGGACGATCCGCTCGTCGGCCGCACGCTCCCCGGCGGGTACGTCATCCTCGATCTCGTCGGCATCGGCGGCATGGGCCGCGTCTACCGTGCGGAGCAGACGACCCTCGGTCGCACCGTCGCGGTGAAGATCATCCATCCCCACCTCGTCGGGGAGGAGAACGCGGCTGCTCGCTTCATCACCGAGGCGCGCGCGGCGAGCCGGCTGAACCACCCGAACTCCGTCGGCGTCATCGACTTCGGCAAGACCGAAGACGGTCAGCTCTATCTGGTGATGGAGTTCCTCCGCGGCAAGGACCTCGCGCGCGTCCAGTACGAGGAAGGACCGCTCTCGTTCCGCCGCATCGTCACGCTCCTCCGTCAGGTCCTCGCCGCGCTCTCGGAAGCGCACCACCTCGGCATCATCCACAGGGACCTCAAGCCCGAGAACATCATCCTCGAGCCCGTCCGCACGGGCGGCGACTTCGTGAAGGTCGTCGACTTCGGGCTCGCGAAGATGCGGGTCGAGGCCGCGCAGCCGAACATCACGAGCCCGGGCATCGTGTGCGGCACGCCCGAGTACATGAGCCCGGAGCAGGGCCGCGGCGATCCGCTCGACGCGCGGTCGGACATCTACGGCGTCGGCGTCATCTTCTTCCAGCTGCTCACCGGCCACCTCCCCTTCGAGGCCGAGAGCCCGACGCAAGTGGTGCTCATGCACATCATGGAGCAGCCGCCGGATCCGCGGGCGATGGCGCCCGAGCGCGGGATCCCCTCGCTCCTGGCCGACGTCTGCTTGATGTCGCTCGCGAAGGATCCGGCCCACCGCTTCTCGAACGCCGACGAGTTCTCCGAGGCGCTCGGGGACGCGCTCACGCAGATCGAGTCCTTCACGCCGCGCGCACCGATGGCCTCGGGCGAGACGGTGCGCTGCCCCGCGTGCCAGGCGCCGAACGCTGCGCTCCAGAAGTTCTGCGGTGAGTGCGGGCACTCGCTCCTCGGCCTCGCCACGATGGCGGCCAAGCCGGCCAGGGCTCCCGTGGCCACGCCCGAGGAGAAGGCGGCCCCGCGCATCTCGCTGGTCGTGCCGGAGGAGGTTCGCCCGAACGGAGCGCCCGCGCGCGACGGCGTCTTTCCGATGGAGTTCGTCGGCCGCGAGGAGGATCTCGCCTGGCTCCAGGACCGACTCGCCGACTCGCGGAGCTCCCTCGTCGGAGCGCGCATCGTCGGCGACGTCGGGATGGGCAAGTCGCGTCTCCTCGGCGAGTTCCTCGAGGGGGCGCGCGTCAGCGGGCACGTCGTGGTCGAGGTCGGTCCCGATCCGGGCTGGGCCGAGGTCGGCTACCACGCCGTCCGGCGCGCGATCGTGAAGCTCGCAGGCCTGCCCGAGAACGGCGGGTCCTCGAAAGAGTGGTCGACGGCGGGCGCCGAGGCGCGACGCGGCCTCGCCGACATCTTCGAGCATCCGAAGCGCGGAGAGCTCTCCCCCGACGAGCTCCGCTTCGCCGTCGCGGAGGCGCTCCGCTGGGCGATCACGCGCGCGAGCGAGCGCGCCGGGGGCGCGAAGAAGGTCGTCGTCGCCGCCGATGATCTGCACGCCATCGACGGCGCGAGCCGCACCGCCTTCGCCGACGCCGTCGGCGAGCCCCCGCTCGTCGCCGCGCTCCTCGTCGTGAGCTACCCGCCGGGTCACGATCCGGGCTGGCCGGCGAGCACGGCCTCGGCCCGCGTCCTCATGGGGCTCCCGCCCGGCATCGTGTCGCGGCTCCTCGCGGGGACGAGCAAGCCGAGCTCGTCGATCGGCGGGCGCGGCATCGCTCCGCTCTACGTCGATCAGCTCCTCCGCTTCTCGCGCGAGCAGGGCGGGCGCGCTCCGACCCGCCTCGCCGACCTCATCGCGCTCCGCGTCGAGCGCCTCCCCCCGGATGCGCGGCGCGTGCTCCAGGCGGTTGCCGTCTACGGCGACAACGCGGACGACGGCGTCGTCGCCGAGCTGGTGACCGAACGGACGAACCTCGCCGAGGCGACCCGAACGCTCGTCGACGCGGGCATGATCCTCGACACGAACGGCGTCTACCGCTGCGGTCATCCGCTCATCCGCGACGTCGTCCTCGCCACGATTCCAGCCGCCGTCCGGCGTGGCCTCCACGCGACGTGCGCGAACATCGGCGAGGGCAACGGCATGTCGCTCGAGGCGCGCGCCCTCCACGAGTACAGCGCGCAGAACACGTTCCAGGCGCTCATCCTCCTCGAGCAGGTCGCGACGAAGGCGGCGACGCGAGGAGACGTCGCCGGGTCGGTCTCGTCGCTGCGGCGCGGCCTCGACCTCGCCCGACGCGAGCTCTTCCGGGGCGAGCTCGACGACCCCATGCGCGCAGTGCTCATCTTCGCGCGGAAGCTCGGAGAGGCGCTCACCGCCGCAGGCCAGTTCACCGACGCGGAAGGTGTGCTCCGCGAGGCCCTCGACATGGCGGGGCCGAGCGGCTCGGATCGCGCCCGTGTCCTCGGCGCGCTCGCGCAGGTGTCGGCGATCCGCGACCGCAACGACGAGGCGCACCGGTACCTCCTCGAGGCCCTGGAGCTCGCCTTCGCCTCGGGCTCGCACGATCTCCTCATCAGCCTCGAGGACCTGAAGAAGTCGATCGCGGTCTGACGATCGGGCGGCCCTCCGTCCGTGTATCCTGCCGGGGCCATGCCCTCGGTCCCGCCGGCAGAGCCCTCGGAGACGACGCTCGTACGCACCGCGTCGCGTGCGCTCCCGGAGGTTCGCGTACGACGCATCCACCGTCGCGACTTGAACCGCACCTGGGAGTTCTTGAAGCTCTGCTTCCGCGACGTGAACCGCGAGACCGTCGAGTACCAGCGGCCGCGCACGAAGAAGCGCTTCCTCGAGGTCTACGAGGAGGAGGGCATCGAACAGCTCCTCTTCGAGACCAAGATCGCGCGGAGGAGCGTCATCGTCGGGTACGCGGAGTGCGCCTTCGAAGTCGTCGGCGAGGACAACTGGATCAACCAGCGGTACTTCGACAACCGCGACATGCGCCCCCTCTTCGTCGAGGAGCTCGCGGTCCATCCCGACATGCAGGGCCAGGGGATCGGCGCGTTCCTCCTCGAGCAGCTCGAGCACATCGCGCGCATCCGCGGCTGCACCCACCTCGTCCTCGAGGTCGCGGAGAACAACGAGAACGCGCTCCGCTTCTACCGCACGCGCAACTTCTACAAGCTCGACGCCGCCATCTTCATGGCCAAGAAGCTGCACGTGGAAGAGGAGCTCCTCCCGCCGCGCAAGCTGAAGAAGCCGCCGCCGAGAGAGCTCGTGGAAGCGCTCGTCGCCGAGGACCTCGTCCAGGCCAAGCGCGCGAAGAAGGAGTGAGCGGGCTCGCCGATGCGGCACATCTCGCGCTGGGACCTCGACAAGACGTACCTCCGGACCGAGTTCGACACGGTCCGGGACCTGGTGCGCACCGCGCTCGAGCGCGCGGACGAGAAGCGCACGAACCCGGGCGCGGCGACGCTGCTCCGCGAGATGCGTCGGAGCGGCGTGGTCGTCCACATCCTGTCGGGCTCGCCCGAGCAGATGCGGCGCCGGCTCGAGGACAAGCTGCGGCTCGACGGCATCGCGTGGGACGCCTTCACGCTGAAGCCGAACCTGCAGAACATGCTCCGCCTCCGGTTCCGGGCTCTGCGCGACCAGCTCGGGTACAAGCTCCCCGCGCTCCTCGACGCGCGGACGAACATGACCGGCGACGACACGGCGACGGCGCGCGAGACGCTCTTCGGTGACGACGCCGAGGCCGACGCGTTCGTCTACTCGCTCTACGGCGACATCATGGCCGGCCGCGTCGGCGAGGAAGAGCTCCGTGCGATCGCGGAGAAGGGCCGCGTCTACGAGGACGTAGTCGAGGGGATGGTCCGCGCGGTGCGGAGGATCGAGCCGCACGACGTGGTCGAGCGGATCCTGATCCACCTCGAGGGGCAGACGCCGCCGGGCGATTTCCAGATCTACGGGCCGCGCGTCGTACCCTTCTACAATTACCTCCAGGCCGCGTTCGTCGTGCACGAGGACGGCCGCCTCCCCGCGCGCTCGGTGCTCCGCGTCGCGACCGAGCTCGTCACGCAGCATCGCTTCGACGGCGATGCGCTCGCGCGGAGTTACAAGGACCTCGCCAAGCGCTGTCATCTCCGGGGCGAGAAGGTCCTCGAAATCGGCCAGGCGCTCTCGGACTGGGAGAGCGAGGGGGGCGTGCTCGCCGGCGCGGAGCTGCGCGCGATGGTCGAGCGGCTACCCGCCTACGCCGAGATCGCGAAGACGCGCTACGCCGAGCGACCGGCGACCGAGGACCACCTCCCCGACTACCTCGCGCTGGTCCAGCGCCACAATCCGCGTCACAAGCGAAAGAGGCGCTGACCGGTCCAGGTCAGGGCGCGGTGCCCGTGACCGAGGCGCCGGCGGTCCAGTCGACGAGCGTGCGCTCGAGGTCTTCGGGCTTCACGCCGAAGATGTCCGCGCTGCCGTGCATCGCGCCGGTCGCGCCGGCTTCGGCGCGGTACGTCCAGCCGTTCTCGCCGCGCGTGACGTCGTAGGAGACCCACGGGGCCACCGTCATCGTGACGCCGCCGACGCCGTAGGCGGAGAGCTCCGCGCTCGACTCGAGGGCGCACTTCGACTCGACCTCACCCGGCTGTGCGACCTGGAACGTGGGCTGGATGTCGAACGCGCTCGCGCTCGGCGGCTTCCAGGCGCCGTTCTCGAAGGCCGCCGTGAGCCTCACCGACGAACGGGCCTGGACGCCCGCGCGCGCGACGTGGGCGCCGCCGAAGGAGAGATCGCAGACGAGCGCGACCGTGACCTGCACCGAGGGGCTGACCGGGACGCGCCCGATCGAGCGCGTCGGGAGCGGCGTGCGGCGCGTGGTGTGGAGCACCTTGCGGAGGTGGTGCTTCTTCGCGCGGAGCTCGGCGAGGACGGCGTCCGAGGCGGGGCCGTCGGCCTCGACGCGCGCCGTCGCGAGCA
This sequence comes from Polyangiaceae bacterium, assembly GCA_022842465.1. GTDB lineage: Bacteria > Myxococcota_A > Polyangia > Polyangiales > Polyangiaceae > Labilithrix. Next base: position 20,708 of record JALHPN010000128.1, on the reverse strand, counting down.
TCTTCGCGTCGAGGGTGCCTTCGACCTTCGCCATGAAGCGCGAGACCTTGCCGTCCTGGATGCGGAGGTCGACGTCGACGTCGGGCTGCGAGGTGATGCGCCCCTGATCGATCGTGATCGTCTGCTTGAAGCGGACGGGGCCGTTCGCGCCCTCGATGACGTCGGTGTTCTCGAAGAGCGTCTGGCCGTCGAGGCGCAGATCGATCGGGGGGAGGACACTCTTCGTGTCGCGCGGCCCGGCCGCCTCGCCGTCGCTGTCGTGGTCGTCGATACGGACGCCGAAGGGCCCGGTCTGGAGCTCGCCGCGAACGATCGCGTCGGTGATCGTCGCCTTCTCGGTGGAGACGACGAGGACGCCACGGTCTTCCCTCACGGCGACGACGCGCCGGAGGAATCCGTCGGGGTTCTTGCCGTCGGTCGCGCCGCGCGCGGACACGAAGACGCTCCCTGGCACGAGGGTGCGGACGCGACCGGCCGCGTGCATGGGGATGCGGACCTCGCCGTCGGCGACGACGGCTGCGGCGGCCGCGGCGGCGTCCGCGACCACGACCTGGGACGCGATCTGCGCCTCCTGGGAGAGGGCGCTACCTTCGAGCGTCACCTCCGCGTCGTCGAGCGTGCTGCCGTGCGCACAGCCGGCCGCGAAGGCGGAAGCGAGGAGGACCAGGGAGCCAAGCGTCGTGAAGCGAACCACGGCGGTCGCGTAAGCAAAGGTGGGACCAGTCAACAAGACCCGGAATCACTTACCCATTTCGCGGCAGACCGGGGCCGGCAGGGTCCGACTTGGATCCCCTCGGATCCGAGGCCGCTGATCCTCGACGTCCGGTCGGTCAGTCTTCGATGCGCATCGTGACCGCGCGCGCGTGGGCGTCGAGGCCCTCGAGGCGGGCGAGCGCGGTGATGGCGGGAGCGTGCGCGCGGAGCGCCTCGGCGGAATAGCGGATGACGGAGGTGCGGGCGACGAAGTCGTGGACCCCGAGCGGCGAGCCGAAGCGGACGGCTCCCCCCGTCGGAAGGACGTGCGAGGGGCCGGCGAGGTAGTCGCCGGCGGCCTCCGGCGTCATGGGGCCCACGAAGGCGGCGCCGGCGTCGGGGATCCGCTCGAGGAGCGCTTCCGCGTCGCGGACGTGGAGGGCGAGATGCTCGGCGGCGATCGCGGACGCGACGCGCGCCATGGAGGGTCGATCGGTCACGACGAAGGCGCGGGCGTGGCGCGCGAGGGACTCCGCCGCGATCTTCTTCCGCGAGAGGGTCGCGAGCTGCGCCCCGAGCTCGCGCTCGACCTCGGCGACGAGCTCCGCGCGGTCGGTGACGAGCAAGGCGTACGCCTCCTCGTCGTGCTCGGCCTGGGAGAGGAGATCGGCGGCGACGTGCGCGGCCTTCGCCGTCTCGTCCGCGACGACGAGGATCTCGCTCGGGCCCGCGATCGAGTCGATCGACACGGCGCCGTAGACGAGGCGCTTCGCGCAGGCGACGTAGCTGTTGCCCGGGCCCACGATCTTGTCGACCCGCGGGACGAGCTCGGTCCCGTAGGCGAGCGCGGCGATCGCCTGCGCGCCGCCCGCGTCCACGATCGCCGTCACGCCGGAGACGTGCGCGGCGGCGAGGACGACGTCGTCCGTCGCATCGCCGGCGAGCGGCGTCGCGAGGATGATCTCCGTGACGCCCGCGACGCGCGCGGGGATCGCCGCCATGAGCACGCTCGACGGGTAGCGGGCCTTCCCGCCCGGCGCGTAGACGCCCACGCGACGGAGCGCGCGCACGCGGAGGCCCAGCGTGACGCCGTCCTCCTCGTAGCGGAAGCCATTGTCCCCGAACATCGTGTCGCGCTCGCGGACGTGGAAGCGCTCGATGCGCGCGGCCGCGAAGGCGAGCGACTCGCGCGCCTCGAGGCCGAGCCGCGCGAGGGCGGCCTCGCCGCCGTAGTCGCGCCTCACGAGGGACGCGGGCGTCCGCTTCTCGAACTCGCATACGTAGCCGAGGACGGCGCGATCGCCGCCCTCCCGAACGGACGCGAGGATCGCGCGGACCTGCGCCTCGACCTTCCCGAAGTCGGCCTCCCCTCGGTCGGCGAGCGCGGCGAGGACCGGCTCGAAGTCGGGGGCGCCGAGCGCGACCGGGCGGAGGGACACGGGGGGAGCGTTCATGCCGCCGGGAGGGGTAGCACGCCCCTCCCGCGCGCCGCATCGCGGGAAGCACGAAGGAGGGAAAGGGCGTGATTTCCCACGCGCTTTCGTAAGGTTGAGCTTGCCACTGGGGGCCGCGGCGTCGCTCGGCGGACCTGACGTGAGGGGTACCCGACTCGTAGCTCCTCGTGCTAGGTTCGGTGCCCCTGTTCTTCTCCGCACGCGCAGCGCGTGCCCGAAACTTGGCGTCGATTCGAGGGCTCGCCGTGGACAGTGATCTGGCAGATGCAGTCGAGGGGCTGAAGACCGTCTTCCAGCGTCGGAAGATCGAGTGCTCCTTCGGAAAGGCCGACAAGGCGCTCGTCGAGGACCTGAAGAAGAAGCTCCGGATACCGGCACGGTACCGCGCCTTCCTCGTGGCGGCCGACCCGCTGAAGGTCGAGACGGTGACGCCGGTGGAGCGCATCCGGCTCCTTCCCGCCGCAGAGCTGGAGAAGGCGCAAGCGGCGACCATCTCCCCTCCGGAGGGGACGGTTCCCGCCGACTGGAAGGCGTCCTGGGTCGTCATCGCCGAGAGCTCGCTCCTCGGCGATCCCTACTTCCTCGACACGTCGAAGCCCGACCCCGAGGGGGACTGCCCGGTCTACACCGCGATGAGCGGCCAGGAGCGCTGGGCCCCGACCCTCGCGGCCTCGAGCTTCGCGCAGTTCCTCCGGATCCTCTCGACCGCGATGGAGATCGCCTCCGGCTTCGGCGACGCCATCATGGACGACGAGGACGAAGACAGCTTCCGCGAGGCCCTCGGCCCCAAGGTCAAGGTCATCGACGCCGCCGCCCTCCGCGCCGGCCACTGGACCTGATCGACGGGGTCGATGGGTGGGGGAGCGGGGGCGGTGGGGGTTGCGACGTAGTGGGCGTGGGGTATGGAGGGGGGGATGGTGGAGACGGCGTACGCGCAGAGTCGGTTCAGGGCGCCGGAGATCGAGCATCGGTACGGGGCGAACGTAAGGTTGCTGGATGATCCGCTGGCGTGGACGCAGCTCGCCCGGCTGTGTGCGCGGGAGACGGTGCAGCCGGAGGTGGGGCAGCTCGTACGGGTGCTGTACCAGCGGCTGGCGCAGGTGGTGCTCGCGGCGGAGTTTCCGCGGACGAAGGTCGCCGTGCCCACGCGGATGGTGATGACGTCGCCGGAGGCGGTGTATCGCGGTGCGGCGATCGAGCCGTCGACGAAGTGCGTGACGGTGGGGATCGCGCGTGCGGGGACGATGCCGTCGCAGATCGTCTACGACCTCCTGAACGAGGTGCTCGACGCGGACGGCGTGCGGCAGGACCACCTCTTCATGTCGCGCGCGACGGACAAGGACGGCAAGGTCATCGGCGCGACGTGGCACGACGCGAAGATCGGGCGCGACGTCGAGGGGCGCATCTTGCTCCTTCCCGATCCGATGGGCGCGACCGGCTCGTCGATGAACAGCGCGCTGACCCACTACAAGACGAAGCTCGAGGGGACGCCGAAGTCGTGCATCACGATGCATCTCGTCGTCACGCCGGAGTTCATCAAGAACGTCCTCCGGGAGCACCCCGACACGATCATCTACGCGCTCCGCCTCGACCGTGGGCTCTCCCCGGCGAAGGTGCTCTCCACGCCGCCCGGCACGCACTGGGACGAGGAACGCGGCCTCGACGATCACCAGTACATCGTCCCCGGCGCCGGCGGCGTCGGCGAGATCCTGAACAACGCCTGGGTCTGACCGGCGTCGCCTCGTTTCGCCTGAATCCGAGAGAGCTGCGTTGCCTGTCCTGCACATGCCTGTGCGGAAGCGAAGCTCGTTGCGAGCACAGACCACGGTGGTATCGCCGGGCGCATGCTCCTGCGCACCACGATCTTTCTCTTCCCTGCGCTCGCCCTCGTGACGGGCTGCTCCGCGACGAGCGACGAGGTCCAGCCCACCGCCCTGGAAGCGTCCGAACAGAACGCAGCGCTCGTCGATCCGTTCGACCCCGGCACGTGCCAGGGCAACGAGATCACGCGCGACGAAATTCGTGCGCTCGGAGGGGTGCGAAGCGGACCAGCCTTCGTCGCGTACCAGCTCCGGGCGTGCAATACGGCCTGGGATTGCGGGCCTTGGACGACGACACCGCGCGTCCTCCTCGGGGGCATGTGGGGCGACGGGCCGAGCCGCGCCGACCTCCAGGTCATGCTCCCGACGCGCCTCCAGGGCCACGCGCGCGTCGTGCCGACCACCAGCGCGACGACGGGCAGCACGGGGCTCACGTTCTACGTCGGCGCCGCCGGCGCGTTCGACGCGTCGAGCGAGACGACGCCGGGCTTCAGCACGATGATCGATGCGTTCTACGACCGCTGGGGCCGTCGGGTCAGCCTCGAAGGCGGCGCGCCGGGTCTGTCGCAGCTCGGCACGACGGCCGGCGTCGCGGCGCCGCGGAGCGGAACGATGCTCGGCTTCCTCGCGCCGGGTACGTCGGGTCCGGTCGAAGCGCGTTTCGACGCCAGCGCCCCGCTCATGGACACCATGACCACGCACTGCGCCCGTTTCGTCAGGGAGGGCTACGCGCGCCTCTCCGGCGGCAGGCACGTACCGACGGCGCGGTTCGCCGTCCTCGTCCGGTTCTGACGGCCGTCGACCGCAGACGCGTCCGCTCCGGACGACCGATCTCAGGGCGCGAACAGCAGCGCGTCGAGCGACGTGAAGTCCGCCGCGACGTGCTTCGCGCCCGCAGCGCGCAGCGTGACCTCGTCGTTGTTCGTCGTGATGCCGACGACGAGCATGCCCGCGGCCACCGCGGACCGCACCCCGCTGGGGGCGTCCTCGAACGCGACGCATGCGGCGGGCGGCACGCCGAGCTTCGCCGCCGCCGCGAGGAAGACGTCCGGGGCCGGCTTTCCAGGCAGGCCCTCCGCCTCGACCACGACGTCGAGCGCGCCACGGAAGTCGAGACCGTCGAGCACCATCGCGCGGTTTTCGGGCGGCGCCGAGCTCGCGACGGCGAGCTTCACGCCCGCGGCACGCAGCCGGGCGAGGAGCTCCGAAGCGCCGCGCACCTCTGCCATCACCGGCCGGTAGAGCGCGCGGTAGCGCTCCTCCTTCTCGCCGCCGTAGCGCGCGACCTCCTCGGCGGTGACCGGCCGGCCGAGGAGCCGCGGGAAGATGTCCTCGTTCTTCAGGCCGTTGACGTCCCGCTGGAAGCGGCCGTCGTCGAGCTCGTAGCCGAGCTTCCTCCCGAGCTCACGCCACGCGCGAACGTGGAACGCGATGTCGTCGACGAGCGTGCCGTTCAGATCGAAGACGGCCCCCGCGAAGCGCGCGGTCGTCGCGCTCATCACTCCGGACGCAGGTACGAGCCCTTGATCAGCTTCAACACGACCTGCACCGTCTCGAGGTCCGTGTTGAAGCTCTTGTTGAGCACGGTCTCGAGGTGGCCGTAGTTGTGCGCGAGCTGGAGGATGTCGAGCTCCTCGCCCTTGAGCTCCTTCATCGGCGCGATGATGGGCTGCGAGAGCACGAGGCGCGTGTTGAGGTCGGGGAGCTCGCTCCGGATCTCGTTGAACTCGTCGAGCTGGCGGAGCCCCTCCATGAGGACCTCCTGCACCGAGAGAGAGAGCTCGTTCGGGAACTCGCGGGGCGGCTCCTCGGTCTCGAGGTCGAACACGCCCTTCTCCCAGGTGAGCATCCGGAAGATGCTCTTCATGGGCGGCACGTCGTCGAGATCGTTGATCGTCGCGTAGTAGATGATCCCCTTCCGCATGAAGATCTTCCCGACGTCGTCGGTCTCCGTGCGGATGACGAGCACGCCCGTCTTCTTCGACGTGGCGAACAGCTGGAGGAGATCGGGGAGCGGCACCTCTTCGATGCTGCCGCTCATGGTGCGCGCCTGACCCGTGCGACGGGCAGCGGCCACCTTCTCGAGGTCGCGCGACGCCTCGTTCGCGTCCGAGCGCCCGGCCTCGCCGGCGATGACCTTGAGGATGCTCGTCCCGATGAGGACGCGGTCGCCCTCCTTCAGTCGCGCCCGCTTGATCTTCTCGCCGTTGACGAACGTGCCGTTCGTCGAGCCGAGGTCCTCGATCCAGATCTGGTCCTGCTGCATCGAGATGCGCGCATGCTTCCTCGAGACCATGTCCTCCACGAGGACCATGTCGAGGTCACTGGACCGACCCACGATGATGGGCTTGTCGTTGACGATGGGGAACTCGCCGCCCTGGTACTTGCCGCTGATGAAACGCAGCACGTACGACCGGCCTGGCGCGGGGCGCATCGATGACATCGAAGCGGCTTTGGGGGCGGGATCTTGCATCGACCTGAACGCGTGTCGCTCGCGGATTTCGCTCTGACTTGCGCCCGTTTTCCGAACCAAGACTAACGAGCTGACCCGATCGTGGTCAAGTCGCGGTAGGAGAGCCCCATCCCCCATGCAGGAAAGCCCCTCGAACCAAGCTCGGTTTCCCCTCCCCCGGCCCGTCGAAAAGGGTGGAGACCCCTTCGGCACCCACCGCGCGGTCGAGCCCCGCGGCGCCCTTCCCCAGCCCGCCTGGCGGGTCGACGCCGACTTTTCGCGCCTTTTCGAGGGCGAGCTCCTCCTTGCCGTCGACACGCTCAACATCGACGCCGCCAGCTTCCGTCAGATGGAGGAGGCGGGGGATCCGACCGCGGCCGTCGAAGGGCGCGTGGCGGCACTGGTGCGCGAGACCGTCCAAACGCGTGGGAAGCAGCACAACCCCGTGACCGGCTCGGGCGGCATGCTCCTCGGCCGGGTGCTCCAGGTCGCTCCGGACCGCGCCGACGCCGGGCTCCTCGCCCCGGGGGATCGCGTGGCCACGCTCGTGTCGCTCTCGCTCACCCCGCTGCGCGTGGACTCCGTCTCGGCGGTCCGCCCGTCGAGCGCGCAGCTCGACGTCACCGGTGAGGCCGTGCTCTTCGCGAGCGGACCGTACGCGAAGCTCCCGTCGGACATGCCGGAGCGCCTCGCGCTGGCGGTGCTCGACGTCGCCGGGGCGGCCCCGCAGGTCGCCCGGCTCGCGAAGCCCGGCGCGACCGTGTGCATCCTCGGCGCCGGGGGCAAGAGCGGCATCTTGTGCGCGGCCGAGGCGCGCCGCTGCGGCGGCAAGAGCGCACGGATCGTGGGCGTCGAGGCCCATGCGCCCTTCGCGGCCGAGCTCCGCGCGCTCGGCCTCTGCGATGACGTGCTCGAGCTGGACGCCAAGGATCCGGTCGCGGTGCGCCGCGCCGTCCTCGCCGCGAACGGCGGGCACGAGGTCGACATCGCGATCTCGTGCGTGAACGTCGCCGACACCGAGATGAGCGCGATCCTCGTGACGCGCGATCGCGGCGTCGCCTACTTCTTCGCGATGTCGACGAGCTTCACGAAGGCCGCGCTCGGGGCCGAGGGCGTCGGCAAGGACGTCGACCTCGTCATCGGCAACGGCTTCGCGCGGGATCATGCCGAGCACTCGCTGGCGATGATCCGCACGATGCCCGCGATCCGAGCGCTCTTCGAGAAGCGCTACGGCTGACCGTCACTTCACCTTCGGCGCCGCCGGGATCTCCTTCGGCACCTTGTACTCGGCGACGTAGTCCTTCGGGATGTCGCCGGAGAGCGCCTTCAGCCAGGTGACGATCGCCGCCGTCTCCGCGTCCGAGAGCGTCTTGCCGAGCTGGTGCCTGCCCATCGTCTTCACGGCCTCCTCGAGCGTCGCGATCGACCCGTCGTGGAAGTACGGCGCCGTCTGCGCGACGTTGCGGAGGCTCGGCACCTTGAAGACGTGCTTGTCCTCGTCCTTCTTCGTGAGCTCCTGGCGCCCGAGGTCGTCCGTCTTCGGCCAGGGGGTGACGGCGCCGAGCTTCTGGAACGCCTGACCGCCGACGTACGTGCCGTTGTGGCAGGCCTGGCACCCGGCGCTCGTGAAGGTCGCGAAGCCGGCCTTCTCCTCGGCGGTGAGGGCGCCCTCGTCGCCGGCGAGGTACTTGTCCCAGCGCGAAGGCGTGACGAGCTTCCGCTCGAAGGCGCCGATCGCGCGGGCGAGGTTGTCCATCGTGATGGGGTCCTTCTCGCCGGGGAAGGTCTTGGCGAACTGCTCTCGGTACCACTTCACGGCGGCGAGCTCCTTCAGGACGTTCTGATCGCTCTCCATCGCCATCTCGACGGGGTTCGTGATGGGCCCCTTCGACTGCTCCTCGACGTCCTTCGCGCGCCCGTCCCAGAACTGCACGAAGTGTCCGGCAGCGTTGTAGACGGTGGGCGCGTTGCGCCGGCCCTCCTGCTTCTTGTGGCCGACAGAGGCCTTTCGCCCGTCCGCGCCGTCCTTCGAGAGGACGTGGCAGGTGTTGCACGAGATCTCGTTGGAGGCCGAGAGGCGGGTCTCGTAGAAGAGCGCGCGGCCGAGGGTGATCTTGTCCTCCGTGATCGGGTTCGTCTTCGACTCGATCACGGCGGGGAGCGGCGGCTGGAAGAGCGCGAGGGCGGCCTTGTCGACCGTGCCAGGAGCGGCGGAGACCGCGGCCGACGCGGCCGCCTTCGCCTTGTCGTCCTTTGGAGCCTCCTCGGGCTTCTTGCACGAGACGAGGACCGCGCACGCGAGCGCGAGCGCGACCGGACCGAGAGCGAGGCGAGAGGCACGAAGGACGCGAATCATGAGCCGGCACCCTAGTGCGGGACGGCCCGACGGTCATCGGCTTTGCGCGGCCGGCCGCCCTCTTCGAGGGGCTGACCGGTCGAGTCTTGACGACGCGTCGCGTACGGCATTGAAGTCCTCGCGTGATGGACTTCACGCCTCGGAAGATCGACGACGTCGCCAAGGACCTCGGGCTCGGAGAGGGGGACTACGAGCCGTACGGGAGGGGGAAGGCGAAGCTCGATCTCGCGCTCCTCTCCCGGAAGGCGACCGGACGCGGCCGGCTCGTGCTCGTCACGGCGATCAACCCTACGCCCGCCGGGGAGGGCAAGACGACGACGTCGATCGCGCTCGCGATGGGCATGCGGCGCCTCGGCAAGAACGCGGTCCTTGCGCTGCGCGAGCCATCGCTCGGCCCGGTCTTCGGCGTGAAGGGCGGCGGCACCGGCGGCGGGAGGGCCTCGCTCACGCCGGCCGACGACATCAACCTGCACTTCACCGGCGACATCCACGCGATCACGACGGCGCACAACCTCCTCTCCGCCCTCGTCGACAACGCGATCTACTTCGGCGACGTCGTCCCCGAGAAGGGCGAGCTCGACCCGCGCCAGATCACGTGGGGCCGCGCGATGGACATGAACGATCGCTTCCTTCGGCGCTGCATCGTCGGTCTCGGCGGCAAGGCGAACGGCACGGTCCGCGAGGAGCGCTTCGACATCACGGCCGCGAGCGAGATCATGGCGATCGTCGCGCTCTCGACGTCCTACGCCGATCTGGAGGCGAGGCTCGGCCGCATCGTGGTCGGACAGACCTACGAAGGGATCGCCGTCACCGCGGGGGACATCGGCGCGGCGAGCGCGCTCACGGCCGTGCTCCGCGACGCGCTGAAGCCGAACCTCGTCCAGACGGAGGAGGGCGGCCCGGCGATCGTGCACTGCGGCCCTTTCGGGAACATCGCCCACGGCTGCAACAGCGTGATCGCGACGCAGCTGGCGATGAACCTCGGGGACTACGCGATCACGGAGGCGGGCTTCGGCTTCGACCTCGGCGGCGAGAAGTTCCTCGACATCAAGTGCCGCGCCGCCGGCGTCTGGCCTCGCGCGATCGTCCTCGTCGCGACGCTCCGCGCGCTCAAGATGCACGGTGGGGCGCCGGTGAAGACGTGCGGCGAGCCCGATGCGGCGCGCCTCGAGAAGGGCCTCGAGCACCTCGTGAAGCACCTCGAGACGGCGAAGGCCTACCGGCTCCCGTGCGTCGTCGCGATCAACGTCTTCCCGAACGACACGGAGTCGGAGCTCGCGCTCGTCGAGAAGGCGGCCGCCGCGATGGGCGCGCGCCTCGCCCGATCGGAGGGGTTCGGGAAAGGCGGCGAGGGCTCGCTCGACCTCGCGAAGGCGGTCTGTGAAGTCGTCGACGCGACCGACCCGGCACCGCCGGAGCCGGCCTACGTCTACGAGCTCGAGGACGCGCCCCAGGAGAAGATCCGGAAGGTCGCGCGCACGGTGTACGGCGCGAAAGACGTCGTCTTCACGTCCGCGGCCGAGAAGCAGATCGCCCGCGCGAAGGAGCTCGGCTACGAAAAGCTCCCCATCTGCATGGCGAAGACGCAGCTCTCGCTGACGGACGACCCGACCATCCCCGGACGTCCGCGCGACTTCACGATCACCGTCCGCGAGGTGCGCCTCAGCGCGGGCGCCGGCTTCCTCGTCCCCCTGACGGGCGACATGATGACGATGCCCGGGCTCCCGAAGGTCCCCGCCTCACGCAACATCAGGCTCCTCCCCGACGGCAAGATCAAGGGACTCATGCAGAACGACTGAGCGGCTCACCGCTTCGTCACGTGATGGGGCATCGTGAGGTCGTCGACGCGCGGGGTGTACGCGACGCTCTTCGCGGAGGCCCACGAGACGAGCGGGTTGTAGAGCGGGAGCACGCCGAAGTCGTCGAGGGCGGTGGTGAGAGCGCGGGTCAGCGTCGCGTCGCTGGAAGAGGCCTGCACGTCGCTCGAGCCCGCCTTGTACTTCGACGTGACGTCGTCGTTCGCGTAGTTGCCGTAGTTCAGGCTCGAGCCCGGCACGAGGTAGAGCGCGAGGGCGCTCGAGGCGTGCCCGTTCGCGATGCCTCCGCCGAGGAAGCCAGTCAGGTAGTTCTTCGCGTTCGCGAAGTACGCTGCCTTCGGCTCCGCGGCGGCCTTCACCGTGAGCGAGTAGGCGACGCCGTCCACGGTGAACGAGCCGAAGGCATCCGTCCACATCGCGGCGAGCGCCTCGAGCACCTTGCCGTCGCCCGGGTAGCGATCGTTCGGCCCGTGGACGGTCAGCGTCAGCTTCTTGCCGGCGAGGAAGCCGAGCCCCGCCTCAGAGCTCGCGGCGGCGAAGGCCTTCCGCGCCTCGGCGCGGTCGAACACGTCGTCCGGGCGGCCGCCGATGTGTCCGACACGGCCGGCGGGCAACATCTGGGTCGTCGTGACCCCCGCGCCGTCGACCACGTCGACGAGCTTCGACCTGTCGACCGCGAGCGCGAAGGCTCGTCGGAACGCCTTCGAGACGAACGGGCTTGTGTACGCGTTGCCGGCGTCGTCCTTCAACGGGACGTGCACGGCGTTCGCCTGACGGCCGTCGTCCTTCTGGTACATCCACATGTGCATGACGCGAAGCCCACGTGCCTTCGTGACGTCGAAGCCCGCAGCCTCCACCTCCGCCATCCGAGCCATCGGGACGGCGTTCACGAGCTGCACGTCTCCGGCGAGGAGCCGGTCGACGCGCGCCTCGTCGTCGGGGATCGGCACGACCTCGATCTTCGCGAACTGCCCGGTCGTGCCGTGGTAACGCGGGTTCACCGTCACGACCGCCTTCGCCTTGTCGGCCCCCGCCGAGAGCGGCGAGAACGACGCGAACGCGTACGGGCCGGTGCCGTCCGCGAGCTCTCCTGACGCGAACGCGGCGAGGATCTTCGCCGACGTCTCCTTCTTGTCGCGCGTCGCATCCTCGGTCTCGATCGCGGACGCCTTCTCGGTCGACGCGCAGGACGTCAAGAACACGTTCGCGAGGTCGCTCGGCAGGAACGGCGACGCGGCCTTCGTCGCGACGCGGAGGTCGAGGGGATCCGAGCTGGCCGCGTTCAACGCCTCCGTCTGCGCGAGGTCGACGTTCGCGAGCTGACCCTTGTAGCCACCGGCGTGGAGCTCGTACGACAGGATGCGGCGCATGTTGCAGAGGACATCCGCCTTGGTGAACGGCTTTCCGGAGTGGAAGGTGACGCCGCGCTTCAGCGTGAAGGACCACACCTTCGGGTCGGCGGTCGGCGCGCCGCGCGTCGCCAGGAGAGGGAGGAGCTCCTTGTTCGGTCCGTAGGCATAGAGGCTCTCGAAGATCATGTGACCGACGGTGATGTTCGGATCGAGGAACGAGTAGTGAGGGTCGATCGCCGTCGCCTCCGAGCTGACGGCGACGCGGAGCGTCCCCGTCGCCGAGGTCACACCGCTCGCCTCCTCGCCGATCGAGGTGTCGTGCGCCGTGCATGCGAGGATCGAGACGAGCAGCGGGGCGAGACCGAGATGAACGTGCTTCACGTGAGCTCCTTCGTGTCGCCTCTCGCGCGACCCGCCAGGGCCACGATCTCGAGCGATGCGCTCACACAAGCAGCGCTCGTACCACTCCGTTTCGGATCCATGCGACCGTCCAGGCAACATGGGTCTTCCGCGCGATGCGGCTGCGTCGCCGCACTCGTCTGGTTGGTGGCGTGGCCACCCACCACGCACTCGGACGACACGTCGCGTGCTTCAGAACGCGCGGCTGAAGCGGGCCGCCGCGAGCGGCAGGTACCGCGGGATGGCCGCGAGCTCGGCGTCGATGGACGCGGGCTCCACGTCCGCGGTCCGGAGATCGGAGTCGGCGCGCACGCCGGCGGCGACGAGGCGCGCGAGCCCGGCGCCGATCGAGAGGTGGTTCGTCGGCCCGAGCTTCAGGCTGTAGCCGACCTCGAGGAACGCGTTGTGCGCGTACGTGTCGATCTCGTACAGGTCCTTGTAGAAGTACCCGAGCGCGACGTACGGCCGATGGCCTCGCACGTTGAAGAGGTAGCGCACGGCTCCGGAGACGTGCGCCGCCGGGTTCCACTCGAAGCCGGCGCCCCCGTAGAACTCGAGGCCCTTCACCGCCTTCGGCATCCACCCGAACACGAGCCCCAGGTTCCCCTCCGGTCCGGCGCCGGCGACGGCCTCGATCACGAAGATGCGGCGGCGGCTGTCGACCGCGGCCTCGACCGTCGCGTCGCTCCGGTAGAGCGCGCGGCCGCGGGGAGTGTGGATGCCGAGGTCCTTCGAATGGTCCGCGGCGTGCGTGCCGGTACCCTCGAACGGCTCGTCGTTCGCGCGCGCCGCGGGGGCGAGCGCGGAGCATGCCACCACGACGAGCGCCCGGCGCGCTCCCCCCCGCGTCACATCGCCCTCCCGATGACGATGCTCAGGTAGCCCTCCCAAGGTCGTCGCTTCTCGCGGGTGAGCGCGTCGCCCGCTTGCACGTTGTCGACCCCGTTCGGGTCGAGCAGGTAGAAGTCGATGAGATCGCCGGCGACGACCGCGCGCGCGCCGAGGAACACCTCCACCCGGAAGCTCCTCCGCCGGTACGCCGTGAAGCCGACCTCGAAGGGCGCGGCGTACGCGAGCCAGTAGTGCGTCCGGAGGCGCACCTCCGCGTGCGCGCCGACCCCGAGGAACGTCTCGACGCCGAGGAGCTCCGTCCGGAGCCGCAGGCCGACGGCAGAGACCCCGCGCGTGTCGACGACGCGCGACACGTTCGGGCTCGCGAGCAAGCGGCCGTGGAGCCCGAAGCGACCCTGCACGAAGTAGGTCGCCGAGAGACCGACGAGCTGGTCGTCGAGGATGCTCCGCTCCGTGAGCGCGTGGACGCCGCGCTCGAGCACGACACCGGCCATCCAGCTCGGGCGGCGCCGCACGGCGGTCGCCCACGACGTGTCGCTCGTCGCATCGTCCGCGCGGACGACGGGGCTCGCGGTCACCACGAGCGCCGCCGCGACACCCGAGACGATCCGCGCTAGCTTTCGACGCGGATGCCCCGGCTGCGCTTCATCGATCTCGCGCGTGCCGCGTTCGTCGTCGTCTCCTTGAAGGCGTGCCTCCCGCCGGAGCTCTGCGTCCCGCAGGAGGGCACCGTCGGCTTCTTCTCGCAGGGCGACTGCGTGCTCACGAACCGTGACTCGTTTCGCGGGCACGAGTGGCTGACGCTCCTCGCGAACCGCGATCTCCCCCCGAGCCGCCAGTTCGCGGACGGGGAGATCCGCGAAGTCATCGAGGGCAACCGCCGCCTGGACTGGCCCAAGGAGCTCCTCGTCCACATGGCTCACAGCGTCGCCGCCTACGCCGCCGCCGCCGCCGCCGCGCAGGATCGGCCCGAGAACCAGCCGCTCCACTTCCTGCTCGGTCCGGACAACGAGAGCGCTGACGCCGTTCGCCTCGGCCGCGACGTGGTGCGCGCGCGGACGAAGGCGGCCGTCACGGCGTGGGTCTCCGATCGAACGGGCGCCCTGACCCGCATCGGGGAGGCGTGCCACACGATCCAGGACGCCTTCAGCAGCGCGCACGCCATCCGGCGAGCGGAGGACACGTCGAACCCTTGGTGCATCGAGGCGGTGAAGGCCTACCTGACGCGCGCGCCCGGCTTCGAGCTCCCCGGCGAGCGCTACCACGGCGGCAGGACCGGCGACACGATCGGGCACATCACGACGCTCGACTCGATCTACCGTCCCGGCCGCGACTGCTACGCCCCCGACACGACCGACGGCGTCGAGGCCTGCCTCTCCGAGGAAGCGCGACGAGCCCGGCTCGCGACGCGCGACTACCTCGCCGTCGTGAACGACCTCGTCGGGCGTGAGGGCATCGACGACGACGCCGTCGACGCCGCGCTCGCTCCCTTCTTCGACGCACACCTCGCGATGTGCCTCTGACCGTTCGCCTTCCACGTCAGTACTTCGCCGGTGCCACCGGCTCACACAGCATCGTGACGCGTGCGACCGGGAAGGCGACGAGGATCCAGTAGTCGGTGTAGAAGTCGAGCTCCGCCTGCGTGAGGCGCCCGCACTGGTGCTTCCGACGGAGTCGCTCGACGAGCACGGCCCAGTGATCGGGCTCGCTGAACGAGATCAGACCGAAGAGCAGGAGCCCGCTGTCGTCCTCGCTCACGAAGCGCGTGTTCGGCGGCGGGACGTACGAGAGGTCGCCGGCGATGGCCTCCCGCGAATGGTGGATCGTACAGCCCGCTGTCGCGAGGAGCAGGAGCGACGCGAGGAGGACCCGCCACATGGGAGAGCGACTCTACTTTATCGGGACCTCCGCCGGTACCCACTCGCGCACCGCCGAGCGCACGACGTCGCGGCTTCGTGTGGGCACGGCGTCGACGAACGAGGCGAGGACCGCGATCATGCTCTCTCCGCCGGCCGGCGCGGCGGCGGCAAGGACGTCGTCACGCACGTCGGTCGACCTGCCCCTCGCCCGCCGGAGACCGGACGCGAGCCTCCATCCGAGCTCATGGCGACGATCCAGCCCAGCCGGCACGAGGTGCTCCGCCCACGTCGCCGACGACGGCGCGGGCGGGTGATCGAGGTCTCGGGTCGGCCCGAGGGACGGATCGCCGAGCGTCACCTCGCCGGTCACGACGAACGCTGCATAGTCGGCGACGCCTTCGTCGAGGGCGGCGAGGACGCGACGCGCCGACGCGGAGCTCGGGCGTGGGCCTCTGCGGCGCGCGAGGACGCTGACGTGCGCGAGCTCGTGCGCGACCACGGTGGCGGCGACGGCGTCGTCGTGGACGAGGAGCTCCGCGCTCGCCTCGTGCGTCGTCGCCCCGTGGAGGACGACGCCTGGGGCGAGCGCGGGGGCAGCGTGCACGACGACGCTCGCGACCGGCCGCGAAGCCCCACGCCTGACGAGATCGGCCGCGACGTCGAAGGCGTGGTCCGCGAGAGGCGACTCACCGCGACGGGCGGGGCTCCCTGACCTCAAGGTCCCGTCGGCCTCCAGCGCGCTCCCGACGAGCACGCGGACGCCGTCGCCTTCGAGCGGCTCTCCCTTCGCACGCGTGACGACGGCAGCCAACAGGGCGAGCGCCAGGGACGCGAGGACGAGGATGCCGCGGCGCGCGCGCGCTCTCACGTCACGTCGCTCGAGGCCTTCACGTGCAGCGCGGGAAGGACCCACGAGCTCACGAGCCACGCGACCGGATCCGCCGCGAGCCGGAGGGCCGCGTCGATCTTCCGGGCGCGCGCGTCCTTCCGCGACGCGCCGTACGCGCGAGCGTAGATCACCCAGTTGGAGAGCTCGTAGTGATGGAGGAGCGCGCCGAAGCGATGCGCCTCCGCATCGGCGAGCACGGCCGCGGCCGCCTCCGCGGTCTCGGCCTCGTGGAGACGCGACGTCGCGTCGAAGAGGAGAGCACGGAGATCTCCGAACGCGCGCTCCGGATCCGCCGCGATCTCGGCGAGCATCCGCTCGAACCCGCGCTTCGGCAGCCCCGCGGCCTCCGCCACGTCCGCCATGCGCGGCACCTGCGATTCGAGGAAGGCGGAGCGGGCACCCCCGCGGAGGAGGCGGCCGACCAGCCAGAGGTCGAAGGCGCTCGCGATCGACTCGCCGAGGAAGAGCGCGTCGGCGGTCGGCTTGACGTTTCTCGTCCCCCCGGGGGGCGCGAGAGCGCGCGTCGCGAGATGGTGCCAGGCGACGTGGGCCACGACGTCGACCGGGATGCGCGGCGTCGCGAGGACGTCGCCCTGCGCCTCGGGGCTCCAGTAGGTCAGGTTGAGGAGGAGCGCATGGTCGGCGCGGCCCTCGTCTCGGAGGACGCGAAAGCGGTAGTGGGCGCGACGGAGGACCTCTCTGAGATCACCGAGGAGGGGGATAGAGCGGAGGGCGCGCGCGTCCTCGATCTTCAGCTCGTCGATCGACACGAGACGGAAGGCGCGCTTCACTCGGCGTCCGTCTTGGGCTGCGGGAGGATCATGCCGCCGGCGCCCGGTGCGGGGGTGGGCAGAGGCGTGGGGAGCGCGCTCTCCTCCGCGGCCGGCAGCGTGATCGTGAACTTCGTCCCGGTACCGGCCTGCGACTGCACGTGGATCGACCCTCCTGCGTTCTGGACGATGCTCTGGCTGATCGCGAGGCCGAGACCGGTCCCCTTCTCCTTCGTCGTGAAGAAGGGCACGAACAGGTTCTTCAAGACCTTCTGGCTGATGCCGGGTCCCGTGTCGCTCACCGAGATCTCGACGATCTCCGCCTCGTCGACGAGCCGGCTCGCGCTGACGCGCTCCGATCCGCTCGCAGGCCCCGTCGACGTCAGCCAGGCCCGCGGCGCGCTCCGACGCGACGTCGAGATCGTCACCCGGCCGCGTCCGTCCATCGCCTGCACGGCGTTCTGGAGGAGGTTGAAGAGCACCTGGCGGAGCTTCTCCGGGTCGATCCGCGCGCGGGGGACGGCGTCGGCGAGCTCGAGGCGCATCTCGACGTCCTCCGTCTGCTGGCTGGACGCGATCTGCACCGTTCGCCGCACAGCAGCGTTGACGTCGACCGGCACCGGGTTGCCGGCGTGCGGGCGCGCGTAGTCGAGGAAGCTCCCGACGACGCGGTTCAGGCGGTCCGTCTCCTCCAGGATGATGCCGAGGAACTCGTTCGTCGACGGGTCGGCGTCC
This sequence comes from Polyangiaceae bacterium, assembly GCA_022842465.1. Lineage (GTDB taxonomy): Bacteria > Myxococcota_A > Polyangia > Polyangiales > Polyangiaceae > Labilithrix. The sequence continues at coordinate 3,260 of JALHPN010000128.1, read as the reverse complement.
TTCACGCCCTGCCCGAGCTCCTCGAGGAGCTGGGCGGCGCCCTTGATCGCGCCGAGCGGGTTCTTGACCTCGTGCGCGAGACCGGCCGCCATCGATCCGAGCGCGGCGAGGCGATCCCGCTCCTTCATCCGCTGGTAGATGCGGCTGTTCGCGATCGCGACGCCCATTTGCGCGGCGACCGCCTCGAGGAGGAGCACCTCCTCCGGCGTGAACGCGTCGCGGACGCGCTCGTCCGCCACGCACAGGAGGCCGACCAGCTCCTCGGCGTCACCGCGGATCGCGAGGAGGACGCAGCTCCGCAGCGGGCCGAGCGCCTCGACGGCGGTGATCGTCGGCGCCAGCGTCTCCTTCGTCTCGCGGCCTTCGCGTGCGTCGCGCCCGCTCCGCGCCGGCGGATCGCCAAGGCCCGGCGCGTTGCCCGGCTCACGGAGAATCTCCTCGAGCAGGAGCGACATCCCGAGCTTGCCGAGGAGCGGACGCATCGCGAGCGACTCCAGGCGCTGCGGCGGCTGCGGCCCGACCGAGCCGGCGAGGTCGAAGCCGCTGTCGTCGAGGTCACGCAGGTAGATCGCGCACGAGGTCATGCGCCGCGAGCGCTCGAGCCCCGCGAGCACGACCTGCACCATCTCTTCGATCTCGAGCGTGTGCGCCAGGCGCCTCCGGAGCTCGAGGACGCTCGACTCGAGGTCGTAGCGCTCCCGGAAGAAGAAGCGGTTGATCCGCGTCCTGACCTCGTTCTCGAGCGGCTCGAAGAGGACGAGGAAGACGATCGCCGCGAGGACGGCGTTCAGGTACATCGCGCCGAAGCGGCCGATGTACGTGATGAAGACGTAGAAGATGCCCGCGAGCGCGAAGGCGAGCGCGGTCGAGACGAGGAGCCGCCCCGAGAGCTCGTAGAGGTCTGCGAGCCGCTGGCGCGCGAGCGACTCGGCGAGGACGAAGAGGAAGACCGTCGCCAGCACCGCGCCGATCGGCGGGAGGTAGACGCCGAGGTACGAGAGGAAGTCCGCGAGCGTGAAGGTCATGGCGAGCGCGCCGACGGCCGCGAGGAACCGCAGCCGGTCGCGGACGGCGCGCGACGGGCTCCTCTGCCCCCGCCTCCAGAGCTGGAGGAGCGCAGCGGCGAGGAGACCGACGACGTAGGCGTAGACGATGCCGAGCGAGAGCGGATGCTCGTGGTACGGCGAGAGCACGATGCCGAGCATCGGCACGCCGAGGATGAAGGCGATCCGCGGGAGCCTCGACCGAACGGGCGTCGCGCTCTCGGTGTCGAGGGGGCTTATCGAGTGGAAGAGGTGCACGGCGAACTGCGGGAGCAGGACGGTGAGCACCGCCGTCGCGCGCACGAAGAAGACCTCGTTCACGAGATCCGCGAGCCCCTGCGCGACGTACCAGAAGGCGACGCACGCCGAGAAGGCGGCGAAGAGCCAGTGCACGACGCGACGGCCGCGGAGCAGCATCGACAGCGCGATCGCGAAGGCGATCACGCCGCAGAAGAGCGTCGTCCGGGCCCGCAAGTCACCCACGGGCCGGAACTCTAGCTCACTTCTCCGGCTTGGGGCCCGGCCACGGCGGCGGCGTCCACGGCTCGGGGTGGCCGCCGAAGCGCTCACGCCCCATCGTCGCGCGCGCCTCCTCCGGCATCCCGACGACGAGCGGCTCCTCGCTCGTGCCCACCGCGGCCGCCGCGCCCGCGAGCTCCTCGTCGCCGAGAGACGACAAGGCGTCTCGCGCGTCCGTCCCCGTGCCCTCGGCCGCGCACGCGCTCGAGGCGAGCGACAGCGCGCACACCGAGATCCACGCGATCTGTTCCTGGACGAACTTCATGATGCCTCCGACGATCCCGTGATTCCGTATGCCTTGGCGAGCTGCGAGAGTCGAGGCCTCTTCATCCCGAGGAGGGCGGCGGCCTTGGTGATGTTGCCCCTCGTCTCGCCGAGGGCGCGTACGATGCAGTCCCGCTCGATCTGACGTTTGAGGTCGGAGAGGCCGATGCTCCCCCGCCGCACCTGCGCGTAGGCGACCGCGGTGGCCGTCGCCTCGCCCTCCGGCAGCGCGCCGCCGTCGTCGTCGTTCGCGGCAGACGACGGCGCGCTCTCGACCGAGACGAGCTCGGGCGGCCTCAGCGTGTCGCGCGAGCGACGGGCCTCCGCGGCTGCGAGGAGGCGCAGATCTTCGACGTTCTCGACGAGATCCGCCTCCGCGATCGCCTCCCCCTCCGCGAAGAGCGAGGCGGCGCGGAGGACGTTCTCGAGCTCGCGGACGTTGCCGGGCCACCCGTGCCGCGCCATCAAGGCGAGCGCCGCATGGCCGATCGCCTTCCGCGGCTCACCGCGCTCGAGGGCGATCCGCTCGAGCAGGTGCTCGGCGATCTCGGGGAGGTCGCCGAGGCGGCTCCGGAGCGCCGGCACGTCGAGCGTGATCTCCGCGAGCCGGTAGTAGAGATCCTCGCGAAACTCCCCGCGGTCGACCATCTTGCGGAGATCCCGGTGCGTCGCGCAGACGACGCGCACGTCGGCGCGGATCGAGCTCGTTCCGCCGACGCGCTCGAAGGTCCGCTCCTGGAGGACGCGGAGGAGCGCCACCTGCGTCTTCGGAGAGACGTCGCCGATTTCGTCGAGAAAGAGCGTACCGCCCTCCGCCATCTCGAAGCGCCCGCGGCGACGCGCCGAGGCACCGGTGAACGCGCCACGCTCGTGACCGAAGAGCTCGGAGAGGAGGAGCGTCTCGACGAGCGCCGCGCAATTCACGCTCACGAGCGGACCGCTTCCGCGCGGGCTCTGGCGGTGGATCTCTTCCGCCACGAGCTCCTTGCCCGTGCCGCTCTCGCCGCGGACGAGCACCGTGCTGTTCGAGCGCGCGACCTTCCGGATGGCGTTGAGGAGGGTCCGCACCTGGGGATCCTGACCGACGATCCGTCGGCCGCCGGGCGTGACGGTGGCAGGCGCCGGCGCGACGACCTCCGCCGCGACCGTCCCGGGGAAGAGCCCGACGTGCTCGCGGCAGAGGGCCGCGACGTGCGATCGCGCGAGGAACGTCCGCTTCAGATCCTCCGGGAGGGACGCCGCGACCTGGTCGCAGACGGCTCGCGCGCGGTCCATGTGCTCGTTCGCGGCGTCGAGGTCCTCGGCCGCGAGGTGGGCACGCGCGGCGAGGACGTGCGCCTCGATCGCGAAGTGCCGGCTCCGCGCTTCGGTCGCCGAGGCCACCGCCTCGAGCGCGCGCGCGCGGGCGTCGAGGCCAGATCGGAAGAGCACACG
>JALHPN010000127.1 GCA_022842465.1 Polyangiaceae bacterium | reverse complement strand
CCGGCCACGGACCCCTGGGCCGTGCCGGAGGCCCCGCGCGACGACGCGCCCGTCGCCGCGCCCCCCGCCGCCTTCCCCGTCGACGACTGGACACGGGCGACGAAGGTGACGGGCCTCGCCGCTGTCCCCAAGGAGTGCGCGGCCTTCGCGTCTCGCGCTCCCGCGAGGCCCACGCCGCCAGACCTCGTCACGGCGCTCGCCGAGTCGGACGCCGCGAAGCGCGATGCGCTCCTCGCCGGGCGCGACGAGAAGGAGGCGCCCGGCCTCGTGCGGGCGCTCCGCGCGGAGCTCGCGCCGGTCGAGTGCGCCGACGCGATCGTCGACCCGGTCCTGAAGGGTCCGTCTGCCTCCGCGGCGCTCTCGGCGAAGCACGGTCACGTGCTCGTCGGCCTCTCGCTCGCCGCGAAGCTCGCACGGACCGCGCACGCCCCGCCGACCCTCCCGGGCAACAGCGACAAGGAGACGGTGAAGAAGTTCGTCCTCGGCCCGCTCCGCGCATGGGTGCTCGAGCAGGCCACCGCAATCGAGACGCTCGGCAGCGGCGCGACCCGCCTCGCGGGCTACGGGCGCGGCATCGCCGCGATCGAGGCGGGCCATGCGGATCTCCGCCTCGTCGATCAGCTTCGCTCCGCGCCGACGCCGAAGAGCTGGGACGCGGAGATCCGAGGCGTGTACGAGGCGGCCCTCGACGAGGCGCTCGAGCCGCGGAAGACGCGCGGCCGCGACGCCGTCCTCGTCGGCCTCGCCGACATGGCCGACACCGGCGTCCTGCGCGATGCTCGCGTCACGCGCGCGCGCGCGCTCCTGGCGAAGCTCTACGGCGGTAGCCGCGTCGACGCGCTCGATCGTCTGCTTCTCCCGGAGACGCCTCTGCCCATGCCGACGACGCCGCTCGGACGGGCCGCCGCCGCCGTCCCCGTCTTCTGGATCGACACGCTCGGCGGGCCGTTCGACGCGGTCGCGTCGGGGGACGATCCGGCCTGGTCCGCCGTGCTCGGGCGCGGCGTTCCCCGCGGTACGCGCGCGAAGCTGCGTGCTTCGCTGGGGGACGCGAAGCCGGAGGTGGCGAGCGCCTACGCTCGTGCACGGCTCGACCTCGGTCGCGTGTCCTACCGACGGATCGACTTCGTCGAGGCGGCGCACGCGGCGAAGCGCGCGGGCGCGCAGCAGGGCGATCGCCTCGTTCTCGCGCTCGCGATCACGCTCGCCTCGGGGCCGAACGGCGCGCGCGCGCTCATGACGTCCCCGCAGGCGAGCACCGCCGGCCTCGCCGAGACGGCGGCCCTCGACGCGCTCGTCGCCGAGGGCGGCACGAGCGCGGGCTTCGCCGCGTACGACTCGGCGTTCCTCCGCGCGATGGCGGCCGTGGACGCCAAGGACGCTCCGGCGCGGCTCCTGGACGTGTCGAAGCGCTACCAGAAGGCGGCCTCGCTCCTCCCCCCTCCGCTCGCCAAGGTCGCCCAGGCGCACGCGGCGGACGCGGAGGCCGCGGCGAAGATCGCCGGTGGCGGGAAGTAGCGCCTTGGTCCTCCGCTCTCTGACGCTGGCCTGCCTCGTCGCCGTCGTCGCCTGCACCTCGGCGGAGACGCCCAAGACGCCGAGCCGCAAGGGCGCGCCCGCGAGCTCGCCCGTGGAGACGTACTTCCCGCTCCCGGAGGGGAACATCTTCCACTACGTGACGGACGAGGACGGACAGAGCGGAATGCTCGTCGCGCGTGTCCATCGGACGGACGGGACCCACGCCGAGCTGCGGATGTCGAACAGGACGCAGCGCTACATGATGAAGCCCGACGGCGTCGCGTACGAAGGCGGCGCCTACATCCTGAAGGCGCCCCTCGAGAAGGGCGCTTCGTGGCCGGGGGAGCACGGGGGCGTGACGAAGGTGGAGAGCGTCGACGCCGAGATCACGGTTCCCGCGGGCCACTTCACCGGCTGCGTCCGCACCGTCGAGGCCGGGCAGACACCTGGCCCGGCGAAGAAGTACACGGTCACCTACTGCCCCGGCGTGGGGATGGTGGCGCTCGAGGTGTCGATGGGAGACGCCGTCGCGAAGGCGGTCCTGAAGAGCCACGGCCCGCCCGTCACGATCCCGCCGTAGGAGCCGTCTCACTCCGCGAGGTCGAGGCTCTTCAGCACCTTCTGGAGGAGGGGCTTGTCCTCCACCGCCTCGGACACGAGCTCCTTCGTCATCGCCGTCGCGAGCGCCTTGTCCTGCTTCACGTAGGCGAGGACCTCGCCCCGATGCTCGCGGAGCGCCGTGAGGACGCGCTGGCGCGCCTTCGGCTTCTTCGCGAGGACGCGCAGGGAGACCTCGAGCATGCGGCCGAGCGTTTCGTCGTCGTCGGTGAGGATGTCGACCATCGTCTCCGCTCTCTCCGAGACGGCCTGGTTCATCGCCCTCCGCGCCTCGGGGGACTTCGCGACCGCATCGGTCGTGGACCGCAGCACCTGGATCAGCGACGCCGGACGCGCGGCGAGGCGGGTCGACGTCCGCCACGCGAGCTCCGGATCGCGGAGGTCGGTCGCGGTGTTGTCGAGGAAGCGGTTCATCGTCGGCTGGTGCCGCCGGATGACGAGGTACATGCGATCGACGAGCTCCGGGTTCTCGTCGAGGACGCGGGCGATGGCCTCGATCGCGTCCGTCTGCTCCTTCGGGCTCATCGCGTCGAAGGCGGTCTCGGCGGCTTCCTTCTTCTGGCCGGTCGTGCATGCGACGCCGCACGCAGAGAGCATGGCGAGGGCGAGTGAGACGACGAGGTTCACGGGCGGGCTCTTCATGGCGGGCGGTCCTCCCGCGAGGCGCCATGCAGGAGCCGCGCCTCAGCGCGTGCGCTCGGCGTCGGCCAGCACCTCGCCCATGAAGTGGACGAGCGCCCAGCGATCCGCGAGGGCTGGCTCCTCGAGCTCGACGTGCTGGATCGCGGGGCTGACGAGCGCCATCCGGAGGCGATCCTGCGGAACGTCGCGCGCGAGCCAGAGCGTCTCGGCCGCAGGGATCACCGAGTCCTTCTCGCCGTGGAGGAGGTAGACGTTCGCCTCGAGCCCGAGCAGGTTGCCGTGGGGCGAGACCTTGCGCATCTCGTCCCGCTCCCTGTCGACGACGGCGAGGAGCTCGTCTCTCAGCGAGGCGACGTCCGCCGCGAAGAGCTTCTCCACCTTCGCGCGCGAGGTGGGCGAGAGGGCCGCGGCCTCCTTCCGCGCGAGATCACGCTCCTCGTGGAGCCACGCGCGGAGAGCGGCGCGTGCGGCGGGGACGTCGCCTTCGGGGAAGAACGCCTCGACGCGCGAGTAGACGAGCACGGTCGCCCCGTACTCGTGGGCGTGCTGCGCCCGCTTGTCTCCGGAAGGGAGCACGGCCTCGTTCGTCACGAAGAAGCGCGAGACGCGGGCGAGGTCGTCGTGCGCGCCGATGGCGACCACGAAGCCCACGTCCTTCGCGAACCGCGCGTCGGCTGCCGTGAGGAGGGAGACGCCCCCGCCGAAGCTCATGCCCATGAGGCCGACCTTCGCGACGCCGAGCTGTGCGCGGAGGTGCACGGTCGCCGCACCGACCGTGTCGACGGAGCTCGGCGCGACCCGGTAGTCGCTGAGCTCGCTCACCTCCGGGGTCATGACCACGTAGCCGGCGCTCGCGACCGCGCGTGCGAAGCGCTGGAGACGCGGCTCCTCGATGCCCCGGTGGTGGACGCCGTGCACCATCACGATCCCGGGCGCGCCCTTCGACCCGATCGGCGCGTAGGTGCGCGCCGGCACCGCGCGTCCGCCGGCGTCGAAGGACGTCCGCTCCTCGACGAGGACGGGCGCGGCGCTCGCCGTGGGCGGAGGCCCGGCGAACGAGAGGAGCAGGTTCGCCGCCCGCGCGTGGTGCACCGCCGGCCTCGCGAAGAGCACGCCGAGGGAGGCGGAGACGAGGACGACGAGCCGGAGGCGGGACCACCAGAGCCGACGGCGGGCGGGAGCTCCGCGGCCGCGCGACGTGGTGGGCGACTCGGGGGCCCGACTCGGGCGGTGCTTCGGGGAAGGCACGGTGGAATCCATGGTACGTCTCCTCTGGAAATCCAACGCTTCCCGGCGCCAAAGATCCGTCACGGACCCGTCAAACGTTGTCATTCTGTGTAAGGGCTCGCGTTTCACGAAGGGACTCGATGCGGCACGTCCTCCACGTCGACATGGATGCGTTCTTCACGTCCGTGGAACAGCGCGACGATCCACGCCTCCGCGGGAGGCCCGTCCTCGTGGGCGGACCTGCGCGCCGTGGCGTGGTGGCGGCGGCGTCCTACGAGGCGCGGACGTTCGGCTGCCGCTCCGCGATGCCCATGGCCGAGGCGCTGCGACGCTGTCCGCACGCGGTCGTCGTGCCCCCGAACCGCGAGCGCTACGAAGAGGCGAGCTCGGCCGTGTTCGGGATCTTCCATCGCTACACGCCGCTCGTCGAGGGGCTCTCGATCGACGAGGCGTTCCTCGACGTCACCGAGAGTCGCTCGCTCTTCGGGGACGGCGCCGAGATCGCGGCCCGCATCAGGCGGGAGGTGCAGCGCGAGACGGGCCTCACGTGCTCGGCAGGGGTCGCCACGTCGAAGTTCGTCGCGAAGATCGCGAGCGATCAGGACAAGCCCGACGGCCTGACCGTGGTGCTCGAGGACGTCGCCGGCTTCCTCGCACCGCTGCCGATCGAGCGGATGTGGGGGATCGGCCCGAAGACCGCGCCCACCCTGCGCGCGTCGGGCTTCGCGACGCTCGGAGACCTCGCGAAGGCCGAGCTCGCGACGCTCGAGCGGCTCCTCGGCGCGTGGGGTGGCACGGTCAAGCAGCTCGCCCGAGGGATCGACGCGCGCGACGTCGTCCCCGAGCGCGAAGCGAAGAGCATCGGCGCGGAGTGCACGTACGACGAGGACCTGCGGACGAAGGACGCCGTGGCGCGGACGCTCCTCGCCCACGCCGCGCGGGTCGCCGAGCGGCTCACGGAGGAGGACCTCGCCGCGGGCGCCGTCGTCGTGAAGGTGAAGTACGCCGACTTCAGCCTCCTCACGCGGCGCATGGCGCTCCTCGCTCCCGCGAGCGACACGACGACCCTCCACGAGGCCTGTGCCGAGCTCCTCGAGCGCTTTCCGCTGCGGGACCGGCGCGTCCGCCTCACGGGTGTCTCCGCGCAGGACCTCGTGCCACGTGGCAGGCTCCCCCTCCAGCTCTTCCCCGATCCCTCGGCCGAGCGGCGTCGCGAGGTCCAGGCGACCCTACAGAAGGCGAAGGGGCGCTTCGGCGGTGCCGCCATCACGTTCGCCTCGTTGCTGGAGAGCGGAGGCCCTAGAGAGGTCGATCCCGAGAAGGTGACCCGTCGAAGGCCTCCTCGCGCGTGACGGTGAAACCCGCGCGCGGAGGGTCCCGTTCGATCTAAGATCCGGAGCCGATGAGACACGTCGTCCTCTTCCTCGCGATCGCCGCGCTCGGTGTGGGCTGCAAGCCGAAGTCCGGCGGTGCGTGCAAGATCGAGACGAGCGAGTTCTGCACGAGCACGACCGAGGCCCTCGCCTGCCACGACGGCAAGTGGGAGGAGATGACCTGCAAGGGCCCGTCGGGCTGCGTGAAGTCAGGCAACGAGTTCGTCTGCGACCAGGCCGTCGCGAAGGAAGGCGAGGTCTGCAACCTGAGCAACAACTTCGTCTGCACGGCGGACAAGAAGGCGATGCTCGAGTGCGTGAAGAACCGGTGGGCGGCGAGCCAGACGTGCCTCGGCGAGCGCGGCTGCTCGATCACCGACAAGAAGATCACCTGCGACAACAGCATCGCGAACGTCGACGACAAGTGCCCCCCCGACGACGACGGGGTCGACTACGCCTGCACGCCCGACAAGAAGACGGCCCTCGTCTGCCGCAAGGGGAAGTTCGTGACGGCGTCGCCCTGCAAGGGACCGAAGGCCTGCCGCGTCGCAGGCGACAAGTCCGCGGGCTTCAAGGTCGAGTGCGACGACTCGGTCGCGAACGTCGGTGACCCCTGCGAGAAGGAGGGGCACTACGCCTGCGCGCCCGACGAGCGCTCCATCGTCCGCTGCAAGGACAAGAAGTTCGCCCAGGACGACAAGTGCGGCTCCAAGGCGAAGTGCACCTTGAAGGACAACCAGGTCGGGTGCTTCTGAGAGACCTCGGCGCGCCGAGAGCCTCTCAGAACAGGCAGCAGCGGAAGCCGACGTCGCGGAGGGGGTCGGTGTCGGGGTTGGCGCCCGGCGCGGGGATGCGCTCGAGGGTCCGGTTGGCGTCGCAGCGGAGGGCGGTGGAGTCGCCGGCGGCGAGGAAGGAGCCGCCGCGGACCTTGCACTCGGCGGTGGGCGACGACGTGTCCGAGCAGGAGTCCTCCCACTCGCCGAGGTTGCCGCTCATCTGGTAGACGAAGACCGAGCCGCCCTGGCAGTTGGCCGCGAGGTAGGTCTGGATGCTGCCGGTCTGATCGCCCTCGGCGACGCGCCAGATCCCCAGGTCCTGGTTCGCTGCGCCGTAGCCGAACTGGATGGCAGTGTCGCCGGTCGGGCCGCCCGTCGCCCCCGCGTCGTAGCGGACGGCGGGGTCGCCGTTGCACTTCGTCGTGTCGTAGGCCGAGCTGTACGGCCAGGCCTTCGAGCCCTGGGCGGAGCACGCGTTGAACCAGGCGTTCTTCGTCGCGTCGTTCGCGTCCGTGGTCGGCGCCGCGCCGCCCGTGATGTTGCCGCAGAGCTGCTTGTTCGACCAGCGGCAGTAGGCGTACGCGTCACACCAGTCCACGTAGTGGACGGGAAGGCCGAGGTTGTACTGGAGGCCGTTCGTCCCTCCCGGCGGTGACTGCGCCGGCGGCCAGGCGCCCCGGGGCACGAACGTCGCGTTCGTGTCCTTGCACACGGCGACCTGGTCGGTGGTCGGCACGTTCGCCGTGAGGAACTTGTTGTACTGACCCTTCGTCACCTCGGCGGAATCGATGCAATAGGCGCCGCCGGTGGCCTTCGCGACGATCGCCATGTTCGCGGGGCATCCGCACGACTGGTTCGTGCAGGTTCCGCTCAGACAGTCCGCGTTCCCCGCGCACTTCTTGCCCGTCGTGCACCGCGCGCAGGTCGAGCCGCCGCAGTCGGTGTCCGACTCGCCGCCGTTCGTCACGCCGTCGGTACACGCCGGCGTCACGCACTGCTTGTTGACGCACGAGCCGCCCTTGCAGTCCGTGTCCGCGACGCAGGCCTTGCCGTCGATGCACTGCGGGCACTCGCTCCCGCCGCAGTCGGTGTCGGTCTCCCTGCTGTCCTTGATCGTGTTCGAGCACGACTTCGGGAACTCGACGCCGGCCTCGGCGCCTGCCTCCGCGCTCCCGTCGCCCTGGACGGCCGCGTCGCGCGGGACGAAGCTCGAGTCGAGCTGCACGTTGGGATCCCCGAGCGCCGGCGGGCGCTCCTCGACCGACGAGCACGCGACGACGATCCCGACGGCCGAGACCGTCGCACCCACGAAACCGAAGCGAAGCGGACGCGAAAGCATTCCTCGGAGCCTATCTCTCCGGGTGCGGCCGCTTCAACTTCTCCAAGCGCGGGATCGAGCGGGTCAGCGCTGCATGGCCGCGAGGCGCTCGCGGACCTGCTTTTCGAGGGTCACGATGGCCTTGCTGAAGCCCTCGATGCCCTCGTGGAGCTTGTCCTTCGCCATGCGGTCTTCTTCGTGCATCCGGCGGAAGGTCGCCTCGTCCATCGCGATCGGCGCGAGCTCCATCGCCTTCGCCTTGGCCGGATCGAGCTTCCGGGGGAGCTCCCCCGTCGCGCCGGCGAGCTCGCCGAGGAGCTGCGGGGAGATCGTGAGGAGATCGCAGCCGGCGAGCTCGGTGATCTCGCCCGCGTTGCGGAAGCTCGCGCCCATGACCTCGGTGTGGTGACCGTGGCGCTTGTAGTAGTTGTAGATGCGCGTGACGCTGACGACGCCCGGGTCCTCGTGGGACGGGTAGCTGTCGCGTCCGGTGTCCTTCTTGTACCAGTCGAGGATCCGGCCGACGAAGGGCGAGATGAGGGTGACCTTCGCCTCCGCGCACGCGACGGCCTGATGCATGCCGAAGAGGAGGGTGAGGTTGCAGTGGATGCCCTCCTTCTCCAGCACCTCGGCCGCGCGGATGCCCTCCCACGTCGACGCGATCTTGATGAGGATGCGGTCCCGCTTGGTGCCGGCCGCCTCGTACATGGCGATGAGGCTGCGCGCCTTCGCGAGCGTCTTCTCGGTGTCGTAGGAGAGGCGCGCGTCGACCTCGGTCGAGACGCGGCCCGGGACGATGTCGAGGATCTTGAGGCCGAACTCGATCGAGAGCCGGTCCATGGCGTGCTCCACGACCACGTCGTCGCGCTGGCCCTTCGCCTCCTTGACGCCCCAGGTGAGCGCGTCGTCGACGAGCTTCGCGTACGCCGGCATCGCGGCGGCGGTCGCGATGAGCGACGGGTTGGTCGTCGTGTCGCGCGGCTTGAACTTCTCGATGGAGTTGATGTCGCCCGTGTCGGCGACCACGACCGTCATGTCCTTCAGCTGATCGAGGAGGCTCTTCGCCATGGCGTACTCCGGTGTCGGTGTCTTCCTCCAGCCTTAGACCCCGACGCGTTCGGTGTCGAGGCTCGCCTGCCCACGCGAGGGGCGCGCGAGGCGAAGTGCCCCGCGTCGAACGCCTCGTTGTCGCAAGGGCCACGCGAAACGCGCCGGAGGTCGAGATCTTGGCCCCGAGGTCCGCGCCTTGCTCTGTTCGAGGAGCATGAGCCCGCACCCGAGCCAGCTGAAGCGCTTCGCGGCGGGCGTCGTCTTCCTCGCGCTCGGCGCGTCGGTGACGCACGACGCGGGGGCGGCGGACGCGAGCATCGCGCTCGGCGAGGTGTCGGGCGGCCTCCTCCCCGGCACCGAAGCGATCGTGGTGAAGAGCGCTGCCGAAGGCGAGCTCCTGCGGATCGATCCTCGCAAGCTCCCCCGCGCGCGCACGCTCGTCGTGTCGATCGCCGTGGCGGCGACGACGGAGGCGCCCGCCTCGTGCACGGTCAACGCGACCGTCCGCGACCGGCGCACGGGCGCCATGCTCGCGATCCTCGAGGGCCGGGCGCGTACGGAGGGCCGCGCGGACGACGCGACGCGCGCGGCCGTCACGCGCGCCGCGGTGTCGAGCGCGGTGAGCCGGATCCCCGAAGCCCTCCCCCGTCGGTGACACATGAGCGCTCGGCGCGTCGAGACGGACACGATGGGCGCGGTCGAGGTCGACGAGGACCGCTACTGGGGAGCACAGACCCAGCGGAGCCTCGAGAACTTCCGCATCGGCCGCGCGCTAGGGCACACGATGCCGCCTGCCGTCGTTCACGCGTTCGGTCTCGTGAAGAAGGCCGCGGCGCTCGTCAACGCGGAGCTCGGGAAGCTCGACGAGGCGCGGAGAGACCTCCTCGTCCGTGCGGCCGACGAGGTGCTCGCCGGTGCGCTCGACGACCACTTCCCGCTCGTCGTCTGGCAGACGGGATCGGGCACGCAGTCGAACATGAACGCGAACGAGGTCATCGCGAATCGCGCGAACGAGCTCGCCGGCGCGAAGCGTGGCGCGAAGGCGCCGGTGCACCCGAACGACCACGTGAACATGTCCCAGTCGTCGAACGACGTCTTCCCCACCGTGATGCACGTGGCGGTGGCGGACCGTGTCGCCAGGCGCCTCTTGCCCGCGCTGTCCTCGCTCCGCGAGGCGCTCGAGGAGAGAGCGACGGCCTTCGCCGACGTCGTGAAGATCGGCCGCACCCACCTGATGGATGCGACCCCGCTCACGCTGGGGCAGGAGATCGGCGGATGGGCGGCGCAGCTCTCCGGCGCGACGCGTCGCCTCGAGCAAGCCGCGGACGGCCTCCACGAGCTCGCCCTCGGAGGCACGGCGGTCGGCACCGGGCTCGGGTCCCATCCCGAGTGGGCCGAGCGGGTCGCACGCGCGATCGCGACGCTCGCCGAGATGCCGTTCCGCGCGGCGCCGAACAAGTTCGCGGCCCTCGCCGGCCACGACGCGCTCGTCCTCGTCAGCTCGGCGAACCGCCTCGTCGCGACCGTGTGCATGAAGATCGGCAACGACGTGCGGCTCCTCGCGAGCGGGCCACGTGGAGGGATCGGCGAGCTCCGGCTCCCGTCGAACGAGCCCGGCAGCAGCATCATGCCCGGCAAGGTGAACCCGACGCAGGCGGAGGCGCTCACGATGGTCGCCGCGCACGTCATGGGGCTCGACGTCGCCGTCGGCATCGCCGGGGCGAGCGGGACGCTCGAGCTGAACGTGATGAAGCCGGTCATCGTCCACGACGTCCTCGAGCAGGTCGAGCTCCTCGCCGACGCGTGCAGCTCCTTCACCGAGAACTGCGTGCGCGGGCTCGAGCCGGATCGCGAGGCGATCGCGCGCCACGTCGATCGATCGCTCATGCTCGTGACGGCGCTCTCCCCCGTCATCGGCTACGACGCCGCCGCCGCGATCGCGAAGGACGCCCATGCGCGCGGCCTCTCGCTGCGCGAGGCCGCGCTGGCGTCGGGGCAGGTCACCGAGGCCGAGTTCGACGAGGTCGTCCGCCCCGAGACGATGACCAAGCCGTAACGGGCGCGGCACGGAAGGCCGCGTGCGTCCGCGGTCGGACGTCGTCGAATCGATGGGACGGACGGCGACCAGCCCAGGACGATGAGCCCACGAGCCCCGTTGCCGCGGGGCGTCAGGCGGTCCTATAGTCCCCCGTCTTTCTCGGGAGTCCCACCGCCATGTCCAAGAATTCCTTCGGCTCGCAGGCCACGTTGAACGTCGGCTCGAGTGCGTTCACCCTCTTCCGCCTCGACGCCGTCTACAAGAAGTTCCCCGCGGCCGAGAAGCTGCCCTTCTCGCACAAGATCCTGCTCGAGAACCTCCTCCGCACCGAGGACGCCATCGCGGTGGACCAGGCGTCGATCGAAGCGGTCGCGACGTGGAGCGCGAAGGCCGAGCCCTCCCAGGAGATCGCGTTCACCCCCGCGCGCGTCCTGCTCCAGGACTTCACCGGCGTCCCGGCCGTCGTCGACCTCGCGGCGATGCGCGACGCGATGAAGCGGATGGGCGGCGACCCGAAGAAGATCAACCCGCTCCAGCCCGTCGAGCTCGTCATCGACCACTCCGTCCAGGTCGACTACTTCGGCGAGAAGGCCGCGCTCGAGAAGAACGCCGAGATCGAGTTCGAGCGGAACCAGGAGCGCTACCGCTTCCTCAAGTGGGGCCAGCAGGCCTTCGCGAACTTCAAGGCCGTCCCGCCCGACACCGGCATCGTCCACCAGGTGAACCTCGAGTTCCTCGCCCGCGTCGTCATGGCGCTCCCGGGACGTGATCCGAGCCTCGGCGTCGTCGCGTACCCCGACACGCTCGTCGGCACGGACTCGCACACGACGATGATCAACGGCTGCGGCGTCCTCGGCTGGGGCGTCGGCGGCATCGAGGCCGAGGCCGCGATGCTCGGTCAGCCCGTCAGCATGCTCCTCCCGCACGTCGTCGGCGTGCGGATCTCGGGCGAGCTCCCCGAGGGCGCCACGGCGACGGACCTCGTCCTCACCGTCACGCAGATGCTCCGGAAGAAGGGCGTCGTCGGGAAGTTCGTCGAGTACTTCGGTCCCGGCCTCGCGAAGCTCCCGCTCGCCGACCGCGCGACGATCGCGAACATGGCGCCCGAGTACGGGGCGACCTGCGGCATCTTCCCGATCGACGCGGAGACGATCCGTTACCTGAAGTTCTCCGGCAGGAGCGAGCAGCAGCTCGCGCTCGTCGAGGCGTACGCGAAGGAGCAGGGGCTCTGGAGCACGGCGACGACGCCGGAGGCGACCTACTCCGACGTCCTCGACCTCGATCTCTCGAAGATCGAGCCGAGCCTCGCCGGCCCCGCCCGCCCGCAGGATCGCGTGACCCTCGCGCAGGTGAAGACGTCCTTCAACAGCGCCGTCGAGCAGTACCGCGCGCGCTCCAAGGCGCCGACTGCGGAGCGTCCCTCAGGGAAGAAGGTGAGCGTCCCGCTCGCGGCGCAGGTGTCCGCCGCCGACAACGGCCACCACCTCGCCGCCGCCGCCGACGTCGCTCCCTCCGTCGCCGCCGAGGTGAAGGACGGCGCGGTGGTGATCGCCGCGATCACGAGCTGCACGAACACGTCGAACCCGTCCGTCCTCATGGCCGCCGGTCTGCTCGCGAAGAAGGCGGTCGAGAAGGGCCTGACCTCGAAGCCGTGGGTGAAGCCGAGCCTCGGTCCCGGCTCGAAGGTCGTGACCGAGTACCTCGAGGCAGCGGGCCTCCTCGCGTATCTCGAGAAGCTGAACTTCTACGTCGTCGGCTACGGCTGCACGACGTGCATCGGCAACTCGGGCCCGCTCCCGCCGTCGATCTCCAAGGCGATCGACGAGCGCGACCTCTTCGTCTCGAGCGTGCTCTCCGGCAACCGCAACTTCGAGGGTCGCGTCCACGCCGAGGTCCGCGCGAACTACCTCGCGTCGCCGCCGCTCGTCGTCGCCTATGCGATCGCCGGCACGACCGACATCGACCTCTCCACGCAGCCGCTCGGGACGGGCTCGGACGGGAAGCCCGTCATGCTGAAGGACATCTGGCCGACGCAGGCCGAGGTCGCGAGCGCGGTCGAGAAGTTTCTGACCCCGAAGATGTTCGAGTCGATCTACTCAAACGTGTACGCGGGTGACCCGCAGTGGCGCTCGCTCGCCGTGCCGGAGGGCGACCTCTACGTCTGGGAGAAGGACAGCACGTACGTCCAGCACCCGCCGTACTTCGTCGGCATGTCGAAGGATCCGGGCGCGGTCGTCGAGATCGCGAACGCGCGCGTCCTCGCCGTCCTCGGCGACAGCATCACGACGGACCACATCTCGCCCGCCGGGTCGATCAAGGCGGACACCCCCGCCGGCAAGTACCTCCTCGCGAACGGCGTGAAGAAGGAGGACTTCAACTCGCTCGGCGCGCGCCGTGGCAACCACGAGGTCATGGTGCGCGGCACGTTCGCGAACGTGCGCCTCCGGAACCAGCTCGCGCCCGGCACCGAGGGCGGCTGGACGAAGCACATGCCCTCCGGCGAGGTCATGAGCATCTTCGACGCGTCCGTGAAGTACGCGGAGGAGAAGGTCCCCCTCTTCGTGATCGCGGGGAAGGAGTACGGCTCCGGGAGCTCGCGCGACTGGGCGGCGAAGGGGCCGAAGCTCCTCGGCATCCGCGCCGTCATCGCGGAGAGCTACGAGCGCATCCACCGATCGAACCTGGTCGGGATGGGCATCCTCCCGCTCCAGTTCCGCGCCGGCGACAGCGCCGCTTCGCTCGGCCTCACCGGCGAGGAGACGTACGACGTCGTCGGTCTCCCGGCGCTCCTCGACGCGGGCTTCAAGGGAGGCCGTGAGGTCACCGTCCGCGCGAAGGCGCCGGACGGTACGACGAAGGAGCTCCGCGCGATCGTCCGGATCGATACGCCGCAGGAGATCCTCTACTACAAGAACGGCGGCATCCTGCCGTTCGTCCTCCGCTCGCTCCTCGCGAGCTGAGCGGGGCGCGGCCGATCAGCGCCGGCGGAAGGTGACGAGAGCGGCGCACCCTTCGCCGCTCAGCTTCACCACCAGCGGCTGGCCCGGGTTGATCTCGGTCCAGCGACTGTCCGCCTGGACGTCGACGGCGCCCACGTCGGGCACGTCGATCGTCTTGGCGGCGACGCTCGTGTGGGGCGAGCGGCGCGTGGACGCCGCGGTGTTGCCGACGAGCACGTCCATCGAGACTTCGCGCGCGCCGAAGGCGAGGACGTGGAGCTCGGTGGAGCGTCCCGTCACCGTCATCTCGGTCGCCTTCGGCGCCGATCCGAGCGCGACGACCTTCTTGCCGATGACGTCGAGGTCGAGCGGCTTGCCGTCCTCGGACGTCTTCGTCTTCATCGCGGCCTCGAGGTCGGAGAGAAGCTTCTCGAGCGCCGCCTTGTGACCGTCCGTGCACGTCCCGCTCTTCGCCTCCCCGGCCGTGAGCTTCTCGAGGGCGGCCGTCTTCTTCGCGGCGTCGTCCGCCTTCGCGTCCGTCGTCGAGGGCGCGGCCTTCGCCGGCGCGTCGGTTGCGGTCGCGGGCGGCGGCGCGGCCCCTCCGCAGGCGAGGAGGGCGGACGACGCGAGCGCGAGGGCGAGGAGGGGACGCATGCCGGCGTGGATAGACGGGCAGGGAGCCCGCGTAAAGGCCACGCGATCGATAGGCAGCTTCCGGTGCGAACGCCCGTGGGGCGGCGAGCATGCGCTCGAGCGGGCGGAGTGCTAGCGGAGAGGAGCCATGACTTCCCCTCGTCTAGGCGGGCGCTTCGGCGAAGAGCAGCTTCGCCGTGCCGCCTTCGTCGCGCCGATGGGGCGCGAGCTTCATCGCGACGATACGCGCATCGTCGCGCGCGAAGGCTTCTACCAGGTCATCACCCCGTCCGTGACCGGGTACCTGAACGAGGTGTACCAGTCGGATCTGCGCGCGGACGAGGCCGACCGCGTGATCGACGGCATCGTCGCCGAGCATCGCGCGCGGCGGGCCCCCGTGAAGTGGTGTGTCGGGTACTGGAGCGCCCCATCGGACCTCCGGGAGCGGCTCGTCGCGCGCGGCTTCGAGGCCAGGCCAGTGCGTGCGATGGCGTGTACGACGGATCTCGCGATCGCGACGCCCGCCTTCGTCGAGGTGCGAGAAGTCCGCGAGGAGGACGTCGACGCGTACGTCGCGTTCGAGACCCGTGCGTGGGGGATCGCGGAAGAGCAGCAGGTCGTCGAGCGGCGCACGCATCGGGCCGCGATCACCGCTTCGCCGCGCACCGCCCACTTCTTCTGGGCGCTCGAGCATGGCTCCCCGATCGGTTCGTGCGGTGTGTTCCTTCGCCACGGCTTCGGGTACCTCGTGGGCGGGGTCGTCGTCCCCGGGGCCCGCGGGCGCGGCGTCTACCGTTCGCTCGTCGCCGCACGCCTCGCGTTCCTCGCCGCGCGAGGGATCGAGCTCGCCGTCACGCACGCGCGCGACGCGACGTCGTCTCCCATGCTCGAGCACCTCGGCTTCGAGACGGTCTACCGCTACGAGTGCCTCTATCTCGAGGCCGAGGCCGAGGTCGGGTAGGATCCACGCGGGGAGTCCGAGGAGCGCCGCCGCGACATGTCAGAGTGGATCCGCTCGAGCTCCCTCGTCGTCCTCGTGCTCGGCCTGGCGGCGGGCTGCGGCAGGCGCGAGGTCACGGTCGAAGCGCGGGGCCTGACGGTGGACGAGAAGCGCGCGGTCGAGGCCGTCGCCGAGGTGGCGGTGCGGGACGCGCGACAGAGCCTGTCGTCGCTGCCGAGGACGATCGTGCTCCGCGTGGAGACGTCCCCGAACGTCATCCCCGAGACCGGCGAGAACGGGACGACGGTGCCGCCCGCGGAGATCGTATGGTCCGTCGGTCCGGGGCGTGACGTGCTCGCCCTCGTGAGACACGAGCTTCGGAAGACGCTGTTCCACGAGGCTCATCATCTCGCGCGCGCGCAGCGCGTCACGACGAGGACGCTCCTCGACGCCGTCGTCGCCGAGGGTCTCGCGACGGCGTTCGAGCGCGACGTCGCCGGCGCGCGTCCGCCCTGGGGCGAGCCGGTCCCGGAGATCGAGGCATGGGCGCGCGAGGTGCTCGCCGTCGGTGAGGCGGGTGACGGCTGGGACGCGTGGCTCGTGCAGCATCCCGACGGGCGGCGCTGGGTCGGCATGCGCGTCGGGACGTGGCTCGTGGACCGCGTGAAGGCGAAGACCGGGCGGTCGGCGGCCGAGCTCGTGGGCGTCGAGAGCCGCGAGATCGTGCGGCTCGCGGACGTTCCCGTGCGCTGAGTCGGTCGCGAGGCGATCCTCAGCGGGAGAACATGAGCGCGCGCTCGAAGTCGGCGCGGTTCGAGGCCGCGGAGAGGGCCGTCTCGAGCGTGACCGCCCCCTGGTTGTAGAGATCGGTCAGGTGCTGATCGAACGACTGCATCCCGTACTGGGTGCGGCTCTTCTCGATCGTGTCCTTGAGGCTCGTGCCCTTCGACGGGTCTCGGATCTGATCCGCGACCATTCCGTTCACGACCATGATCTCCATGGCGGCGACGCGCCCCTTCCCATCCGCGCGCGCGAGGAGGCGCTGGCTGACGGTCGCGCGGAGGTTCTCGGCCAGGCGGACGCGCACGGCCTGCTGCTCGTCGCCCGGGAACGTGGAGAGGAGGCGGCCGATCGTCTTCGACGCGTCCGTCGTGTGGACGGTGGAGAAGACCATGTGTCCCGTCTCGGACGCCTTGAGCGCGATGTCGATCGACTCCGCGTCACGCATCTCGCCGACGAGGATGACGTCCGGATCCATGCGAAGCGCGGCGCGGAGCGCGACGTTGAAGTTCCGCGTATCCATCCCGATCTCGCGCTGGGTCACGGAGCCCATCTGGTTCTTGTGGAGGAACTCGATGGGGTCCTCGATCGTGAGGATGTGGACGGGGCGCGTCTCGTTCACGTGGTTGATCATCGCGGCGAGCGTCGACGTCTTGCCGGAGCCGGTCGCGCCGGTCACGAGCACGAGGCCACGCTCCTCTTCCGCGATCTTGCGGAGCACGGCGGGATGTCCGAGCTCGTCGAGCGTCGGGACGTGGCTCGGGATGATGCGCAAGACGAGGCTGAGCGAGCCGCGCTGCCGGTGCACGTTCACGCGGAACCGCGCCACGCCGGGCACCGAGTAGCTCGTGTCGAGCTCCTGGAGCGTCGCGAGCTGGTTCGCGACGTCGGCGTCCCGGAGCATGTGCCGCGCGAGGCTCTCGGTGTCGGCCGGCTTCAAGGGCTCGTACTTGAGCTGCGCGAGCCCACCGCGCACGCGATAGGTCGGCGGCCCGCCGACGCGGAAGTGGATGTCGCTCGCCCCGTGCTTCACCCCAGCCGCGAGGAGCTGGTGCAGCTGCTCGATCGTCATGGACATGGCGTCATGGCCCCCCCACCATGCACCATCGCACGCGCGCGCGGAGGGGCGCAATCGGCGCGACCGGCCGCGCTACGGGCTCCGGACTCCATGCTCGCGCTCTCGCGGGCCGTCCGCGGGGTCGGGCGGTCAGGTCACTCGGCGGGAATCGGAAGCGCGGCCTCTCCGCCTTCCCCCTCACCCCCGTGCACGTGCTCGCCGCGGTGGTCCTTCGCGATCAGCACGTACAAGGACGGCACCACGAAGAGCGTGAACACCGTCCCGATCGCCATCCCACCGACGAGCACGACGCCGATCGAGTTCCGCGCCACCGCCCCCGGCCCGGTCACCAGCGTGAGCGGGAAGTGCCCGGCGACCGTCGCCACCGTCGTCATCAGGATCGGCCGGAGGCGGGTCGACGCCGCCGCGCGCACCGCGTCGAGCTTCGAGCGACCGCGCTCCTGCTCTGCGTTCGCGAACTCGACGATGAGGATGCCGTTCTTCGACACCAGGCCGACGAGGGTGACGAGCCCGACCTGCGAGTAGATGTTCAAGGTCGTCGTCCAGCCCTCGGTGAGCGCGAAGCGCATGCCCGGCGGCCCGGCGAACTTGAGGAACGTGAAGATCAGCGCGCCGAACATCGCGAGCGGCACCGACCCCGCGAGGATCACGAACGGATCACGGAACGAGTTGAACTGCGCCGCGAGCACCAGGAAGATGAGGAGGAGCGCGAGCCCCATCGCGGGCAGGAACTTCCCGCCCTCCTGCCGGAGCTGGCGCGACTCTCCCGTGTAGTCGACGCGATACCCCGGCGGCAGCTTCTTCGCCGCCGCCTTCTCGATCACCTCCAGCGCGCCGTTCAGGGACTGGGTCGCGACGCCGGACATCTTCACGCTGTTCAGCTGCTGGAACCGGTTCAGCGTGCGCGGCTCGACCCCGGCCTTCATCGTCGCGACGGCGCTGAGCGGCATCAGCTGCCCGCCCGGCCCGCCGATGTGGATCTGGGTGAGCTGGTCGGTCGTGAGCCGCGAGGCTCGCTCGATCTGCGGGATGACCTTGTAGCTGCGTCCCGCGATGCTGAACCGGTTGACGAAGTTGCCGCCCAGCATCGCCGCGAGGTCCGACCCGACGTCGCGCATCGTGAGCCCCATCGAGGCGATCTTGTCGCGATCGAGCTCGATCTGCGCCTTCGCCTGGTCGATGCGGACGTCGATGATCGGCGGGAAGGCGAACTGACCGCTCGCCATCGCGTCGTTCGAGAGGTCGTCGACGAACCGCAGGATCTCCTCGTGGCTCGCGGTCGAGGCGATCACGATCTCGACGGGGAAGAACCCGGGGCTCGGCAGCGCCGGCGGCAGGAAGACGGGGGCGCGCACGCCGGGCACGCCCATCGTCTTCATCGAGAGCTCCTCCTGGATCGCGAAGATGTCGCGCTTCCGCTCGTTCCACGGCTTGACGAGCATTCCGCCGAACCCGTTCGACGCGAACGTGATCTGGAAGGAGTGGTCGAACTCCGGCATCTCCTTCATGAGGCGCCCGACCTCGGCCGACGACTCCGTCACCTGCTCGAGCGTAGCGTTCGCCGGCATCTCGAGCGCTCCGAAGACGCCGCCCTGGTCCTCGTTCGGCGCGAGCTCGCCGGGCGAGAGCATGTAGAGCGGCACGACGAGCAGCGAGAGGACGACCCACACCGTGTAGACGGCCGGGCGCGCTCCGAGCGAGCCGGCGAGGAGGCGCTCGTAGCCGCCGCGCACCCGCGCGAAGCCGCGGTCGATCTTCCCGGCCAGCCACCCGCCGTGGTCCTGTCGCAGGAGCCGCGAGGCCATCATCGGCGACAGGGTGAGGGCGACGACGCCCGAGATGAACACCGCGCCGGCCAAGGTGAAGGCGAACTCGCGGAAGAGGGCGCCCGTGAGCCCGCCCTGGAAGCCGATGGGCGCATAGACCGCCGCGAGCGTGATCGTCATCGCGATGATCGGCCCCACGAGCTCGCGGGCGCCGACGAGCGCGGCCTGGAAGGGCGTCTTGCCCTCGCGGATGTTCCGCTCGACGTTCTCGACGACGACGATCGCGTCGTCGACGACGAGGCCCACCGCGAGCACCACGGCGAGCAGCGTGAGCAGGTTCACCGTGAACCCGAGCACCTGCATGAGGAAGACCGCGCCGACGAGGGACACCGGGATCGCGACGACGGGCACGATGACCGTGCGGATCGAGCCGAGGAACAGGAAGATGACGAGGATGACGACGAGCACCGTCTCGATGAGCGTCTCGACGACCTCCTCGATCGCGCTCTCGATGTACTTCGTCGAGTCGTACGCCACGAAGGAGGTCATGCCGGACGGCATCTCCTTCTGGACGGCGTCGAGCTCCTCGCGCACAGCCTTGATGACGTCGAGCGAGTTCGCGTTCGGGAGGACCCAGACCCCCATGAACACGGCCCGCTCGCCGCTGAGCCGCACGTCCTGGTCGTAGGTCTCGGCCCCGAGCACGACGTCCGCGACGTCGGCAAGGCGGACCAGCGTGTCGCCCTGCCGCTTGACGACGAGCTTCCGGAAGTCCTCGACGTTGGAGAGATCCGTCCCCGCCGTCAGGTTCAGCTGGACGAGGTTGCCCTTCGTCTCGCCGACCGCGGAGAGGAAGTTGTTGGCCGCGAGCGCCTGCCGCACGGACGTCGGGCTCACGCCGAGCGCGGCCATGCGCTCCGGCTTCAGCCACGCCCGGATCGCGAAGGCGCGTCCGCCGAGGATGTCGGCGCGCTGCACGCCGTCGATCGCCGAGAGCCGCGGCTGGACGATGCGTATGAGGTAGTCCGTGACCTGGTTGTCCTCGAGGATCGGCGACGAGAACGAGAGGTACATCGCCGCGATCTGCGCGTCGGACGGCTCGATGACGATGGCCGGGACCTCCGCCTCGGGGGGGAGGTCGGCGCGGACCTGGTTCACGCGCGCGCTGATGTCCGCGAGCGCGCGCCCCGAGTCGAAGTTGAGCTTCAGGCGGACGTTGATCGTCGAGAGGCCCTGGACGCTCTGGGACTCGATGTAGTCGATGCCGTCGGCCGCCGCGATCGAGCGCTCGAGCGGCGTCGTGATGAACCCGCGGACGAGGTCCGCGTTGGCGCCGACGTACGCCGTCCGCACGGTGACCGTCGCGCTCTCGAGCTTCGGGTACTGGCGCACGGTGAGCGAGCGCACGGCCTGGAGCCCCGCGACGAGGATCACGAGGTTCAGGACGATCGCGAGGACGGGCCTCCGGATGAAGATGTCGGTCAGCTTCACGGTGACCTCTCAGCGATTCTCGGGGCGCGGATCGAGCTTCGGCTCGAGCACCTTCGTGTTGTCGACCACGATCGGCGCGTTGTTCCGGAGCTTGAAGGAGCCCGACGTCACGATCTCCTCGCCGTTCTTCACGCCGTCGAGGACGGCGACGAAGTCTCCGCGCGCGGGGCCGAGCTTCACGAACTGCTGGCGAGCGTTCAGGACCTTCTTGCCGTCCGGCGTCTCGCGGAGCCCGGGGCTGTCCGGCTTCTTCTCCTCGACGATGAACACGGAGTCGCCGTACGGCGCGTGGACCACGGCCATCGCGGGGACGGCGACGAGGCTCTTCTCACCGGGGAGGAGCACCTCGACCTCGACGAACATGCCGGGCCGGAGGTTCTCGCCGCCGCTCGTCACGTCGGCGCGGAGGCGGATGACGCGCGTGACCGGGTCCACCGTCGGGTCGACGGCGGCGATGGTCCCTTCGATCGCAGCGCCGGCGTCACCGGCCGCGTCGTTCGCGTTCAGCTGGAGGCGGACGGGCATCCCCGTGTGGACCTCGGCGAGCCGCTGCTGCGGGAGCGAGAAGTCGACCTTCACCGCCTCCGTCGTCTCGAGGACCGTCACCGGGGTGCCCGGCTGGAGGTACTGCCCGAGGTTCACCGAGCGGAGACCGAGCCTGCCCGGGAACGGCGCGCGCAGCGTCTTCTTCGCGATCTGCGCGTTGATGCCCTCGACGTCGGTGATCGCCGTGCGGAGCGCCGCCTCGTCCGCGTCGAGCTGCGCCGGCGAGAGGACGCCCGACTTCGCGAGGGCGCGCGTGCGGCCGATGTTGCTGTTCGCGAGGTCGCGCCGCGCGACGGCGGCCGCGAGCTGCGCCCGCTCGACGCTCGCATCGAGCTCGACGAGGACGTCGCCGCGCTTCACGGTCGCACCGGACTCGAAATGAATGCGAGTCACGACGCCCGGGACGTCCGGCGCGAGCGAGACGCCCTTCGACGTCGTGACGCTCCCGACCGAGGTGAGGCTCCCGGCCCAGGCCTGCTCCGTCGCCTTCGCGGTCGACACGACCTCCGGCGGCGGGCCGTCCTTCTCGGCCTGCTTGCCGAAGCCGATGAGCTGGCCGATCTGGGCGCCCTTCACGGCGGCGAGGGAGCCGACGACGACGAGAATCGAGACGATGGTGACGAGCCAGCGCACAGGCTACCTCCGCGGTGTGCCTCGGATGCTCGCCACGCGCGGTCCGTCGCGCAACGCGACGAGGCGTCACCCGAACGGCACGAGAAACCTGACAGGCAGAAGACACGGACGCCCGCGGTGACGCGCCGCGTCCTCACCGACGGGAGCTCACACGGGTTGCCTGACGGGCCAAGGGGCCGCCCAGACGGGCGTGAGCCCCGCGCGCGCGCGACGCGCCTCCTCCCAGCGCGCGAGGCGCGGCGAGAAGGCCTCCGCGCACGCCGCGAGCGCGAGCCCGGCGACGACGTCGGCGAGGTAGTGCCAGCGGAGGAACATCGTCGAGAGGACGATCTGCGACGCGAAGACCGCGAGCGGCGGCCAGCCGTAGCGGAACGGCGCCGCGCCGCGCCGCCGGTACGCGAAGAGCGCGAGGAACGTCGGGACGGCGGTGTGGAGGCTCGGGAAGATGTCCGTCCGCGCGCTGACCTCCGCGCTCTCGACCGTGGCGAGGACGAGCTTCCACCAGAACGGCCCCTCCAGCGGGTGCGCCCAGCGGCCGTCGAGGTACCAGTACGGCCCGTGGCCCGGCACGACCATGTAGAGGAGGTGGCCGACGCAGAAGAGCGCGAGGAACCCGAGCGAGAACTCCGCGAGGAGCGTTCGGTCGCGACAGGCGAACATGAAGACGAGCGCGTGGCCGGCGACGAGGAAGAAGTACCCGAAGTAGAAGAACGAGAACCACTCGGTGGTCGCGGGGGACACGAAGCGATCGAAGAGCTCCGCCGGCTCCACGGAGAAGACGGCGAGGTCGAACGCGCGGATGTCCGCGTCGAGACGCACCGAGCGCGCCGTCGGGAGCACGTACGGGAGGTGGGCGAAGGAGCCGAAGATCCCGGCGACGAGGCCGCCGCGGTACACGAGCGCGCCCGACACGCCCTCGAGCGTGCCGCCCCGGGCGAGGAGCATCGCGCTGAGGAAGGCCGCGAGATCGAGGAGGAGGTAGCCGACCGCCTGGGCGCGCCGCGGGCCGTCTCCGGCGATCGAGGCGAGGAGGAGGAGGAGGAGGTAGCCGAGCACCATCCAGTCCTGGAGGGCGAGCTCACGAGCGGCACGACGTACGACCGGCGCCATCCCGGATCAGGATAGCGTACTGGTAAAATGGTTCAACCACTCAGTGAGCAGATTGTGGGAGGCGGTCGACGATCCGGTGCACCAGGCCGTACTCGAGCGCGGCGCTCGCGCTCATCCAGAAGTTCCGCTCGGTGTCCCGTACGACGCGCTCGTACGGCTGGCCCGTCGCCTCCGCGAAGAGGCGGTTCAGGCGCGCGCGCATCAGAACGATCTGCTCGGCCTCGATCGCGACGTCCGACGCGCGGCCCTGCGTTCCGCCGAGGGGCTGGTGGAGGAGGAACCGCGTGTTCGGGAGGCACACCCGGTTCTCCTTCCTGCCCGCCGCGAAGATCAGGGCGCCGGCGCTGGCGACCCAGCCCGTCCCCACCATCTCGGCGTCCGGCGCGACCGCGCGGATGACGTCGTGGATCGTGTCGCCCGCCTCGACGTGACCGCCCTCCGAGTGGACGACGACGCGGATCGGCGCGTCGCTCTCCGACGTGAGCGCGAGGAGCTGTGTCGTGACGCTCCGCGCGAGGGCCGTGCTCACCGCGCCGTAGACGAGCACCGTGCGCGAGGCGAAGAGCGCGTCGGCCGCGCGACGAGGGAGAAAACTGGGCTCGGGGGGATCGGTCGTCACCTCGCCACCTTGATGCGCCGGCGAGGTTTCGCCCATGTCCGGCGGGCGCGTCCGCATGTCCGATCGGCTCCGCGGCTTGGCAGCGGGGCGGCGCTCGCGTCATCATGATCGCCATGCTTCGAGCGCGCGTACGTTCCGTCGAGGTCGTCTTCGAGGACGCGAAGGGGCGCGTGCGGCGCGCCGACGTCGCGCGGAGCCGGGCGGTCGTCGCCGTGATCGAGGCGGAGCTCGGCCTCGCCCGGACGCCGCTCGACCCGTTCGTCGCCCGCGCCGTCGAGGCGATGCGAAGAGACCCCGCGAAGCGCTGGACGCTCGCGTCGCTCGCGCGCGCCTCCGGCCTCTCTCGCGCTCCGCTCGCGCGTCGCTTCCGGCGGGCGCTCGGGACGTCGCCGCGGCGATGGCTCGTCGATCTCCGGCTCCTTCGCGCCGCCGAGCACCTCGTCACGACGGACGACGGGCTCGCGGAGGTCGCCGCTCTCGTAGGCTACGCCTCCGAGTTCGCCTTCGCGAAGGCATTCAAGCGTCGGTACGGGCTCGCCCCCGGCCTCTTCCGCCGTCGCGCGCACGGCGCAGGCGCCTTCGTCGCGTCGCTCCGCGCCGCCGCCTGAAGCCGGCCACTCAGAGCGGCGTGACCTTGTTCGTCCCCACGTGCGTCACGAACGCGTGGCGCGTCGTGCCCTGGGGCTGGAAGTTCGTCGGATCCGAGGTCTGGACGAAGACGACCTCGGCCCTCGTGGCGTCGACCTTCACGACCGCGTAGCCGTACGCGTCCGTGTCGGCGTAGACGAGGTGCGGGTTCGTCTCGAGGAGCGCCGCGTCGGCGGCGACGGCCCAGCTCTCCGCGACGGGCCGGAGGATGTTGCCCTCGGGGATGATCTTCTCGACGAGCGCGCGGAGCGAGGCGCTCGAGATCCCGGCCGTCACGTACTCGACGCCGATGGGCTTCGGCTTCGGCGCGGCGAAGTCGACGTGCAGCTCGGCGGCGTAGAACGAGTGGATGTCGCCGGTGCACACGAGGAGGTTGTCGACGTTCGCCGCCGCGAGGGTGGAGAGCACCTCGGCGCGCTCGCTCCGGTACCCGTCCCACTGATCGGCGTTGATGTAGACCGTGTAGCTGACGAGGTCCGGCACGCGCGGGAGCTTCCCGAGGACGAGCGCCATCTCGTAGAGCTGGACCTCGTTGCCCCAGACCTTCCACGTCGCCGTCGACGCCTTCATCCCGTCGAGGAGCCACTGCTTCTGCGCCGCGCCGAGGAGCGTGGGCTTCGCCGCGGCCTCGCGGGTGTCGAACACCGACTTGCGGACGAAGTAGCGCGAGCCGATGATCGTGTTCGCGGTCAGCTTCCCCACCGCCACGTCGGTCGGCCCCTCCGGGATCAGGTGATCCGAGCGATACGAGCGCTGGTCGGTGAGGAACAGCTCGACGTGCTTGCCGAAGGAGAGCTTCCGGTAGATCTGGAGGTCTGCCGGGAACGAGGCGCCTTCCTTGTAGGCGACGTCGAGCGGCTGGAACTCGGAGAAGGCGCGGTTGGCGGCGGTGCGACGTGACGTGCTCTTCTCGTCGGTGAACCCCTTCGTCACCGGGTCGAGCTCGTTGAAGGACGTCGCGTGGTCCTGCCAGCAGTCGTCGGCGAACTCGTGGTCGTCCCACGTGACGACGAAGGGCCAGAGCCGGTGCACTTCGCGGAGGACGGGGTCTCTGCGGTACGTCTTGTAGAGCGTGCGGTAGTCGGCGAGGGTCGCGGCGGCGATGCGCGACTTGTCCTGCGCGGCCGACGTGTCCATCCCGTCGGGCAGCGAGATCGCGCGCTCCGGCGTCGTGGACTGGAACCGCGGATCGTTGACCGACTCGTAGATGTAATCTCCGAGGAAGAGGACGAAGTCGAGGTCGGGCTGGTCGTCGGTGAGCTGCTTCCAGGCGTGCCAGTAGCGCCCGATCATGTCCTGGCAGGCGCAGAACGCGAAGGCGACGGGCACGTCCGCGCCGGCGGCGGGGGCCGTCTTCGTCCGACCGACCTGCGTCGTGATCGTCGCGGCGTCCTTCAGGACCTCGAAGCGGTAGTGGAGGACCTTGCCGGCCGGGAGCCCCGTCGGCACGAGGCGCACGGTGTGATCGGCCGAGGCCTTCGCCGTCACGGTGCCGCGGGCGACGATCTCCTCGAGCGCCTCGTCGTTCGCGATCACCCAGCCGAGCTCGATGTCGTCCGCCTCCGCGCGCGACACCTTCGCGGGCTCCACGCGCGTCCAGAGGAGGACCCGGTCGGGCCGCGGATCCCCCGAGGCGACGCCCTGCGGGAAGACGTCGTGGCTCGCCTCGGCGGGCGACGTCGCGGCGAGGGGAGGGGGCCCTGCCTCGGGGACGGGGCCTGCGTCGGGCGTGGGCTCGGGCGGCGCCTGCGGGGGGGCGACCCCGCCGCGCTCCGTGCTTCCGCAGGCCACGTAGACGACGGAGGCGAGGGCTCCGGTGAGGAAATCGCGACGGCGCAAGATCCTGAGCATTTTGCACAGAAGCGCCTTCCCGGCGACCCACGTCCGTCACGGAGAGCCATTCGGGACGCCCTTCGCCTCACCGCGTCATGAGCGCGGCCGCTCACTCGTACATGACGTATTCGGGCTTCGGGACGAGGCCGAGCACCTCGGGGGGGCTCATGAGGCGCCCGCCGTTCGCCGTGTCCTCGTCGAAGAACAGCTTGAACCCCGGGTGGACGGGCGGCTGGAGGTGCTTCACGAGGAAGTTGTAGGTCGTGATCTTCGGCCCCTTCGGTCCGAGCCCGTCGACGCTCTTCACGAGGGCGACGCCGCGCCGGGGCTTCAGCGCCGTCTCCTCCTTCACGACGTAGTCGTTCACCTGGTGGTAGACGAGGGCCTTCTCGGGGAGATCCCCGCTCGTGACGATGCCCTCGAGGTACTCGGCGATGGCGTCGATCTCCGGCCCCTTCGTCTGACCGTAGAATTTCCCCGGCCTCTGCTTCGGCTTCATCGCCCACTCGGGATCGAGCGCGACGCCGACGTCCGGCTCCCGAAGGTACTTCTCGAGCTCCTTCAGCTCGGTGAGGAAGTCGGAGTGCCCGGGCTGGACGTTGAGGAGGAGGAGCGCCTTCTCTCTGCGTGCAGCTTGCAGATAATCGTCGATGACGCTGGTCGGGATGCGCCGTCGCCACATCTTGTCCGCTCCGGGCGCGCCCTGCACGACGACGACGATGAGCTCGAAGACCGGCATCACCTCCCGGTCGCCGCCGTACTTCTCCGCGTACGTCCGGAGGCTCTTCGCCTGCTTCGTCAGGTCGCCCTGGAGCCGGCCGAGCGCAGGCGCGCCCGGCGTCCCGCAGAAGCCGACGAGCCGGTACTTCGGGAAGATCTCGCGGCCCCCACGCGGCAGCTCGATCTTCGGCGGCGCGGCGGCCTGCGCCGCGGCGGCCTGCGCCGCGGCGGCGGCGACCGAGGCCGCCAC